>PBTQ01000041.1 GCA_002729125.1 Acidimicrobiaceae bacterium | reverse complement strand
TCCGTCACCGCCCCCGCCCATCAACCGCCGACCATGCATTCGACCCGTCCGAGGGTTCATGATCTGCAGATGCGGCTGCTCGGGGTCGACCTCGCTTCCCAACCGAAGAACACGTCGGTCGCCGTACTCGACGGCACGACGCTCGTTCACCTGGCGAGCGAGGCAGACGACGACGCGGTCATTGAGCTCGCCTCCGACTGTGCGGTCGTCGGTATCGACGCACCGCTCGGCTGGCCGGATGCGTTCGTCGACGTCGTCACCGCACACCACCGAGGCGTATCACCACCACCTGCGAACCCGAAGGATCTCCAGCTCCGCCGCACCGACCACATCGTCGCTGAGCACAGCGGGAAGCGGCCGCTCAGCGTCTCGACCGATCGTATCGGCGTGGTCGCGCTCCGGGCGATCCGACTGCTCGAACGACTTGCCGGGGCAGGCGCCGATCGATCCGGCGGCGCCGGCGTGTACGAGACGTATCCAGGCGGTGCAGTGGCGGCGTGGGCTCTCGTCGATCGCAGCTACAAGCGCGCCGACAGCGGACCGGAACGTGCATCGATCGTCGCTGCGCTCGGCCGCCACCTCAATCTCGGCAAGTTCACCGAACAGATGGTTGCAAGCGATGACGATCTCGACGCCGTGCTGTGTGCAGCGATCGTGGGGCTCGCCGCCGACGGTCGCACCCACGCACCGAGAGAAAGCGACAAGGCACAGGCCACCCGCGAAGGCTGGATCCACATCCCGAGCGGCCCGATCGAAGATCTCGCCATGCTCGCCAATATCAACGGCTGAACTCGAGCCGAGATCGATCAGCCAGCGTGACCGACGATATCGCGGGCCGCAGCCCGGGAGATCTCCGGGCAGACGTTTGGGATCGCCTCGACGGCGTGCATCGTGCCCATGACGGTGTCGCAGCGTGCAGGGGCGCCAGCGGCGAGCAGCGTCCGAAAGAACGCGATGCCCTCATCGCGCAGCGGATCACACTCATTGACCCGGATGACGGTCGGCGGCAGTCCTGCAACATCGTCGGTGCCGGCGAAGATCGGCCACGCCAATGGATCCTTCGCGTCAGCCGCGGCAACGCCATAGGAGTAACGACCCCACTCCCCCAACACCCGCAGGAAGTACCCGTCGAACTCGACCGCCGACGGGAAGGTCTCGCCATCTCGATCGAGCGCGATGTACGGACACAGCGCATAGAGCCCGGCAACCAAATCGATGTCGCCCTCGCGCAACAACCGCATCCCGGTGGCCAACGTGAGATTGCCGCCACCGCTCTCGCCGGCGATCACGATGCGGTCCGGATCGATACCGAGCGACTCGGCGTTGGCGTGGACCCAACGGACCGCCGAAACACAATCATTCAAACCGGCCGGGAACTCGCCAACCTCCCCCGATGCCGACGCCACGATCGAATTGCGAAAGTCGACGGCGACGACGACCGCACCCTCATGGGCAATCATCCGATTGAAGGCTCGGTAGTTGCCGTCGAACGCCGACGAATTCGCCATGCCACCACCATGGAGATAGATCACACCCGGCGCCGCCGTCGCCCCATCGGGCCGAGTGACGTGGCACGTGATGACGTTGCCGTCAGGCGACGACTCGAACGTGATCGTCTCCGTCGACGTACCGGCAAACGGCACGACCTTCTCGGAATCGATCGCTTCAGTAGCGGCCGCCACGAGCTCTCGACGGGCGACAGCCTCCGGCGTGTGCGACGCGGCCAGCGCCTGCTCACGGCTCGTGACCGGTGTACCGGCCTCTTCGGAACTCAGCAGCGGGAGGACTTGGGCAACCCTCGGAATGAGCCGGCGGTCGGCGGCGAAGTCAGGCATCGGCATGCCACGGACTGTAGCCCTGGGCCCGGCGCAACGATCAGTCGATCACGGCCTGCAGTTCGCGCACGTCGACCACGAACATGGTCCGGCGGATCACCGGCGTAATGAGGCGTTCGGTCGGGCGACTCGAGGTCGACGCCCAGATGTCTCGCGTCATCGTCGCCGTGATCGTCATCGGCACGACAGCACCCGCACCGTTGGCCTCGTAGACGTGAAAGCACCCAGGCGACTTTTCGTCGGCGGGGACGTCGGGATCGAACACGACGGCCACATCCTCGCCGTCGCACACGATCGGCGGGGAGCCGTCCCCCATGTCTCAACGAACGTTACGGAACTCGGACCGTACCGTCACCCAGAGCGGGCCTGCATTTGCCGTGATCGGCGCGTACTCGCGCTCGCTCGTCACGGCGAGCCAGGTCGGCACCCCCCACGAACTGTTGGGCCGGCGGGGACAGCCCGACGGCTGCGCTCTCGAACTGGAGTGCCCGCTGGGCGTAGATCTCGAGTCGGGGTTTCTCGACAACGTCGGGCGCCGGCGGGGACGGCGGCTGTGGCGGATCGAAGAACCGACGGAAGCCCGGAATCAGGGTGGGTGACCCGGCGACCCAGCATCGGATCTGCACGGAATACCACTCGCCCAGCCCGAGCAACTCGGCATGCTCGATCGCCTCGGCCCACCCGAACGACAGCGAATCACCGAGCAGCGGACCCCGGTCGGGAAAGAACTCGCAGCCCACCTGCGGGCCTGGTGACGGCGACGGATCCAACGTGTGGGTGATCGTCAGCCGGTACGCCGCCGTCACCCACGCAATCCGCCCATCGGATTCTGCCCACTCGCCGAGGCCGGCCGCCGGTTCGAGGCCGCCGATGCTCGAGGGGCCGAGACCACCCACAACGGCGCCGACCACCAGGCCGAACCCAATCATCAGCCCAAGCGCCCCCGTGTATTCAGACTGCTCACGGGGCGGGTCGGTAACGAAGCGTCCGGTGCGCAAACAGGGCCGATGGTTCCCTTCTGGCCTTCAAGGCCTAACGCTTCGATAGCTAAGAACCGTACGCTCCCGACGATGTATTCACGCTCCGCCGCTCTCTGGGTCTTCGCCGGCCTATCGGCGGCGCTTGCGTCCGGCTACGGCGTGCTCTTCACGATCGTCGCCGATTACCGCGAAACCTTTGGCATCAGCGAAACCGCGATCGGGTGGCTGATCGGTGCCGGATTCATCGCCGCCTTCTTCTCCCAGACCCTGGTCGCACCGATCGCCGATCGTGGCTACGCCCGGCGCGTGATCGTTGCCGGCGTTGCGATCAACATCGCCGGGCTTTTGTTGATGGCGTTCGGCGAAAGCCTCTCGATCCTGATGCTCGGCCGCATCATCTCCGGCATTGGGATAGGCGGGTCGCTGCCGGCAATCCGCCGCGTCGTGATCCTCACCGACAGCGAGAACCTCGGCGCCAACCTCGGTCGTCTCCTGAGTGCCGACGTCTTCGGGTTCGCGATGGGTCCTGCGATCTCCGCCGTGCTCGTCGGCCCGTTCGGACTCGCAGCGCCGTTCCTGGTCGTCTCGGCGGCGACCGCGATCCTGCTGGTGATCAGCCGGACGGTGCCCGTCGAGGAAACGGTGGCCGCCACCAACACACCCCAACGCCTCGCCGTGGATCTGCTCACCAACCGAGTCGTCGCCGGCGCTGTCGTCCTTGCAGCTGGCGCGTTCTTGATGATCGGCGCCTTCGACGCTCTGTGGGATGTCGTCCACGACGACCTCGGCACCGCCGACTGGATCGCCAACCTCGGCATCACCCTGTTCGCGATCCCGTTGATCATCCTCGGCCCGACCAGCGGACGCCTCGCCCAGAACTACGGCCCGTTCCGGATCGGCGGCGCCGGCCTCCTCGCCGGTGCCTTCTTCATGTTCATGTACGGCCAACTGCCCGACGGCAACTGGATCTTCGCCTTCACCATGGGCCACGCCCTGACCGACGCCCTCTCCATCTCCGCATCAGGTGTCGCCGTCGCCATGGCCGTGCCCGAAGAACGCCAGGCCGGTGCCCAAGGACTCATCGGCGCGGCGCAGGCCCTCGCCGCCGGCCTCACCGCCGGCGCCATCGGCGCGATCTACGAGGGCTCGGGACGCACCACCTCCTACACGGTCGCCGCCATCGTCATGATCGTGTTCGTCATCGCCGGGATGTGGCTGGCAAAGGATTTCTGGCGATCCAACCGCCACCGCGGCCACGCGCCCAATCTCCGACGCGTCACCGCCCAGCGAGGGGACCGAGAACTGCGGTGACCGTGCCGGGCGGCGGGGCGGGGGGTTCTGTTGTATGCGTAGCCCGCTTGGCGTCGACCTGCATCAGCCAACATAACGAGGTCTCGTATGGTCTCGATGGCCTCGAGGGGGCGATCAGGTGAACGCTGCCTGACGGCTAGGAACAGCACCGGCCCGAGTGCTAGACCCGCACCAACGGGCAGCCCCGTCACCACACCCCCACCGCCCAACCGGCAGAAAGCGAGCAGGCACCATGAAGGTCGACGGAGGTCTCGGACTCAGCCCCGACATCGACAAGATCGTCGCCAACGCCAAAGCCCAGGAAGCGGTCGGCTACGACGGCGTCTGGACAGCCGAAACGAGCCACGACCCATTCCTGCCCTTGGTGCTCGCCGCCGAACACACCGAAACGCTCGAACTCGGCACATCGATCGCCGTCGCCTTCGCCCGCAACCCGATGCTGCTCGCGAACCTCGGCTGGGATCTCCAGGCCCTCAGCAAGGGCCGCTTCAACCTCGGCCTCGGCACCCAGATCAAGCCGCACATCACCAAACGGTTCTCCATGGAATGGAGCAAGCCCGCAGCCCGGGCGAAAGAGATGATCTCCGCCATCAGCGCCATCTGGGACACGTGGGAGCACGGTGAACCGCTGCAGTTCCGCGGCGAGTTCTACACCCACACCCTGATGACCCCGTTCTTCACGCCCGACAAGGGCGACCTCGACGACTTCGGCCGCCCGAACATCTGGCTCGCCGGCGTCGGCGAACTCATGACTCGCACCGCCGGTGAGGTCTGCGACGGCTTCATCTGCCACGGCTTCACCACCGAAAAGTACCTGCGTGAAATTACCCTGCCGAACCTCGCCGAAGGTCGCGAACGGGCGGGCAAGTCGATGGACGACTTCATGATCTCCGGCCCATTCTTCGTCGTGTCCGGCAACAACGAGCAGGAGTTCGACGCAGCGACGGTGGCCACCAAGCAACAGATCGCCTTCTACGGTTCCACCCCGGCCTACGCCAAGGTCTTCGAGTGCCACGGCTGGGAAGATCTCCAGCCGCGGCTCAACACCTTGTCGAAGCAGGGCGACTGGGTCGGCATGGGCGATCTGATCAACGACGAAGTGCTCGACGCCTTCGCCGTGGTCGGCGAACCACACGAGATCGCACCGGGGCTCAAGGCCCGTTACGGCGATGTCGTCGACCGCATCTCGTTCTACGCACCTGGCCAGGGCGACATAACGGCGTACCGCTCCGTGATGGACGAACTCAAGGCCAGCTGAGCAACAGCAGCCAGGGGCCGCCGGCCCGCTCAGCGCCCTTCGAGCCGGTAGAACGCTGCGGCATTACCGCCGAGCAGTGCCGCCTGCTGCGCAGCGTCAAGACCGGCGTTGGCGATGATCTGCAGGAACGCATCCCAGAGCACCTCGTAGTCAACGGACACCTTGTCCATCGGGAAGTTGCTGGCGAACATGCAGCGTTCGACACCGAACGTCTCGATCCCGAAACGCACATGCGGGCCAAGCGCATCGACGACCTCACCAACCGAGGGCTTGGTGTCGCGTTCGTGGAACCCGAAGCCGCAGATCGGCATCAGCAGCCCCGACAGCTTGCAGTGCACGTTCCGATGCTCGGCGACCGCAACGAGGCCGGCATGCCAGTCATCGAGGATCCGCGCCCGGTCGGCCTCCGTCTCACCCTGCCCCCCGTGAGGGCCGGCGACGCCGACGGGTGTGCCCATGTGGTCGAGCACCATGGTGGTCATCGGCACATCGTCGGCAAGGCGGGCGAGTTCACCGAGCTGGTTCGAGTAGCACCACGCCTCGAAGGTGAGTCCTCGCTCGGCGAGCGTGCCGAGCCCGACACGAAGCGCATCGCTCCCAATCCGGCTCGGATCAGTCCAGGTGTGGACACGCTTGTCCGGGTGGGCAGAGAGAATATCGCGCACGCCACGCAGGCGGCCGCTGGCGATCGAATGGCCGTCGAGCTGCGCCTCGAGCGCCGCCGGATCGTCGATCACCGCATGGGCGACGATCCCGAGCGGAGGCTCGGCGAGCCGATCGAGCCACTGGGTCTCACCGACCGGGCCGAGCGTGCCTCGGGCCGTCCAACCGGCCTCGACGTGCACGATCCCCTCCACCTGATGATGACCGACATCAGCCCGGAAATCCGCAGGCAGGTGGGGGTTCATGACATACCGCGTGTCGCCGACGAACTCGACGAGAGGGGTCGGGGTCAACGCCCGACCGACCCGTTCGAGCACGTTTGGGAACCGGCCGAGCAGCTTCACCAGCGGGGTGATCTGCCGCGGCGTGGTCCGTGGATGCCAGAGATGGACGTGAGGATCGATGATGCGCTGCCCGGTCACGCTCAGCGACCGTACTGCCGCCGCGTCGGTCAGGAAAGTGGCGAAGCGAGACCGAGGACGTGTCGGGCATTACCGGCCAGGAACGGCTCCCACACATGGTCACGCAACGGCAGATCGGCAAGCTCGGCGACGATGCGTTCGAGGCTCAACGCCATCGGGAAATACCCGCCGTACAGGATCTTCTCGACCCCACGAGTGTTGGCGTAGTCGACAATGGCCGACGGGTAGTGCCGAGGCGCGAAGGCCGAGGTCGAATAGTGGAGCCCCGGCCACTTCAGCATGAGCTTCACCGCCAGATGGGTCCACGGCTCAGCGCCATGCCGCATGACGATGACGAGTTCGGGGAAGTCGTAACAGACACGATCGAAACCCTCGACCCTTTGCGCCGCCATCGGCACCCGCGGACCCGGCACCCCGGCATTGACGAAGACGGGAAGACCGAGTTCCACGCACGTCGCGTAGATCGGATACCACGTCGCCGCATCGACCGGCACCTGCGGCACCGGACCGACCGGAAAGAACGACACCGCACGAGTACCGTACTCGGCGTGCTCGGCCCGGATCCGCCGGACCTCACTCACAATGTCGACGGGACGCCCCATCTGACCGACGTGCGTCTCGAGCACAAACCGGGCCGGGTGGCGGCGGGCCGCTTCGATCGCCTCCGGCCGACCCGTGTTGACCAGCCCGACACCGACACCGAGGCGGTCCATCTCTGTCAGCGTCGCCGTGATCGGGTCGTCGGGATCGTCATCGGGCACCTCGGTGAAGATGTAGTCGGCCGTGTGCGCCGAGCCGCGATGCGCAGACTTGACCTGCGGGATCTCCCGATCGACCCCCGACGGCGCCGCGAATCCGATCATCGTGTCGACGATCGAAATTCCCTTCAGCCCGGCCATGTGCGTGACACTACGTGGATGAGCGATCCCGACGTCCATTCCCAGACCAACGAGGCCGGCGAACCGGTCGTTCTCGTCGAGCGCCCCCGCCCCGGCACTGCGGTCATCCGGATGAACCGACCCGAGCGGATGAACTCGATGGCGTTCGAGCTGATGGTGCCGCTCGCCGCCGTGTTCGACGAGATCGACGCTGACAACGACATCACATGCGTCGTGCTCACCGGGACCGGTAGCGGCTTCTGCTCCGGCGCCGACACCCGCGACACCATGCCGCCACCCAACATCGATGGACTCGGCCTGAGCGGCATCGCCACCAAGGCGATGGCGACCCTCGCCGATCTCGTTCCTCGCATGCGTCGGATGAACAAACCGATCATCGCCGCTATCAACGGCGCCGCCATCGGTGGCGGCATGTGCCTCACGCTCGGGGCCGACATCCGTCTCGCCGGCGAATCCGCCTACTTCCGGGCCGCCGGGATCAACAACGGTCTCACCGCAACCGAACTCGGCCTGTCGTTCCTTCTTCCCCGAGCCATCGGCTCGACGCACGCCTTCGAGTTCATGCTGTCGGGCCGCGACCTCGACGCTGAGGAAGCCGACCGCATCGGGCTGGTCTCCCGAGTCTTGCCCGACGACGAACTCCTCGACGCTGCGCTCAATCTCGCCGATCAGATCAACGGCTGGAGCACCCAAGGCGTAGCGCTGACCAAGAAGATGATGTGGTCCGGACTCGAGACGGCAAGCCTCGCCGCCGCGATCGAACTCGAAAGCCACACCCAGCTCTACGTACGGCTCACCACCCAGAACTTCCAGGAGGCGACCCGCGCCCGCGCCGAAGGCCGAGCCCCCGACTTCACGGACTGACCCGCAACGATCCCGACGATCGAGCGAGCAGGGTGTCGACGGTCAGGTCTCGTTCACCAACGGCACGACATTCTCGCTGAACGCCGCGAGGCTGTCGGCGTACTCCTGCGCGTCGCGGGCCCGGAACTTGAGGTGCACCACATTGCAGCCGAGCTCACGAGCAGCCCGGATGTCCTCGGCGAGACCTTCGGTGCCGCCCTGCAGCCAGTGCATCCCGATGCCCTCGGGCGGATCGCCGAGGATGTACCCCCACGGGGTCATGTAGCCGACATCGAGCGGAACATCCTCGGGGCGCCCCGCGGCAACCGCCGCCTCTCGCATGATCCCGATGGCCTCGGGGTACTGCTCCTTCGGCAGGCCCATCGGGATGTAGCCGTCGCCGATCCGACCCGTGCGCTTCCACGCCGCCTTGCCCGCACCGCCGATCCAGATCGGCAGCTCGCTCTTGGGCTGCGGCGACACACCGACATCGGCGTACGAGAAGAACTCGCCCTCATGGCTGACATAGGTGTCGGCGAAAGCCCCCCGAACGGCCTCGACCGTCTCGTCGAGCCGCTTCCCTCGGGTGTGGAAGTCGACACCGAGAGCATCGAACTCCGCCTCCACGTGCCCGGCACCGACCCCTAAGATCGCCCGCCCACCGGAGAGATGATCGAGGGTGCCGAACGCCTTCGCCGTCTGCAGCGGATGGCGGTACGCCGCGATCCACACGACAGACAACAGATGTGTGTGCTGCGTGTGAGCAGCGAGGTACGACAGGGTCGAGATCGTGTCGTACCACGTCGTGGTCATCTTCGACGCGTAGTCGTTGTTGGGGATGGCGACGTGGTCGCACACGCCGACGAAGCCGAAGCCGTGCTGGTCGGCAGCCTTGGTGATCGCAACAAGATCGTCAACGGTTGCCGTGTCCTCCCACTCGTCAACGAGGGTGCGGGTCAGGGTCTGGATCGGGAGTTGGATTCCGTAGGTCCACTCCCCCGGCTTCGTCAACGCACTCACATCGACCTCCTCGGCGGCCTGTTCGACATGACCCGAACCTAGATCAGGAGCCGGTTCCGGGAAGAAAATGCAGGGGCAGGGCGGTGGTGCGCTTGATCTCCTCCATGACGAAGACCGATCGCACGTCGTACAGCTCGACCTTGCCGATCAGGCGCCGGTAGAAGTCGTCGTAGGCATCAATCGAGGGCACCACGACCTTGAGCGTGTAGTCGATCTCGCCGGAGATCCGGTAAGCCTCGATGATCTCGGGCAGGTCTTCGATCGCCGCAGCGAAACGGTCGAGCCACGCCGCGCTGTGATCGTTCGTGCGCACGTGCACCATCACGGTCACACCGAGCCCGAGTGCCTCGGGATCGATCAGCGCGACCCGACCGGTGATCACGCCGGCGGTCTCGAGGATTTGCACCCGCCGCCAGACGGGCGTGGCCGTGAGCCCGACATGCTCGGCGAGCTCACGGGCCGTCAGCGACGCATCAGCCTGCAGAAGACGCACGATTTCCCGATCGATCTCGTCCAGATTCAATGAATTTCTCCTCATACTCTGTTTTTGTAGATAATTCTTTCACAGAAATCGCCGATGCTGCGAAAATCCGCACAAAACGTGCGGGCGGCATTTCGTATCGTGATGACATGGCTGTTACAAACCCATTCACCCGCCACCCCCACAGCGCCGGCGAAAGCTACTTCCAGCACATGCGGGTCGCGGTCGGGTTCGCACGACAGACCATTGGTGCCGGCATGTGTGCCCTCGTGCACGCCATCTTCCCGATGTTCCACCAGACGGCCGCAAGCGAACGGATCCAGTGCCTCGCCGCCTGCATCGAGAGCGGCGACCGCGACGCGATCACCATCGTGAAGGCCGCCCGAATTCCTCCCAACGACAACACCGCAGCCGCTCCCACCGCAGGTGAACTCGACCAACGCGACTCCACGGTTTTGACCACGCCCTGACGATCCGGGGACCATGCCAGGGTGACGAACCCCGTGCTTCCCGAAACCGATCACCACATCGTCGTCTCCGCCGACGCCCACTGCGGCGCCAGCGTGCGCGACTACAAGCATTACCTCGAGGCGAAATACCACGCCGACTTCGACGCCTGGGCCGACGACATCGAAGCCGGTGTCGCCCGCCAAAAGGCGATGTACAAAGACATGGAGCGCTCGCCGCTCGAGGTCGGCGTCGATGGCGACCCCGACGATTTCGGTGACCGCAACTGGTCGAGCGAACGCCGCCTCCGTGAGCAGGAACAAGACGGCGTCGTCGCCACCGTGCTGTTCCCGAACACCCAGCCCCCGTTCGCGCCGCCGGCGGCGAGCAGCTTCGAGGCACCGGCCTACGCCGACAACTTCGAGTACCGCTGGGCCGGGCTACGGGCCCACAACCGCTGGCTCGCCGACTTCGTGAGCGAGGCCCCCACCCGCCGCGCCGGGGTCTTCCAGATCTTCCTGGGTGACGTCGAAGGCTCGGTCACCGAGATCGAATGGGCCGCCGAACAGGGCCTCACCGGCGGCGTGCTGGTGCCCGGAGCGCCACCCGACTCACCGTTCGAACCGCTTTACTCGAACAGCTACGAGCCCATCTGGGCTGCAGCCGCCACCCACGGCATGCCGCTCAACCACCACGCCGGTGGGGCGTCACCGAACTTCGGCAATCACTTCCCCGCGTCGCTCGCCATGTTCATGCTCGAGGTCCAGTGGTGGACCCAGCGGGCGCTGTGGCACCTGATGTTCTCCGGCGTGTTCGAACGCCACCCCGAACTCAACTACGTCATCACCGAAACCGGCACCGCCTGGGTGCCCGACACGCTCGCGAAGCTCGACAGCTTCCACCACCGCATGAAGTACAGCCGCTACGGCTCGGAGTCGATCTTCGGCGGCCAGGCCGTCGCCCAGATGTCGCTGACGCCGAGCGAATACTTCGACCGCCAGTGCCACATCGGGGCCTCGTTCCTGCGGCCGTCCGAGACCGACATCGCCAGATCGGTCGGAACCCACAAGGTGATGTGGGGCAGCGATTACCCCCACATCGAAGGCAGCCACCCCCACACGAAAGAACACCTCCGCCTCACCTTCGCCAACTACACGGTGGAGGAGACCAGGCAGATGCTCACCACCAACGCCGCGAAGGTCTACGGCTTCGATCTCGAAGCGCTTCTCCCGCTCGCCGAACAGTTCTGCCCCACAAAGGCGCAGGTCGCCGACCCAATCGACTATTCGGAGATCCCAGAGCGAGCCAAGGGCTGCCCGGGCATGAACCCACTCAACCAACGTGAGGAGGTCGTCGCATGAGCGAACCGACCCAGGACCAGACCACCGCCCTTCAGGACATCGTCATCAGCGACTCGGTTGCCGTCGTCACCGGCGGCGCGTCGGGCATCGGCAAGGGCATCGTCGGCGCGCTACTGCGTCACGGCGCAAAGGTCGTCATCGCCGACATTGAACAGTCAGCGATCGACGAGACCGTCACCGAAATGAGCGCTCACGGCGACGTCACCAGCATCCGCACCGACATCACCGACGAAGCATCGGTCAAGGCCCTCGCCGACGCCGTCTACGAAGGCCACGGCAAGGTCAACCTCCTCTACAACAACGCCGGCGTCACCTCCGGCGGCGGCGGCAAGCCGTGGCAGCAAGAACCCAACGACTGGCGCTGGTGCTTCGGCGTGAACGTCTTCGGCACGGCCATCTGCACCTCAGAATTCGTGCCCCGCATGATCGAGGGCGGCCACCCCGGTCAGGTCGTCAATACGTCATCGGGCGACGGCGGTTTCGCCCCGGTGCCCACGGCATCGGTCTACGCTGCGTCGAAAGCAGCCGTCAGCTGCTTCACCGAAGCACTGCACCACAACCTCGAATCCGAAGGCACCCAGGTGCGAGCATCGGTCTTCTACCCCGCCGGCGGCCTCCAGCGCACCGGCCTCTTCACCGCCCAACGCAACCGCCCCGAACACCTCCAGCGGGTTGGTGAGGGCACCGGACGCAGGAGTCTGTCGTTCGAAGAGATGAAGGCCCTCCTTGAGCGGTCGGGTCGCGACGTGAAGGAAGCCGACCTCGACGCCCAGGGCGACATGGTCGTCAACAGCACTGTCGCCCGCACCTACATCATCACCAACGACCTGCGCGACACCGTCGATCTGCTGCACCGCCGAGCCGACGCCATCGGCCGCCTCGAGGTTCCACCGCACCACGGCATGCCCAAGATGACCTGAGGTCGGGTCGGGCTACCAGGAGTGGGTGAGTCCGGCAGCAACACGAGGCAACCACAGATCGGCCATCTCCGAGCCGGTGTTGTCGCCCTGCCCCTCGAAGACCGTGAGGGTCAGCAACTGGAGTACGGCATTGATTTCGTACGCTGCGTCGACCCCTCGCCGGAGTTCGGCCGGGTCGAGGTCGACCCCGAGGCCGATGAGCGTGCCGCGGTAGTGCTCGACGAGTGGGCCGAGCGAGTCGATGCGGTCGGCATCGAGGCAGCTGCTAAGGAGGTAGCCGACATCGAAGCCCGGGTGACCACGCGACACCATCGCCCAGTCGAGGATGATCGCCTCACCATCGGCTGGGAACATGAAGTTGTCGCTGCGACTGTCGCCGTGCACGAGTGCCCAGCGTTCGTTGGCGCATGTGATGTTCTCTGGGAAGCGATGCGTCGCGGTCTCGAGCACCTCACGCTCGGCCGGACCGCACCAGTCGTAACGAGCCTCGGCGACCGACAACGCAGCCGTGCGGGCGACATCGCTCAGCAAGGTCGGGGTGGAGGTGACCAACTGGACGAAGGTCTCGTCGTCCTGATCGAGCTCCGGTGACTTCCAGAACGATGCGTGCACACCGGCAAGCGCCGTGAGCGCAGCGCGCAACTCGTCGTCGCCGGGGGGTTCGCCGAGCCCGTAGACCGAGCCAGCATCGCCCATGTCCTCGATGAGGAGCGCATAGCGGCGCTTGGTTGGGCGCAGGTACTTGACCGTGTTCCGCGAGATCCACCGCTTCACCCCGACCGGCAGCGACTCGATGATCCGCACGGCAACCGGGCCAGGCTGGCCGTGCGTGCCGGGGTCGTAATCGGCGCCGAGGTACCTGGGGGTGCGAACCGGGACTCGCTCGGCGTACCCCTCATAGAAGCGGATCTCCCGGGCATAGGAGTCATATGACTCCGTGATGCCACGGGTCTGGGCCTGCGACGCAGCGAATTTGGCGACGGCAGTGGCCGGCGCACCATCGCCCTCGATCCGAACCCGGACGGTCTGGCCGGTCATGCCCACGCCACCGCCGAGTGGCTCGACGCGGATGTCGTCGACCGTGCACGTCTCCCCGGCCCCGCGCAGCGCCTCACCCACCCAGGCGGCGGTGAGTTCGTCGGGCGTGTTCGGGATGAACGTGTCCTTCGGCTTCAGCATCGATGCGGACACTAGCCCTCGATCGCCCAGCGCTCCGAAATTCGTGCGGGGCGCGACGCCCCCTAGGGTCGAGGCATGGCGACCCCCAACGGCCTCGACCAGATTCCGACCCCCGACGATTCGATCGGCCTCCTCGAGGGCATTGCGACAACACGGGCGATCCGGCGCTACGCCGACGAACCAGTACCGGAATCGGTGCTGCGCGACATCTGCTTCGCAGCGTCACGCGCCCCGACAGGCAGCAACCGTCAACAGTTCCGCATGATCGTCTTGACCGACGGTGACATCGCTCGCCAGGCGAAACAGCTGATCGTCGAGGGCGCCCAACGCCTGTGGGCGACCAAGCGACGCAGCGACGGGTACGACGAAGGCAGCGGCATCGCCAACGACTCACCAAAGGCCCGCATGGCCCGCAGCATGGAGACCTACGTCGACAGCCTCGGCAACGTGCCTGTCCTCGTCCTCCCCACGCTCATCCGCCACCGGGAGCCGACCTCAACCGAAGGCGCCTCCGTCTATCCCGCAATGCAGAATCTGCTGCTCGCCGCCCGTGGCCTCGGCTACGGAGGGGTCGTGGCGATGTGGCACGCCGCCGTCGAACCCCAACTGCGGGCCCTGTTGCAGGTCCCCGACGAGGTCTTCCTCGCCGCAACCGTCACCCTCGGCAAACCCGCCGGCAACCACGGACCCGTCCGTCGCCGCCCGCTCGCCCACTTCGTCTACGACGGCGTGTGGGGCCAAACCCCGGAATGGGCAGTCGACCCGCCCGGCACCCGCCACACCAGCGCCGGACCGCCCCGTCGCTAACCTCCTCAGTCACCACGGCCGACGACCTGACGGTCGTCAGGTTTGTCTGGTCCCGCTTCGAGCAGTCGCCTAGGGTCCTGCGGAGCCAGACCGCTGCAAACACCGTTGGGGGACGTGTGAGCGAAATCGAGGACTCGACAAGCGCGTCGACGCTCACCGCCGCAGTGCTCGATGAAGAGGCCGCCCGCCAGGCGAGTCAGGCTGAGCGGTCGGCCGATATCATCTTTGCTGACGACCTCCTGCCCGGTGTCGGCAGTGAAGCGATGCCGCTCAAGGAAGGGCTCCGCAAGGGTGGATTTTTCACCTTCGTCGTGTTGTTGCTGCTCAACTCCCTCGACGAACTCGAGCAGGCTGCGATCAACATCCTCGGCCCCGACATCGCCGAGACCTTCGGCGTTTCCGATGGCACGATCACCTTTATCTCGACGGCATCGGTGGCGTTCTTCGTGCTCGGCGCCGGCCCCATGGGGTGGCTCGCCGACCGGATACGCAGAGGCCCGATCGTCGGCGTCGCCAGCCTCGCCTTCGGTTTCTTCGTGTTCTTGTCCGGCGTAGCGGTCAACGCCTTCATGTTGTTCGTCGTCCGCTTCTTCGCCGGCATCTCCAAGGCCAACACGATCACCGTCCACTCAACCCTGCTGGCCGACACCTATCCGATCGCCACCCGCGGCCGTATGTACGCCACCAACGCCGGCGTGGGCCGCATCTTCGGCGCCGCCTCACCGATCCTCGTCGGCGGCGTCGCCGCGATCGCCGGCGGCGTTGCCGGCTGGCGCTGGGCCTACTTCATCCTCGGCATCCCTGTCGCTGTCCTCGGTATTCTCGCCTTCTTCATCCCCGAACCCGAACGCGGCCAATGGGAGAAGCAGGACGTCCTCGGTACCGGCCTCGAGCACAAGGAGGAGGCCCCGATCTCCGTCGAGGCCGCCTTCGCTCGCATCTGGCGAATCGACACGATCCGCTACATGACCCTTGCGATGGCGGCGATCGGCTTCGCGCTCTTCCCTGCCCAATCGATTCAGAGTTTCTTCCTCGAGGAAGAATTCGGTCTCGACGCACTCGAACGTGGCCTCGCCGTCGCGCCGGCCGGCGTGTTGCTGATCCTCTTCTTGCCCTGGGTCGGCCGGAAGTTCGACCAGACCTTCCGCGAGAACCCTGACGGCGCACTCCGCATCCTCGGCCTGCTGCTG
>PBTQ01000040.1 GCA_002729125.1 Acidimicrobiaceae bacterium | reverse complement strand
TTGCGCTCGCCTTCGGCATCGTCGGGCTCGCCGAGGCGAGCGCCCGACACTGGTCCCTCGGCGGGAGTGGCCTGAGCCTCGACGACGTCGTTGAGCATGTGTCGGATTTGGCCTGGCACGGTCTGCGGGCCCCGCAGCGCAAGCCCGACTGAGCTACGACTCGGTCAGCTACTCGGGCGACGTCCGCCGTGCTCGGGGGGCGGTGTGATGTCGATCGGCTCGGCCGGCAGATCGCCGGCGATAAGCGCCGGCAGGTACTCGCGCAGCAGGTACGGCACGGTCGGCATGTCGCTCGCCAGGAGTTCGTCAAGAGTCCACCACCGAGCCCCTATGAAGGCGGCGGCCTCGAGAGCCTCGAGGCCCTTGGGGTCGTACTCGCCACCATCGCACCAGGCGACATGGATGCGATCATCGGACTCGAAGTGGTAGCCGGCGAAGTCGTACTCGGTCTGCTGCACCCACACGCACGGGCCCATGTCGACATTCGGGATGCCGGTCTCCTCGTGGAGTTCGCGGAGTGCAGCCGCACCGGAGTCCTCGTTCCATCCCATGCCACCACCGGGGATCTCCAGCCAGTCGGGCTTGCGAGGGTCGATCGGATCCTCGGCCTCGATGAGAAAGATCCGACCCTCACGATCGAGGAGAACGACACGAGCCGCTGGTCGCCGCAGGGTGAAGGTCATGGCGAAGCAACCTAGCGGGCGACCCGCAGGAGGACTTCCTGGGTGACCGTGGCGACGTGGGTGCTGTCGGGATTCCACAGCTCACCGGTGGCGTGGCCCCGGCCGCGCCGAACGCCACTCGACCGGAAATCATGGAGGGTCCAGTCGGTAGCGGGACGAAGGTTGTGGAACCACACGGCGTGATCGAGGCTTGCCCCGAAAAACGGGCGCACCACGTCGGGGGCGTCGTAGTCGGGCGACTCGATCGGATGGACGTACTCGACTGCCTCGGTAGGGAGATCGTCGCTGGTGTAGGTGTGGGCGACGGCGTGCATCAGCGGTGTGTCGGGGTAGGGCTCGGTGATCCGGATCCACGCGCGGGCGTCGGGTGGGGCCGCCGCGGCACCGCTCCGTTCGATCATCGGCTCGATCCAGGAATCCATCTCGATCGTGCCCGGCGCAGCGACGTCGGGGATCCCGACACGCTGCGCCTCGGGCTCGTCTTCGACCCGTTGGAACGACGCCGAGAGATTCAGGATCACACCGTGAGACTGTCGGGCGAGGACGCGTCGGGTGACGAACGACGAACCATCACGGACGCGGTCGACCTCGAACTCGATCGGCTCGTCGTGGTTTCCGATACGCACGAAGTACGCGTGCAGGGAGTGCGGCTCGTAGACGAACTCGGTCGTGAGCCCGGCGGCGAGCAGCCCTTGGGCCGCTACCTGACCGCCGTAAACCTGCCCCCACGGGTACTCGGCGCTGATGGCTCGGAAGGTGTCGTCGCCGGCCGGTTCGAGGGTGAAGAGTTCGTCGAAGGTGACCGGCGCAGCCATAGCGGCTGACCCTAGCCAGCGCGCTGGTTCGGACCATCAACGATCGGCGTGCGACACTCCGGCCATGGCCCGAGACCAACACCAGTTGACCACCGTGGTCGTTGGCGACGAACCCGACGGCTGGGCCACTGCCGGTTTCACCTTGCACGACGACCGGGTCCGGATCAGCTCGACGACGATCGTGTGTGATCCAAGCGTCGGGCAAGGAATCGCCGTCGTCGGCATCAACAGCCTGACCGACACCGTCGACGGCCTGCCCATCGGCCTCGTCGACGCGCCGGTCACCCCGGCGACCGAACACCACAACCGGGTCACCGGCTTCGATCACCTGGTAGCCGTGTCGCCATCAATCGACCGCACCGCCGACGCCTTGATCGATGCCGGCCTTCAACGACGACGCACCCGCCGCTTCGAGATGGGTGGCGAGACTCGCCGACAGGACTTCTTCAGGCTCGGTGATGTCATCCTCGAACTCGTTGGCATCGACGGTGCCAAGGGGGCAGGCGACGCAGCGTTTTGGGGCTTGGCCCTTGAGTGCGACGACCTCGACCTCGCCGCCAGCCGACTCGGCCAGGCGCTGGGCACGGTCAAGGATGCGGTGCAACCCGGCCGGCGCATCGCGACGGTTCGCACCAAGGAACTCGGCATCTCGGTGCCAATCGCCCTGATGTCACCGCACCATCGTCGTTGAGATCCGTCCGTCCTGAGAACCGCAGTTCAATCGCCTGAAGCACATCCCATCGAGTCGTGCGACTCAGGCTGGGGAGCCGGACGGTGGCGGACCGCAGCGACAGCACGAACCTTCACCATGCCGTCAGCGGCGACGCTGAGTACGTTCGCATCGACGATGAGGCTCATCGTCTCGGCGAGACCGGACGGCCAGAGCACGCTGAGGTGCGGGTTGGCCTCGAGCAGGGCACGCGATGTGCGACCCAGGCCGAAGGTCAGCGTCACCCCGGCGAACGTCGGCATGACATGCGTGACTCGGGGCGGCCCCGCTGGGTCGGACACGACGGCGTAGGCGCCCCCGCCATACCCGAGCACGACCTCGGGGAGGAGTTCCACGGGTACCTGCATGCTCATGGGCCGATGGTAACGGGTCGCGAAGATCGGGCCCGAAGACACCGGCTGCCGGCTAGCGCACAGCGTCGGCAAAGGCGGCGGCGATCACCTCGACATCGTCGAGATCAGTGCGCCAGTTCGAGACCGACAACCGGATTCCCGGCCGGCCCTGCCACACCGTGCCGCTCGGATAGCAACGCCCATCGGCCGCCACGGCAGCCAGAACGGCGCTGGTGCGATCGGGATCGGATTCACCGGCGGAATCCACCGCTTCAACCACGACCTGGTTGATGCCCTGACCTCTCACCCGGAGGCCGTCGATCGACTCGATGGCAGCGGCGAGTGCCTCGGCCGCATCACAGGCACCATCAACGAGTCGTTCCACCCCCAAGCGGCCGAGCGACCGCAGCGCGGCCCAGACCGGAACCCCTCGGGCGCGGCGCGAAAACTCCAGAACCCGATCGGTGGGGTCATCGACCTCGCCCGCCGGCGGCAGATAGGCGGCCCGCACGCCGACGGCGGCGGCGAGCACCGCGCGATCGGCAACGATCGAGATGCCGCAGTCGTAGGGCGTGTTGAGCCACTTGTGCGCGTCACACGCCCACGAATCCGCTCGCTCAGCGCCCGCAGCGAGTGCGGCACGACGACTCGACGCCCGCACCCAGAGACCGAAGGCGCCATCGACATGCAACCACACATCGTCGCGTTCCGATCGGCGTTCAGCGACGGCATCAGCGATGGCATCGATCGGGTCGAAGGCCCCGGCGTTCACGTTGCCGGCCTGGGCGTTGACGATGAGCGGCCCGTCGTGGCCGAGGATCGCGGCACGAGCTGCGTCGGGATCCATCGCTCCCGACGAATCACTCGGCACCGTGACGATCGCGTCGGAGCCGAGCCCAATGACGCGTGCCGACCGGGCGACTGAGGAATGCTGCTCGGCGCTTCCGATCAGGGTGGTGGGCGGAGCCCCGACGAGCCCGGCTCGTTCGACATTGATGTCATGAGCGGCGAGAACGTGATGGCGAGCGGCGAGTAGTCCGATCGTGTTCGCCGCCTGGGCACCAGTCGGGAACCCCACAGCGGCGTCTCGCGGAAGATCCAACACGTCGAGGATCCAGCGACCGGCGACCTGTTCGGCGGCGACCGGCGCCGGGCCGTGCTCGGCGAACGCCGCGTGTTGGTCCCACGCCGAGACGAGCCAGTCGGCACCGAGCCCGGCAGGAAGGGTGCCGCCATTGACCAAGGCGAGGTACCGACCCGATCCGAGTGCCGACAACCCAGGCTCCAGCCACGTGGCCAACTCCTCAACGGCGACATCGGGGGCGACACCCTCGTCGGGGAGGTTGGTGACCGGGGCGCACGCAAGCAGGGCGGCGGCATCGACTGGTGGTCCGACGGGACGGTCGTCGAGCGATTCGAGCCAGTCGAAGGCAAGGGCAGCCGCCCGATCGAGGGATGGACGGTGATCGACGGGCTTCACCGGTGAGCGCCTTCGTGACGCCGAAGCTGCTCGATCAGCTCGCCCCTGTTCCCCTCAACGCGCCAGCCGTCCACGCCCACGAAGGTAGCCAGGTCGTCGAGAGCGCGGGCCATTCCCTCGGCGGTGACGTTATGGTCGGCACCCACCTCGGCAAACGCGCCGAATACGCGAAAGAGCCGCTCCCGACGATCGGTCTTGCCGTCGAGTCGCCCGGCGATGCGGTCGCCCATCAGGAACGGCAGCACGTAATAGCCGAACTTCCGCTTGGCCGCCGGGGTGTAGATCTCGATCTTGTACTCGAAATCGAAGAGACGCTCGCCGCGCTCACGAAACCACACGACCGGGTCGAATGGCGACAACAACGTGCAGGCCTCGATCGCACGAGGCAGTGTGGCCTCCGGGTAAAGCAAGGCAGGGAGATTCCACCCCTCGACGGAGACCGCTTCGAGTTCACCAGCCTCGACCAACTCGGCGAGTCGTTCCCGGGCGGGCCGCCTCGGAAGTCGGTGGTAATCGACGATATCGGGGGTGGCCGCCACACCAAGGCTGCGGGCAGCCCGCCGCAGAAGCTCGCGGTGAGCATCTTCCTCCGATGGGGTCGGGACAGCCCGGATCTCATCGGGCACGATCCGCTCCGTCAGGTCGAACTCCTTCACGAAACCAGGACGACGACGGATCCCGACTTCGCCGACTCGAAACAACCAGTCGAGCGCGATCGCGCCTTCGGACCGGTCGCCCCACCACGCGCCATCTCTCGAACGGGTGTCGACGAGTTCAGCTGACGCAAGCGGACGTTTCCGAACCTGGTCGAGGACCTCGTCGAGATACGCCTGGTTGGCGGCGGCGAACTCGACGAGCCCCTTCCAGGTCTGCCCTGCAGCGGCCCGCTCCTTGTGCCAACGCATGAGCGGTTCGTCCTCGACGGGCATCAGCGAGGCCTCGTGACACCAGGTCTCGAACCACTCATCGTCTCGATACGCAACCCGGTCGAGCAGGGTGGGATCATAGGGACCGAGCCGGGCAAAGAGGGGGAGGTATTGCGTGCGCATGACGACCGGCACTGAGTCGAGTTGCAGCAGGCCGAGACGACCCATCACCCGCCGGAGGTGACGTCGGTCGGCTTTGCCGGCCGGGCGGGGGTCTCGAAAACCCTGCGCCGCCAGTGCGATCCGGCGCGCCTGCGACGCCGAGAGCGTCCGGGTCACGCCCCGAGGTACCTGGCGAGGGCGTCGAGATCAGGCAATCGCCAGTGGTCGTGATCGACGTGGAGATCGAGCGGGTCGAGCTGCACCACCGGCAGGCCGGCCCGACCGGCGCCGAGGACATCGGCGTGGATGGTGTCGCCCACATAGAGGGTGCGGTCCCGGGCGGTGCCGAGCGCCTCGAGTGCAGGGTCGAAGATGGCGGGATCGGGCTTCGCGATCCCGATTGTCGTCGAGTCGACGATCGCGGGAACGTGCGGCAAGGGGCCGTTGGGATCGAGTTGACAGATGCCGAGGTCTCGACATTGATCGACCGCCGTGCCGTCGTTGTTCGACACGATTGCGACCGGTCGGACCGCGCTGATTCGGTGGAAGGCGACGATGTTGGCCTGGAGCGGATGCCGCCAGACCTTGTGAACGCCGCTTCCGTCCAGGCGGGCCGCAGCCCGGATCTTGATCGCCTGATCGAGGTCGGTGCCAACGATGCCGACACGACCGAATGCCTCGCGGTCGTAGTGCGCCCAGATGTTGAGATCGTTCTCCGCAACCGTCTGCGAAGCGAGCAACTCGGTGATGCCGCGAACACCGGCGTAGTGGGCGTCGGCGGCGAGTTCGATCGAGATCTCGCAATCGAGCCCACCTCGGCGAAGGATCTCCGAAACCACGGTCGGGTCAGGGACGATGAAGACACCGCCCATGTCGAACACGACGGCATCGATGTGCTCAGGCAAAACCATGGATCGGAGTAGAGCACAGCCGCCGCAGCCGTGCCCTCCCTAGACTCCAACGATGACCGGTGCCGCCGAACCTGCCGTTCGCGACACCACGAGATTTTCGGGCTGGCGCATCATGGCGCTCGCCACGATCACCCTCGGGCTCACCGGACCGGGGCAGACGATCGGCGTCAGCGTCTTCATCGATCACTTCGCCGACACACTCGATCTGTCGAAGAACGCGATCTCGGCCGGCTACGCGATCGGCACGCTCTGCGGATCGCTCACCTTGCCGACGGTCGGACGACTGGTCGACCGCTACGGCGTGCGCCGGGCGATGACCACGATCGGTGTGCTCTTCGCTCTCGGTCTCACCTACATGAGCGGGGTCCAGGGCCTCGTGACCCTCACGATCGGCTTCTTCTTCATCCGGATGCTGGGGCAGGGATCGCTCTCGCTTGCATCAACCGTGGCGATCTCTCGCTGGTTCGACCGTCGTCGGGGGTTTGCGTTGGGGATTGCGATGACCATCTCCTCAGCGCTGATGGCGATCGTGCCGGTTGCGTTGACGTTCGTGATCGACGAGGTCGGCTGGCGCCAGGCGTGGCTCGTTGCCGCCGGCACCATTGCGTTGGTCGTCGTGCCCGTGTCCTGGTTCGGGATCATTGACCGCCCCTCGGTGGTCGGTCAGTTCCCCGACGGAGAACCACCCACCGACGACACCGACGTTGTTGAGGAGTGGGGTGTTGAACGCAGTGAAGCGGTCCGCACGAGGGCGTTCTGGATCCTGGCACTTGCGACGGCACTCGCGTCGATGCTCGTGACTGCCCTCAACTTCCACCAGATCGCGCTGTTGGGCGAGAGCGGCTTCACGGAGACCGAAGCGGCAATCATGTTCCTGCCGCAGGTACTCGGCTCCTCGGTCGGATCTCCGGGCATGGGCCTTGCGCTCGACCGGATGGGCACTCGATATGCACCGGCCGTCACGCTGGTGATGCTCGCCGGCTCGCTGCTGCTCGCCGGCTGGGTCGCATCGACCGCCGGCGTGATCCTCTACGCCGTCTGGTTGGGGTTGCAGTCGGGCATGATCCGGACGCTCGGCGCGGCGCTGCTCCCCGCCTGGTTCGGCACCCGCCACCTCGGCTCCATCCAGGGCGCAATGAGCTTCATCGGGGTGCTCGCCTCGGCTGCCGGGCCGATCGCCTTCTCGCTCACCGAGTCCGCCACGGATTCGTTCCGCAGCACTGCCACGTTGTGGGCCGTCGCCCCGTTGCTCGCCATGGTGTTCGCCCTGTCGAAGCGGCCGGTCACGACCTGAGCTGCACTCGCGCCTGGAAACGACGGCGACCCGCCGGCGCTGAGCGCCTAACGGGTCGTCGAATGCTCGGAACGGAACGATCAGGTGCCGGTCCAGTTGGGTTCGCGCTTCTCTGCGAAGGCCTTCGGACCTTCCTTGGCGTCGTTGCTGCCAAACACCTTGCCCATGAGCTCGCCCTGCATCTTCCAGAGCTCCGCCTCGTCGTAACCCTGTGCCGCAGCCTTCACCAGATTCTTGCTGGCGGCCACGGCGAGCGGAGCGTTCTTGGCGATGCGCTCGGCGAGGGCAACCGCTGCGTCGAGTGCTGCACCGTCCTCGGTGGTCTGCGAGAGCAGGCCGAACTCGAGCGCCTCAGAAGCGGTGATGTTGTCACCGGTGATAGCCATCTCCATCGCCTTGGCGTAGCCGACACGTGCAGGGAGGCGCATGACGCCGCCGCCAGCCGCAAACAGGCCGACCTTCACCTCGCGGATGCCGAACTTGGCGCTCTCACCGGCGACCATGAGGTCACACGACAGCGCCAGTTCGAGACCACCTGCGATGGCAAACCCCTCGACGGCTGCGATCAGCGGCTTCTCGGCACCGGCCTGGATGAACTCGTGCATCGGGCCGATGTCCTCGCCGGCCGCGAAGGCCTTGAGGTCCATGCCCGAGCTGAAGCCCTTTCCAGCACCGGTGAGCACACCGGCGGTGAGGCCGGGGTCGTCGTTGAGTTCGTGCACCGCGTTCCACAGGCCGTGGGACAGTTCACCGTTGATGGCGTTCATCGCCTCGGGCCGGTTGAGGGTGATGATCATCACCCGGTCGCGACGCTCGACGATGACGGCGTTGTTCTCGCTCATGTGCACTCCCCTACTTCGGTGGCATCCGGATGCCACCGTCGAGACGGATGGTCTCGGCGTTGAGATACGGGTTGGTGATGCACTCCATAACGGTGAAGGCGAGTTCCTCGCCGGAACCGAGACGCTTCGGGAACAGCACCGACTGGCCGAGGTGCGCCTTGAACGCTTCGCTCTGCTCGCCCTCGCCATAGATCGGGGTGTCGATCAAGCCCGGGGCGATCGTGTTGACGCGAATACCGACGGCCGAAAGGTCACGGGCGATCGGCAGGGTCATGCCGACGACGCCGCCCTTCGACGCCGAGTAGGCGCACTGTCCGATCTGGCCGTCGAACGCGGCGGCCGACGCCATGTTGACGATGGCGCCGCGGCTGCCGTCGTCGTCGACCGGGTCGGTCTGGGCCATCGCCGCAGCCGAGCGGGTCAGCATGTTGAACGAGCCGATCAGGTTGACCCTGATCACGAACTCGAACGCGTTCAGGTCGAACGGCTGGTTGTTGCGGTCGATCGTGCGACCGGCGTAGCCGATGCCAGCGGAGTTGACGAGCGCACGAAGCGGACCCATCTCCGATGCGGCGGCGACCGCAGCATCGGCGTCGTCGGTGGACGACACATCACATTTGACGAAGAGGCCACCGAGCTCAGAGGCGACGGCCTGACCCTTGTCCTCGTTGAGGTCGGCGATGACGACGCGGGAGCCGGCGGCGGCCAGCTGGCGGGCCGAGGCCTCGCCGATGCCGGAGGCACCTCCGGTGATGATCGAGGAGGAACCCTCGAGGTTCATACGGGGCATCAGGAATCGATCCTTTCGATGATCGTTGCATTGGCGAGACCGCCACCTTCACACATGGCCTGGAAGCCGTATCGGCCACCCGAGCGCTCGAGTTCATTCACGAGCGTGGTCATGAGCTTGGCGCCCGAGCAGCCCAGCGGGTGGCCGAGGGCGATGGCGCCACCGTTGACATTGACCTTGTCGAGGGAGACGCCTGTCTCCTTTTGCCATGCCAACACGACCGAGGCGAAGGCCTCATTGATCTCGAAGAGATCGATGTCGTCGAGGGTGATCTCGGCCTTGTCCATGATCTTCTCGGTGACCGGAATCGGGCCTTTGAGCATAGTCACCGGATCCGTGCCGGCCAGCGCGAAGTTGGTGAAGCGAGCACGAGGCTTGAGGCCGAGCTCAGCGGCCTTCTCCGCGCTCATGATCAGCACGGCGGCAGCGCCGTCGGAGATCTGCGACGAGTTGCCAGCCGTGATCTTGCCGTCTTCGGAGAACGCCGGCTTGAGGTTGGCCAGGGTGTCGGACGTGGTGTCGGGACGGATGCCTTCGTCCTGCATGAACATCTCAATCTCACCATCGATCTCGACGGGAACCGGGACGATCTCTCGGTCGAAACGACCCTCGGCGGTGGCCTGGGCGGCCCGCTGCTGGCTTTGGACCGAGAAGGCATCGAGGTCCTCGCGGGTGAAGCCGTATTCGTCGGCGATCATGTCGGCGCCGATGCCCTGTGGCGGCAGACCGGTGTCCTCGTAGCGCTTGAACACCTCGGGACCGAAGGGCATGCCGAGTTCGCCTCCGGCGGCCGACGCTCCCATCGGGGTGCGTGTCATCGACTCGACACCAAGGGCGACGACAACGTCGTAGGCGCCCGCCATAACGCCCTGGGCAGCGAAGTGAATCGCCTGCTGGCTCGAACCGCACTGGCGGTCGACCGTGGTAGCGGGGACCGACTCGGGCCAACCAGCCGCGAGCACGGCGCTGCGGCCAATGTTGAACGCCTGTTCACCCACCTGGGAAACGCAGCCGGTGACGACGTCGTCGACAATCGACGGATTGAGGTCGTTGCGATCTTGGAGCGCTTTGAGGACGTGGGCACCGAGATCAGTCGGATGCCAGTCCTT
>PBTQ01000039.1 GCA_002729125.1 Acidimicrobiaceae bacterium | reverse complement strand
CGTCGGAGGCGAACTGGTCGTGGTCGTCGGAGGCGAACTGGTCGTGGTCGTCGGAGGCGAACTGGTCGTGGTGGTCCGAGCGGCGGCGAGTGCAGCCTGGCGCTCGACTTCAGCCTCGGCGGCAGCCTCAGCTTCGGCGGCCTGCTTCCCCAACGCCTCAGCTCGCTCAATCGCAGCACTGCGGTGCACGGCGTTGGCCGATGACCACGCCGTAGCTCGGTGGCTGAAGCTCGCCACGTCAACCCCGAGACGGATACCGCTCTGCGAACCGGCCGGCGGGGCAAAAACAAACACAGTCAGCACAACGGCGAGTAGTGCAATCGCAGCGACGGGCACCCGGCCCCGCGTGGGCCTGATCTGAGCCATGACCGCAACGCTAGAAGTATCGTAACACAAATGCAATGTTGGACCGCGTTCGCCGTCAGGTAGCTACCTTCGCCGCATCAACAGCGTCGAGGTCGTAGAAGGCTGCAGCGGTCGCCCAGGTAGCGGCTTCGACGTCGGCAATTGTGATGCCCTTGGCAGCGGCGACCGCCTCGCCGACATGGACGACCCATGCGGGCTGGTTCCGCTTGCCCCGGTTCGGGACCGGTGCCAGGTACGGCGAGTCAGTCTCGACCAACAGTCGGTCGAGCGGAGTGACGGAGGCGGCATCGCGGAGGTCTTGTCCGCTCGGGAAGGTGATGATCCCGGCGAACGACACGATCGCGCCGCGAGCGAGACTCTCGCGAGCCTCGTCGGGGCCACCGGTGAAGCAGTGCATCACGGTGCGTCGAGGCGTGCCCTCGCGGTCGAGAATATCGAAGGTCTCGTCCCAGGCACTGCGCGAGTGGATCACCAACGGAAGATCTCGATCGTTCGCCAACTGAATCTGGGCAGCGAACACATCGCGCTGCTGA
Organism: Acidimicrobiaceae bacterium; assembly: GCA_002729125.1. GTDB lineage: Bacteria > Actinomycetota > Acidimicrobiia > Acidimicrobiales > Aldehydirespiratoraceae > UBA11606. The sequence goes on along the minus strand of PBTQ01000039.1, from coordinate 11,578 downwards.
GCGCGCGGCGAGTGGTCATAGTGGTAGTCGAGGCCCGCCTCCCCTACCGCCACGACCTGGGGAAGGTCGAGCAACTCGGCAATGCCATCGAGGCCACCGCTCGCTTCATGGGGATGGACACCGGCAGTGGCGTACACACCCTCATGCTCGAGCGCGATCGCCGCCATCTGGGTGGACTGCTCGAAGTCGCAGCCGACCGACACCATGCGCATCACGCCGGCGGCGTTGGCCTCGGCGACCTGGGCAACGCCGTCGCGCCCAGGGTCGATATGGCAGTGCTGATCGATCCAGGCCACGCCGGATCAGTCCTCGGCCAGCAGGGCCTCGACGTCGACCTTGGTGAAGATCGGCGTCGGTTTGGCGATCGGTGTGCCGGTCGGGACCGGAACCCGGCTCCACCCCTCGATCGGGCCGAGAATCTCCGACAGAGCCTCGGTGCTGAACGGCAGGAACGGTGCGAAGCCGATGCGTACGCCGTTGATGGCGTCGAGGGCGGTGCCGAGGAGCACACCGGCGCGCTGTGGATCTTCCTTGGCGACCTTCCAGGGCTCGGTGGCGTTGAGGTAGGCGTTGACCGCCTGTGCGGCCTCCATCGCCGTGCGCAGTGCCGCTTTGAGTTCGACCCGCTCAAGCTGGCTATTGGCAGTGGTCAGCAACTCGTCGACGGTGGTGAGCACGGCGTGGTCCGCTTCCGTGCGGCCCTGAACCGACGGCTGCTCGCCAAAGTTCTTGTTGACCATCGACAGCACGCGGTTGACAAGGTTGCCCCAGGTCGCCACGAGCTCCTCGTTGATCCGTCGGGCAATCTCCTCGATCGAGATGTCGGTGTCCGCCTGCTCGGGGAAGCTGGCGGCGAGGGCATACCGGAGCCCGTCGGCCTGGAAGATGTCGAGACCCTCCTGGATGGTGAGACCGACGCCGCGCGACGCCGAGGCCTTGCCGCCCTTGAAGGTGATGTACTGATTGGCGGGCACGTCGTCGGGCAGGTGGATCTCAGGGTCGTACCCCATGAGCTGCGCAGGCCAGAACAGACAGTGGAACGGGATGTTGTCCTTGCCGATGAAATACACGTGACGGCTGTCGTCGTTGTGCCACCAGTGGCGCCAACGCTCGTCGTCGCCCTGACGCTGGGCCCACTCCTGGGAGGCCGACAGGTAGCCGATGACGGCGTCGTACCAGACATAGATGCGTTTGCCGGGACCAAGGTCGTCGACCGGAAGCTCAACTCCCCAGTCGAGATCGCGGGTGATCGCCCGATCGAGCAAACCCTCCTCGTTGATCCAACTCTTGACGAAGTTGAGGACGTGGTTGCGCCATCCCTGCTTATCGGCCAGGAACTCGCCGACCCGCTCCGTGAAGTCGGAGTACCGAAAGTAGAAGTGCTCGGTAGGCCGTAGCTCGGGGGCGGCGCCGGAGATCTTCGAGCGGGGATCGATTAAATCGGTGGCGTCGAGGGTGCGGCCGCAGGTGTCGCATTGATCACCGCGAGCTTCGCCGTAGCCACAGTGCGGACAGGCGCCCTCGATGTAGCGGTCGGGGAGAAAGCGATCGGCCTCGGGATCAAAGAACTGCTTGGAGGTGCGCTTGTCAATGAAGCCCTGCTCAAGTTGCTTCAGGAACATTTCCTGCGTGACCCGGGCGTGATGATCGGTTCCGGTCGTGGTGTAGAGATCCCACTGCAGGCCGATCTCGTCCCACTGCCGCACGAACTCGCCGTGGTAGCGATCAACGATGTCTTGAGCGGTCACGCCCTCGGCGTCGGCCCGGACCGTGATCGGCGTGCCGTGCACGTCGGAGCCGCTCACCATCAGTACATCGTTGCCGACCATGCGCTGATGGCGGGCGAAGACATCAGCCGGCAGATAGGCACCGGCAAGATGGCCGAGATGGCGTGATCCAGAGGCGTAGGGCCAGGCGACTGCGACGAGAACGGGGGTGCTCACCCCGCCGAGGCTACCGGTGCCTACGAGGCGCTGCGGTCGGTCACGCCCCGCAAGATCGGCACGGCATCCTCACCCGACGGAAGTGCGTCAGTCGCCGAGGACTCGATCGCCTCGTCGTCGATCGACCGAGAGCGGATCGCATCGAGCTTGCCGAGCTGGCGCTCCAACTGGTTGCGGCGCGGCCCAGCAAGGTCGTTGAAGCTGTTGTTCAACGTGCCAAGGTGTTTCTCGACCTTGTCGACCTGCTCGGAAAATTTTGACCACTGCGCCCCGAAGCCAGCGAGTGCATCGAGGATCTCGCCCGTCTGGCGCTCGACGGCAAACGTGTCCATGGCTTGTCGCACGACACCAAGCACCGCAAAGAGGGTGGTCGGCGAGCACAGGACGACCTTCTTGGCGAGGGCGTCGTCGAGCAGGGACGCGTCGTTTTCGTGGATGAAGCCGTAGACGCTCTCGTTGGGGATGAAGAGCAGCAGGTAACCGACAGTGGAGTCGGTGGCGGCATACCCGCGTCCGTTGAGCTCTTTCACCCGGCCACGCACGTCCTTCAGGAAACGATCGCGTAGCGAGATCGCCTCGACCTCGGACGGTGCTTCGAGGTAGCGCAGATAGTTGTCGACCGGGAACTTGACATCCATATGGAGGTGCTGGTCGTCAGGCAACAGGAAGGTGAAATCGGGGCGGGTTCCACCCTCGATCGCTCGCTGCTTTCGGTAGTTGATGCCCTCGCGCATGCCGGCAGAGCGCAGGACATCCTCGGCCATGCGCTCGCCCCACTGGCCGCGGGCCTGGGGGCTGGCGAGCGCCTCGCGCAGGTGCTGGGTGGTCTCAGCGAGCACCTGCTGTTGTCGGGTCGCCGCTTCAAGCGATTCAACGAACTGGCCGTGCTGTTGGGCGCGTTCCTTTTGCAACTGCCCGACGAGGTTGCGCAACTGGGTTAGCTCGGTGCCCATCGCCTGGACCTGATGGCCGAGGCTCTTTGACATACCACCGACCCGCTCGCCGACGGTCTCGGACATGCCAACCACCCGCTCGGCGACAAGTTTATCGACCGAGTCGATCTTCTCGGCGAGGGACTTCACCACACCCTCGAGGTGGTCGTCGATCGCCTGACGTCGGTGTTCAAGCTCAGCCGTACCCGTCTGCAAGCGACTGTCGAAGCTCTCGCCGGCGACGCTCACGACCCGCTCGACGACACCGTCGAGCGAGGCCGACCCACCCTCGGCACGGTTGCGCGCAATGAACAGGCCGGCACCAAGGCTGAGCGCAGCGATAGCAACAAAGGAAACCAGAAGTGAGATCACGAGCACGGTGTTCATGCCACGACACTACGAAGAGGATGTGACAGGTCTGCGGATAGCTAGAGTCAGATCGTGAGCGAGAGGTCGTAGACCCGACCTCGACGGGCGCCCGTCGCTGCCACGACCCGGTCGACGGCATCGCGTTTCGACGCCCCCTTGGCAAGCACCGCCCGCAGGCGTTCGACGAGCTCGGCGTCGTCGAGCTCGACCGATGCCACCACTCCATCGACCACCACGACAACCTCACCCTTCACGCCCGCCGATGACCACTCAGCCAGCTCGGCGAGGGTCCCGCGCCGCAGCTCCTCATGGAGTTTGGTGAGTTCGCGCGCAACGACGGCCTGGCGCTCGGGCCCACAGGTCTCGGCGAGCGCGGCGAGCGTCGCCGCCAACCGATTGGGCGACTCGTAGAAGACCGTCGTGCGTGACTCGGCAGCGATCGCCACGAGCTGGGCCGCACGCTCCTGGCCTTTGCGAGCGAGAAAGCCCTCGAAGACAAACCGGCCTGACGGCAATCCGCTGCTCACAAGCGCGGCGATCGCGGCGATCGGCCCCGGCACGGTCGTGACCTCAACTCCGGCCTTGACTGCGGCGGCGACAAGGCGTTCGCCTGGGTCGCTGATGCCCGGCGTCCCAGCATCGCTGACGAGCACGACCCGCTCTCCGGCAACGAGCCGGTCGAGAAGCACGGGTATCGACTCGAACTCGGTGTGGTCGTCGAGACGACGGAGCTCATCAACCCGAACGCCGATCTGCTTGAGGAGCGAGCCAGTCCGGCGCGTGTCCTCGCAGCAGACCAGATCCGCCGCCTCGAAGGCTTCCACGGCTCGGGGAGCCAAGTCACCGAGGTTGCCGATCGGGGTCGATACCAGCGTGAGGACGCCGGTCATTCGTGTATCTCCAGTTGCATGCCGCGCTCGACGCCCCACCGGCGGAACGCACCCGCTTCGGCCTCGATGACGGCGCACACCCGTGGCGACCATAGGCCGACCCGCCACGGCGGCATCGTAGTGGTCGACAACACGACGAGGTTACGGTTGAGGTGGGCGATGTCGATGGCGAACCGCATCTTCATGGTGTGCACCGACCTGGCCGGACGCAGCAGCATCGCGCCGTCGATGCCGTCGCGGCCGAGCAGACCCACTCGCCGGTCGCGCCGAGAGTCGGCGATCTCCAATGAAGAGAGCACTCGGCCCTCGTGCACCAGCCACGGCATGGTCGAAGCGTAATCCGCACCGACGGCGCAAGGCCTTCGGAGACGACCGACGCTGATGGTGGCGCCAGATTGTTGCGCCGCATCGGGTGCTCAGGCGTCGACGAATTCGCCCTCGGCCTCACGGGCCTTCCGGGCGTCGCGCTTCTCGGCCAAGCGACGACCGATCTTGCCGATGCGGTTGATCTGTGTGACGAGTGCATCGCGAGCTTGCTCGGCTTCAGGGCTGAGACCCTCGAGCGACTCGACCTTCCAGTCACGAAGAACGACCGGCTGGAGGATCTTGCCGTGATGGATGGCGAAGTCGTAGATGCCTGCATCGGCAATCGCTTTGGCGTGTTCGGCAAAACCGGGGATACCGGTGCCGGGCATTTGGAAATCCCGGACCTGCTTCTCGACAGCAAGCACGGCGGTCGACGGATCGTGTTCGAAGATAGCGGTCATCGCATCGCGGTAGAAGAGGTAGTGAAGGTTCTCGTCCTTGGCGACCCGACGCATAACGGCCTGGCCAGCTTCGTCCTCGAGCATACTGCCAGTGTTGAAATGGCTGATACGGGTGGCGAGTTCCTGCAACGACACGTAGGCGAGACCTTCGGCGAGGGTCGGCGGCTCGGGCACCTGGCCGCTCTGCACCTGCGCCATACGGCCACGTTCGAGTTCGACCGGATCGATGGCCCGAGTGGCCATGAGGTAGCCGTTAATCACGAGCCCGTGGCGGCCCTCTTCGGCGGTCCAGCGGCGCACCCACTCACCCCAGGCACCATCGCGGCCGAACATCCGCTCGATGTCGCGGAAGTAGTACGGCAGGTTATCTTCGGTGAGCACATTGACAAACAGGGCGCTGCGAACCGGAGCGGAGATCTTCATCTCCTCGGGGGACCACTCGTAGTCCTCGGGGAAGTCCTCAGCCGCCGACCAGGGGATGAGCACGTGCGGGTGCCATTCCTGGGCGGTCTCAAGATGACGATCAAGGAGGGACTCGGCCGTTTCGGCGAGTACCTCGCGGAGGTGGGCGTCAGGTGGGGTGCTCATCAACCCATCATCCTACCTGCCGGTCGGCAGGGAGTAAACGACCGGCGAAATGATCTCTCGGAGACGTGGGTCACAGGTGGTTTGACCCAGAGGCACAACAACCGATTACCGACGCAACACGGCGGGCAGCGGTGCCAGGCTCACACGTTGAAACGGAACTCCATAACGTCGCCGTCGCGGACGATGTAGTCCTTGCCCTCGGAGCGGACCTTGCCAACGTCACGAGCAGCAGCCCACGAACCGGCGGCGACGAGTTCATCCCACTGGATCGTCTCGGCGCGAATGAAACCCCGCTGAAAGTCGGTGTGGATCACGCCGGCGGCCTCCGGCGCAGTGGAACTAGCGCGGAAGGTCCAGGCACGGGACTCCTTCTCCCCGGTAGTGAGATACGTGCGCAGACCCAGCATGTGGTACGCCGACGTCAGGAACGCAGGCACAGCACCGTCGCCAAGACCGAGAGCCTCGAGCATCTCCTGACGGTCCTCCTGCGCCATCACCGCAGCTTCGGCTTCGAGCTGCACCGACAGCGGCACGACCTCGGCACCAGCGAGTTCCTCGCGCAGGGGAGCAGCAATCGCTGCTTCGTCGCCGATTTGATCCTCGCCGATGTTGAGTACGGCCATGACCGGCTTGTTGGTGAGGAAGAAAAACTCCTTGAGGTCGTTCCGTGCGTCGTCGTCGAGACCGGCTCGGGAGAGAGGGGTCCCCTCCCCCAACGTGTCGACAACCTTGTCGAGCAGGTCGACAGTGCGCTTCAACGAGGCGTCGCCCTTGAGCATGCGTTGGATCTTGTCTCGGGCCTTCTCGGCGCTTGCGAGATCGGCGAGCGCCAGTTCGATCTCGACCACGCGGAGGTGCTCGAGGGGATCCTGCGGCCCGGGCACGTCGTCGTCGCCAAACGCCCGCAGGACGAACACGATTGCGTCGACCTCGCGGATGTGGCTGAGGAAGGCGTTGCCGAGTCCTTCGCCCTGACTCGCACCTTCGACGAGGCCACCGATATCGGTGAACTGCACGGCGGCGTGAATCGTCTGCTTGCTCTGCGACATCTCGCTGAGAGCGTCGAGGCGGTGGTCGGGCACCTTGGCGACACCGACATTGGGGTCGGTCGTGGCGAAGGCGTAAGGCGCCGCATGGGCGCCACCTCCGGCAAGCGCGTTGTACAGCGAGGACTTACCAGCGTTGGGGAGGCCAACGAACCCGAAACGTTCCATAGCCCGGTCGAGGCTACCGATCTCGCTGCGAGTACGGTGGCGGACGTGACCGACGTGCACGCCACCCCTTCGACGGAAGCGGCGTTCTCCACGACCGATGCCGAGCATGCCTTTTCGAGGTCGATCCTCGTCTCAGCGGTCCGCTGCACGTTCACCTACCTCCTGATTCCGTTCGGGTTCCCGCTCATCGGCCTGAGCGCTGGCGTGGGTCCCTGGATCGGCCTTCCGGTCGGGCTGATTGCCATCGCCGCTAACGTCGTGTCGATCCGCCGATTCCATAGCGCCGACCACCAGTGGAAGTGGCCAATGACGGCGATCAACTTCGGCATCATCGTGCTGCTCACGGTGCTGGTCGTGCTCGACACCGTCGAGCTCCTGGGCTAGCGGACGACCTCGCCCGCCGAGTCGCATGATCACCGGCGAGTACAAGGGTGCAAGCCTCGGCACCCTCGCGATCGCGCTCACGGTCGCCGTCGGCCTTGTCGTGGGGCTCGGCGTCAGTGACGACGAGCAGCCCGCGCCGACCTCGACCGCAGCCGACTCAGCGTTTCCCGACGGCACGATCGACGGTCCGGTGATGCGGCACCTGCCGCCGTTCGATGCGGCGTCTGACGCCGCCGAGATCCTCGGCACACTCGTGCTCGAGGGCGAGTGCCTGCTTCTCATATCGCTCCAGGGTTCCCGGTTGCCGATTGTCTGGCCCGCCGGCGCGACGTGGGACGCCGAAGATCAGGCGGTCGTCCTGCACTCGGACGAACGCTTCTCGATCGACAGCAATATCGAGGGAACTGGCCTCTACGCCGACACTGAACAGGTCGTGAGCTGGTTGGGCGACGAGGCCGCCGCGCTTGCCGCCACGTGTGTCGAAGGCGAGTTCGACGAGGTCGCCTACCTGGAGAACACGCCGGACGCCGTCCGCCACGCCATGATTACGCTCGGATCATGAGCCTCGACACGAAAACGAACCGACACACCTGCTCGCTCGGCGGCGGCGTCATCGGCGCCAGATAGACGTCGCTCTTCCTGGCCGGCGCCAAGAGCGTCGCTGTGTTCGATCCGGCTGCACAGATCGAGTGAGAGGTGCGCGACTTCATCGCAACAGCCTGGCCATCGCTCGAGGAACTCGGCCTCGTCGTCGACGGCGCCGACCCTGACGCCGTCACGTTCCACGCCGACGCTCGCGCGGCAGTCGACGGTGCCGGGTTCATTCAGGAATCCGTGCCCGAGCGACTCGAGATCAAGCACGAGCTCTACTGCGACATCGAGGACGTGCTCGGGCATCCCTTCAACCCGCCGCATCTGATCCCACTCGTCGAGGTGCTCGGCAACGACCACACCGACGATGGCGGGGTCAAGGCGGCCCAGGCCTTCTACGAGTCAGTCGGCAAGGTCACGACCGAGGTCCGCAAGGAAGCACCGGGCTATATCGCCAACCGACTGCAGGCTGCGCTCTGGCGCGAGGCGATCAACCTGGCCGCCAACGGCGTGGCCTCGGTCGAGGATGTCGACACCGCCGTGTGGGCCGGACCCGGCCTGCGCTGGGCCGTGATGGGCCCGACGATGCTCTTCCATCTCGGTGCCGGCGAAGGAGGCCTCACCAGCTTCACCGAGCGCTTCAATCGCTGGTTCGAAGACCTCGGCGAACTCCACCTCGACCCTGAGGTCGCAGCGCAGCTGGTGGCCGGCATCGCCGAGGCGGCGAGCGAACAGACGACCGCCGAACTCAGCCACCAGCGTGATGCGCTCCTCGCTCCGATCCTGCAGGTGACCGCCGGTAAGCGTTAGCCCGAGAGCGGTGCCACGCCCGGAACATTCGACGGACGGTTGAAGACTTCGTCGAGCATCGGGCGGAAGTCCTGGAGATCCATCACTGGATAGTTCGGGTCGAAGCAGTTCTGGTCGTACTCGTGACAGAAGTCGACGCAGCGGTCGTAGTGCGGCGAGTCCTTGTGCATCTCTCGGGCGTCGCGGTCGCCGTCGTGATGATGGAAGTAGTAGTAACCCTGAAAGAGGCCGTGGTACTTGACGACCCAGTGCGTCTCCTCGTCGACATACGGGCGAAGGAGAGCCGCAGCAGCGTCGCTGTGGTTCTCGGGGGCGAAGCCATCGGCGACATCATGGAGCAGCGCGGCGACGACCATGTCGACGGGTTCGTCGTTGCGGTAGGCCCGAGTTCCGGACTGCAGCGAGTGCGAGTAGCGGTCGGTCTGATAGCCGAGCTTTGGGCCCTTCAGCAGGCCGAGCAGCAGCATCAGGTTGTCGAGGAGAGATTCGCGAGCGTGCTCGTAGAAGGCAGGACCGAGGTACTCGTAGTGCTCCCGGGTGCCGCACTGCATCTCGGTCCAGGGGACCACGAACTCATCGTTATGGTTTGTGGGCTCGACCATGCGCGCAGCATACGCGCGCCGAGGGCTACGGTCGCCCTTCATGGGCGATGCAGTCTCCCACGTTCTGATCGTCGGGGCCGGCGACACCGGTCTCACCCTGGCGACCATGCTGAGCAGTGCCGGGTTGCGTGTGTCGACACTCAACCGATCGGGTCGTTCGATCGATGCAGCGACGGCGCTCGTCGGGGATCTCGCCGACCCGGCATCGCTCGCGGGATTGCCATCAGCCGACGTTGTTGTGTTCACCACGGCGCCGCCGTCGCGTGACGATCAGGGGTACCGAATCGCGTACCTCGACGGACCCCAGCGGCTTCTCGATGGCCTGCCCGCCGAGCCGACCCGAGCGGTCCTAACCTCGACCACCGGTGTCTACGGTGCCGACGACGGGCGGTGGGTCACCGCTACGACCCCACCGGACCCAACCCGCTCGACCGCCGAGATCGTGGTCGACGGCGAGGTGGCACTCGCCCACCGCATCCCGACCACGGTCGTCCGCTCGGCCGGCATCTACGGGCCGGGCCGCCGACGCCTGATCGACCAGGTTTTGACCGGCGCCGTGGGCGTCACCCCCGGGATGCCCACCCGCTGGACCAACCGAGTCCATCGCGACGATCTTGCCGCTGCGCTTGCGCTGTGCGCCGTCCATCCCAGCCCGCCGCCGGTCGCCATCGCCGTCGACGATGAACCGGCGCCACGCGACGGCGTGCTGACGTGGATCGCAGAGCAGGTGCGGGTCGATCTCGGCCCCGACCCCTCCCCGATCGACACCCCGACCGGCAAGCGCTGCCGTAACAGCGAACTCATCGATCTCGGCTGGGAACTCACCCACCCGACCTTCCGCGACGGATACGCGAGCTTACTCGCTACCCTCTAGGTCCTATGTCGAAGCGCACCCAGAAGAAGAAGGCGAAGGTCCGCCGCGCAAAGGCCAACCACGGCCGCAAGCCCAACCTGGGCCGCAACAGCTGATCTTCGTCCTTTCGGACAACCAAATCTGACGAACGCCGCCAGTTCACTTGGCGGCGTCGTCGCGTCGGGGCACGGATCGGAGTAGCCGATCTCGAGGAGGACCTTCGACGCCTCACCGCTCCGCACGCCGCAAGAGGTCAGCTATTGCCGGCCCACCAGCCGACCGCCGCTCGGACGGCGTAAACCAAGGCGGCCGCCGACACCGTCGTCGTCAGCACGGCTGCGACGATCAGTCGCCATGACACCCGAAGAGCGGCGGCGATCAGACCCGCTTCACCCCAGTGTCGGTGGCCTTCAGCGTGCGGCCAGGGCGAGCGTCGGTGACCTCGTCGTGCTCAACGACAATCTCACCGGCCTTCACAGTGACGAGATAGCCGTCGGCGTCCTGCACCAGCCGACGACCACCGGCCGGTAGGTCGTGGATCATGTGGGGCTTGTGGAGCGTGAGGTTGGCGTGATCGATCACGTTGACGTCGGCGAGCATGCCGGGTCCGAGCACACCACGATCGTGAAGGCCATAGACCCGAGCGGTCGCCTGGGTCTGCTTGTGCACCAGGAGTTCGACCGGCAGTTGTGGGCCCCGCTTCCGGTCGCGGGCCCAGTGCGTGAGCATGTACGTGGGCATCGAGGCGTCGCAGATCAGGCCGCAGTGGGCGCCACCGTCGGACAGCCCGAAGATCGAACCGGGGTGTTCGATCATCGCCCGGATCGCCTCGTGGTCGTGGTCGACATAGCTGCCGAGCGGCATGAAGATCATCGCTGTGCCGTCATCGTCGAGCAGCCAGTCGTAAATAACCTCCTGCGGCGTGCGGCCCTCGCGCTCGGCGACGGCTGCGGCGCCCTGCTCCTTCGGCGGCTCGTAGTCGGCCGGATTGCCGAGCCGGTACATCTGGGCGAAGTTATTGACCAGGTACCAGATGAAGCGGTCCTTGGTCTTGGGCTCCTCCGCCAGGAGACGGGCCCGAAACGCAGGGTCACGCATCGCCGTAAGGCGCTCGGCATGGGGACGATCGGCAATCTCTCGGTAACTCGGGTGGGCCCGGAATGGGTGCAACGTCGACTGCAGTCCGTAGAGCAGACCGGTAGGGCGGGTCGGGACCTGCGGTGCCGTGGGCGTGCCGGCGAGGGTGGCCGCGTGATTAGCATCCATGTTGGCGAGATACGCCTCAGGCGCGCCCGGATCCTGGGCGAGCGTGTAGGTGACATTGACCCCCTTGGACTGGAGGTGCTCGAGCCATTCCCACTCGGCCTGGGCGTGGGTCTTGTCCGACACGAACTGGAACAGCCCACGGCCGACACCGGCGAGCTCGTCGGCGATCGCCATGAGCTCGTCCGCCGCGTAGTCGTCGAAGCCGATCGTCGTCGGGAAGCGCGACTTGAGCCCCGGGTTGGCGGCGAGCAGGCGCGTCATCTCGCTCGAGTATCTGCGCGAGGGAAGGGGGTGGAGAGACGGCACGAGGCCCCGCCGCCGCGCCGCGCGCGCCATCCCCCCGCCCACGCCGCGCGCGCGCACCCCGCG
>PBTQ01000038.1 GCA_002729125.1 Acidimicrobiaceae bacterium | reverse complement strand
CGCCGCCCTCGGGTCCGCAGTCGAACTCGAGTTCACGGTCGAGCGAGGCGAGTTCTGGTGTCTGCAGCTCCGTACCTTCACGGTTGTCGAGAAGCACGAGCAACTTCCGCTCGGCGCAGCGATCGTTGCGGAAGGACAACCGGCGTCCGCCGGTGTCGGACGAGGCCGGGTTCAGGTCGACATTGACGATGCCCTTGATGCCAACGACCGTGACGAACCAGTTGTTCTCGTGTTGGAGACGAGCGCACCGTCGGACATGGTCGCGATGGTGCGGAGTGCAGCGGTCGTGACGGTCCTCGGCGGTCGAGAGAGTCATGCAGCCGTGGTGATGAGAGGGGCTGCGGTACCGGCGGTGCTGGCGGCCCAGGGCCTGCAGATCGCCGCCGACCATGTGATGTTCGGCGATGTGCAGGTGGCGGTTGGCGACGAACTCATCGTCGATGGCACCACCGGGCGTATCGCTCGGCTACCCACCAAGGAGTGAACTACCGTCGCTTCATGGGGGACGACGAGATCACGCCGAGTCTGGAAGCGGCCTATGCGGTCGAGACACCCGACGAAAATCGACGGCTCTACGCCGAATGGGCGTCGAGCTATGAGGAGACGTTCGTCGCCGCCAAGGCGTATCGATATCACCTGTATGTCGCCGACACCCTCGTCGCGTCTGTGCGCCCTGCGGGTCCGACGCTCGACGTCGGGTGCGGAACGGGGGTGGTCGGGGTGGCACTCCACGAGCGGGGAGTGAGCGAGATCGACGGGGTCGATATCTCGCCTGAGATGCTCGAACAGGCGGGAACGAAAGGTGTCTACCGGCAGCTGATCGAGGCCGATCTGACGATCGGGATGGACGTCGCGGACGACACCTATGCGGCCGTCGCCTCGGCCGGCACGTTCACCCACGGGCATCTGCTACCCGAGCCGATACGTGAGCTGATCCGGGTGACGATGCCGGGAGGTCGCTGTGCGATCGGTGTGAACGCCGCCCACTTCGGGGATCTCGGATTTGCCGCCTGGCTCGAGGCGGCCGTCGATGAGGGACTGATCGGCCCCTACGAACTCACTCGGCGCAAGGTGTACGAGGGAAGCGACCCCGGCACGCCCGACGACATGAGCGACATCGTCGGGTTCTTGGTTCGCTAGGGGAGCACCGCCCGGCAGGTGTCGTGGACCTTCGCGGCCATCGACGAGGCGCCCTCTGCCGCCAACGATGAAGCCATCACTTCGGCGGCGACGACCGGTGTGGCGCCGATGTGGTCGAGTGCTTCCCACAGCTCTGCGTAGTCGACCACGCCGTCTCCGGGTAGCAGCCGAGCGGTCATCGCCTCGGGTTCCGGCTCGAGTTCGGTACTGGCGGCGACGTCGCTCAGTTGCACACTCGTGACCCGGTAGGCCGGAAGTGAACGCAGGAGATCGAGGTCGGGGCCGCCGGGCTGGCGGACCCAGTGCCATGTGTCGAGGAGAACCCGGGCAGCCGGCCCGGCGTTCTCGCAGAGCTTGTTGGCGACTGCGAGGGTCGGGATGCCCGTCCACGGCAGGAACTCGAGACCGAGCACCTTGCCGGCCGCCTCGGCCCGCGCTGCGATCTGGGCGTAGCCCTCCGCCGCGGCGGAGAGATCAACCTTGGGAGCGAGTGTGGTGGCGTGAATGACGCCGGCCCCGAGCTGGTCGGCGAGCGCGATCAGGCCGTCGATCTCGGTGGCTGCTTCATCGGACGCACCGGCGACCCAGCCGAGGGCGGCGTCGATGGTCTGGACCGGCATGCCCGAGTCGGCGACGACTCGGGCGGCGTCGTCGCCGCCGAACATGACATGGAAGCCCCACAGGCCCACGGCATCGAACCCGGCCGCTCGGCTCGCCTCGATCGACTCGGCGAGCGCATCGTTGTCGAGCGAGTATGGGTCGGCCCGAAGGACCGGGGCACAGTTGGAGAGCACGTCGATCTTCACGGGCGTGATCCTCGCGCAGCGAGGCACGTGGGCGGGAGTTGCGACGCGACGAACGGCCCCGACCGAGCGGGGGGCGGTGTCCGCCGCTACCACGAACCTCCGCCGCCGCCTCCGCCGCCCCCGCCTGATCCGCCGGAGAAGCCGCCGCCGTCCGAACTCGACGGCGCAGTCGAGGCGGACTTCGCTGCGCTCGTGATCGACGATCCGACGTGAAGGAACGCCAGGTCTCGGCCGATCGTCGACCGCACCTGCGGGTCGCCATCGGCCGCTGCTTCGACAGCACGGGTCCAGGCGCGGGTTTCGCCGAGGGCGACAGCCCAGGCCGTGTAGTGACGCAAGACGCCCTTTTCGGCTGCCTCCTCGACGTGACGGGCCTCGGAGTTTTCGAGGAATCGACGGAAGGATTCGACGCGAAGCCACAGCGCAGATCCGGTTTCGGTGCGTACGAGCAGCTCGTACGACGAAATGATGGCGCCGAGGGCTGCGCCGGCAATCGCTGCACCGGCGGCGATGAGTGGTGCCGGGCCGAGTCCGGAGCGGGCGCCGGCGGCAACGGCGAAGCCGCCGATGACGAGTCCGATGACGAGCGCGATTGCTCCGGCGATGCGGACGACGGTCCGGCGTTGTCGACCGGCGGTGTCCCAGTGGGCGGAGCCATGGAGCCAGTCGTCCAGTTCGCCCTTGAGCTGACCCCATCCTTTGGTGAAGTCGGCGTCGTAGGAGCCGAGCGTAATCGACGAGCGACCGTCGAACATTCGGTCGAGGATCTGATGGACGGTCGGATGAGGTGGTGCCGTTCCGTGGGTGATCACGGGGTCGTCGTCATCGGTGATGTCGATTTCGCCGCGGATCGCAGCCTCGAGCAGCCAGGCGGACAAGTGCTCGTCGAGCACTTGCTCACGGAGGAGCAGCGCACCCTCGACGGCACTCATGTCGCGAGGCGGTTCGAACTCGATCGTTGCGAGTTCGGCGAGTTCGACTTCGTCCATCAGGCGGGAGTCGAGCCCGTCCTCGGATTCACCGAACGCAGCATCGGCGGCGCCACCGGTCCAGACGCGTTCGCGACCGGCCCGGCGGACCAGCACCGTCCCGACCGCTGCCCCGACGAGTGCAGCGAGGGCGGCGATGAGTGCCGGAGCGAAGAGCCCGCTGCCTGGATCGTCGGCACCGCCGCCTGGCGGGTTCGGCAGCGCCGGAATGCCGCCGCTTCCGATCGAGGCGCTGACCGTGGCTCCTTCGCCGGCGGCGAGATCGTTCAGATCGATGCGCAGGGCCCTGGAGGCGAGGGTCGTGAGTGGGCAGTCAGATGACGACCACGGCGTGCCGGCGCGGCAGTTGGTGCTGGTGGGGTTCGGCAGTGCGACGAAGACGGTCGCTTCCTCGATCGGCACGGTCCACTCCAATCCGACCGCATCCCAGCTGAAGAACCCATCCTGCACGACGGCGTCGCGGTGGAGTGTGTACTGAATCCGGTAGCGATGCCGCCCCAAGATCGTGATCTGCGGATTGCCGATGCGGATTTCGTGATCGAAGAAGGATTCGGTGATGCGAACATTGTCTGGAGCCGTGGGGGATGACACCCGCACGCTGCCGTCGATGAGATCGGGGATGTTGCGATAGATGCCCCGTCGGGACTCCACACCGAAGTCGTAATCGATCACCTCGACTACGGCGAGGCCCTCGTCGGTCAGTTCGCCCGAGATCCAGTACGAGCCGATTCGTTCGGTATCGCCTGCTGCCGCTGCGACGAGCGCAGCGAGACCGACTCCGAGTGACGAGATGACCACGAAGATGACGGCGCGTCGGCGGCGACGGGAGATCGGCATGTGGTCATCGTAGATGGCGGTCCCGTCGCGGGCCGGTAGTGTCGCCCGGCATGGATCTGGTCGACTCGCTCCTGCTCCTCGGAGTCGGGACGGTTGCGTCGATCATCAACACCCTCGCCGGTGGTGGTTCGCTGATCACGGTGCCGGCCCTCGTGATCGTCGGGGCGCCCGGCACGGTCGCCAACGGGACGAATCGCGTGGGCATCCTCACCGGCACGCTCAACGCGGCGCGCACGTTCTCCAAACACGGTGTGAAGGGGATGGAGGGCGCGACGCGGATTCTGGTCCCGGCGGTGGTCGGCAGTGTCGTCGGTTCGACCGTCGTGAGCCAGATTGCCGACGACACGTTCGAACAGATCTTCGGCGTGCTGATGATCCCGATCCTGGTGCTCTCGTTGCGGAAGCCGGACACCGAGGCGCTCGCAGAGAAACCGCAGTGGCCGGTCTGGGTCACCTCGTTGGTGTTCTTCGCAATCGGGACCTACGGCGGCGCGTTCCAAGTCGGTGTGGGGCTGATGATCCTGGTGGCACTCGCTCGAGCCGGGGTCGACCTCCTCATCGCCAATCACATCAAGGTGATTGCCACTGCGCTCTCCACCTTCTTCGCGCTCCCGGCCTTCCTGCTCAACGACCGCATCGACTGGGCGCTGGCTCTGCCGCTGGCGATCGGGTTCGCGTTCGGCGGCTGGCTCGGCGCCCGGATCAATGTCGCCGCGGGAGCGAGGGGGGTACGCCCGGTCATGATCGTGGCGGTGCTCGCCCTCTCGGGGCGCCTGCTCGGGTTGTACTGATCACGTCGCGCGCCGTGAACACGGTGGCTCGCCGAGCGTCGTACGGTCGGCCCTCTGGCTCCAGCACAGGAAAGCACACCGTTCCAGCGCCTCAAGGAGTGGCTCGCTCGGATCCGACCAGTCAGACTTGCGCTCATGGGACGTATGGACGGACGAGCAGCGGTCATTACAGGAGCGAGCGGTGGGATCGGCTGGGCCACGGCCAAGCGCTACGTCGCGGAGGGTGCGGCAGTGATTGCAGCCGACATCGACGACGAGCGTGGGGCCGAGATGGTCGCCGACATCGGCGGGGCGGTCACCCATGTGCATTGCGATGTCACCGATCCCGTTCAGGTGCGGGCTGTGGTCGATCGGTGCGTCAGCGACCACGGCCGCATAGATGTGATCTTCAACAATGCCGCCACGTCGACTGGCGGGTACGTAGCGGATCTTGATCTCGACGGCTTCGATGCCAGCCTGTCGGTGATGCTCAAGGGGCCGCTCCACGGCATGCAGGCGGCTCTTCCGCACATGGTGGAGCAGGGAAGCGGGTCGATCATCTCGACCTCGTCGGTGTACGGCCTCGCAGCCAGTGCCGCGAACGCCCCGTACTGCACGGCGAAGGCCGGCTTGATCAACCTCACTCGCACCGTTGCGATCGAGTACGGCCGCAAGGGGGTGCGGGCCAACTGCATCTGCCCGGGTGTGGTGGAGACCCCAATGTTCGAGCAGGTCCTCGGCATCGGTCTCATCACCCGGGAGCAGGTGTCGAACATGGCGGCGCTTGGTCGGACAATCCGGCCTGAGGAGATCGCTGACCTCGCCCTGTTCCTCGGCAGCGACGAGAGCAGCGCTATCACCGGCCAGGCCGTCGTGATCGATGGGGGGCTTCTCAACGAAATCAACCTCACCGGCGTGCCGCCCTTGTCGTAGGGTTGCGCTCATGAGTGGCGACATCGTGCACCTGACCACCGCAGAGATCGAGGCCGGCCTTGATCATGTGAAGGCATCACCGAGCGATCACGGAACGCTCGAACTCCTCGTGCAGCGTCCCGAGGTCGATGCTCGAGTGGTGCTCGCTGAGGCTGAACTCAACATCGAAGAGGGCCTCGCCGGTGACAACTGGGACCAGCGCTCGTCGTCACGCACCGAGGACGGTGGTCCACATCCGGATATGCAGCTCAACATCATGAACGCCCGGATCCTCGCCCATCTCGCCGGTGCGCCGGAGCGCATGACATTGGCCGGTGATCAGCTGATCGTCGACCTCGACCTCAGCGAGTCGAATCTGCCGGCGTGGACCAAGCTTGCGATCGGCGATGCCGTGATCGAGATCACCGATCAGCCCCATCAAGGGTGTGCGAAGTTCACCCAGCGGTTTGGTCTTGACGCCCACCGGTTCGTGAACTCCGAGCTCGGCACCGAACTTCACCTCCGCGGCGTGAACGCTCGCGTTGTCACACCGGGCACCATCCGTCAGGGCGACACGATTCGCAAGATCTGAGTTGGCTCCTACCCGACGTCGTGGTGCCCTGGCGGTTCTCGCTGCCGGCGTGGTGTTCAGTTTTGGCGGCCTGTTCTTTCGGGCCGCTGACGACATCGACGCCTGGCAGTACCTGACCTTTCGCGGCCTCGGTACCGTTCTCGTCGTGGCCCCGATCGTGTGGTGGCGGAACCGCGAGGATCTAGGCGGTGTCGCTCGCCGGCTCGCCTGGCAGCACGCTGCTGCTGGCGTGCTGCTCGGCACGATGATGATCAGCTTCATCGTGGCGCTCAGTCATGCCGATGTTGCGTTCGTGCTGCTGTTCCAGGCACTTGCGCCACTCGGTGCAGCGCTCTTCAGTTGGCTGATCTTGCGCGAGGTTTTCGAGCGAGACGCAATCATCGCCTCGTGTGCGGCAATTATCGGCGTAGCGGTCATGGTCTCGTCGGGGCTCGACGCCGGGATCGGCTGGGCGATCTTGACCGTCGGCTTCATCCCGCTCGGGCTCGGGATGTACTCCACCCTCATCCGGGCTGGTGGTGAGGGAGACCCGGTCGTGCCGGTACTGATCGCGGGAGGCGTCTGCGGCACCGGGGCGGCGCTTGTCGCCGCCTTCGGCAATGGCTTCGACGTGAGTGGACGAGATCTCGTGATCGGTCTTCTGGCAGGGACTCTGTTGATTGGGGTGCCGCTGCCGTTCTTCAACTGGGGTCAGCAAGCCGTACCGGCACCGGACGGCTCGCTGCTACTGATGTCAGAGATCGTGCTCGGGCCGGTCTGGGTCTGGTGGGCCTATGACGAGACCCCGACCGACGCCACGCTCGTTGGCGGCTCGATGATCCTTGCTGCCGTGGTCTGGTTGACCCAGCGGGCGCGCCACACAGATACGCCGTTGCGAACGAGTCGCGGCTGACGAACGCCCCCTCGGCGGACGTACGCTTCCGGACATGCAACCGCTCATCGGCATCACGGGCGAGCAGAAACCGGCTGCGACGCTGATCGACGTGCTCGACGTGCTGCGCGCCGTCGACATCGACGTCTACTACGGCGACTACGCCCGGGCTGTGCAGCGGGCCGGCGGGATTCCCGTCTGGATTCCGGCCGATGCCGGTCCTGAGATCCTCGAACGACTTGATGGCCTCCTGCTCAGCGGCGGCGACGACATTGATCCCGCCGAGTTCGGTCAGAAACCCGACCCGGATCTCGGTAACACCAACTCGCACCGCGATGCGCACGAACGCGAGCTTCTCGACGCCGCCCTCAAGATCGACCTTCCCGTGCTCGGCGTCTGTCGCGGTTTTCAGATGATGAACGTCCACCTCGGCGGCACGCTGCACCAGCACCTTCCCGCCCATGTCGAACCGAGCGACGACCCTGCTGCGACCCACCATTGCATCGCCTTCGAGCCCGGCAGTGTGGCTCAGGCCGTGTACGGCGACGAGATCGAGGTGAATAGCCTCCACCACCAAGGAATCGACCAGTTCGGTAACGGCATTGTCCCGGTCGGCCGTGCCATCGGTGGTCCCGACGACGGCCTCGTCGAGGCGGTCGAGATCGACGGCAAAATTGCCCTTGGAGTGCAGTGGCATCCCGAACTGCTGGGCGGAGTCGATCCAGCCGTCGTGTGGTTGGTTGAGCAGGCGTCAGCTTGAACAGCTGAGCCCTGACTTCGTCAACTTGAGCAGCTGAGCATTGAGCAACCGGGTCGCACGCGAGCCCACTCGGGGCGCTTTCCGGCGAAGCGCTCCCGACCGGGTTGTTCGGTGTAGGGCGTGCGAAGTGTGTCGAGCAGCTCAAGGAAGAGCGACGGGTCGCCGTTGTCGGCCTCGTCGATCGCCAGTTGGGCGAGATAATTGCGCAAGACGAACAACGGGTTGATGGCATTCATCGCCTCGGCACGGTCGGCATCGGTGCGACCTTCCTTGCGGACGCGAGCGATGTAGCGATCGAGCCAGGCGTCGGTCTCGGCCCGCACGTCGCCGTTGAAGGCGTCCGGGTCGTAATAGGCCCCGAGGAGTGGGGCAACACGAGCGTCGTCGTCGAGACCGTCATCAGTCGAAACGTTCGCGAGCCCTCGGAAGAAGAGGGTCATGTCGGTCTCGAGCTTCGGGAGGAGCTCGAGCAGGTCGTGGATGAGTTCGCTATCGCGCTCGCCGTCGAGGTCGGCGATACCGAGCTTGTCGCCCATCATTCGACGCCAGTCGGTGT
>PBTQ01000037.1 GCA_002729125.1 Acidimicrobiaceae bacterium | reverse complement strand
GGTTGGGTGGCTTCGGCGATCTCTTCTTCCAAGAGTCAGCCGACCCTGAGGTCCTGTTCGATCTCGGCGCTGGCCTCACCCCAGCCACGAACTTCTTCTTCCAGGTCGTCTTCGCCGCTACCGCCGTGACGATCGCCTCGGGCGCCATGGCTGAGCGCACCAAGTTCACGACCTACCTCATGTTCGCCGCCGTCATGACCGCCATCATCTATCCGGTCGTGGTGCACTGGACCTGGGGTGGTGGCCTTATCGCCCAGATGTCCATTGGCGATGCGGTCTACTCGGACTTCGCCGGCTCGGCCGTCGTTCACCTCACTGGTGGTATCGCAGCCCTTGTCGGCGCGTATCTGGTCGGCCCCCGAATCGGTAAGTACGGCGAGGATGGGAAGCCCCGGGCGATCCCCGGCCACAACGTCGGTTACGCCGTAATCGGTGTCTTTATTCTCTGGTTCGGTTGGTTCGGCTTCAACGCCGGCTCGGAGCTTGCCGCCGACGAGTTTGTGCCGTTCCTCGCCATGAACACCCTGATTGCCGCGGCGGCTGGTGTGATCGGCGCTACCGCCATCATCTGGCTCAAGACGGGTGTGGCCGACGTGGCGATGGCGGGCAACGGGGCGCTTGCCGGTCTGGTGTCCATCACTGCCCCGGTGGGCACCGTAACTCCGGTCTTCGCCTTCCTCATCGGCTTCGTCGGCGGTGTGATCGTCGTCTTCTCGGTCCTCGCCTTTGACAAAGTCAAGATCGACGATCCGGTGGGCGCCATTTCGGTGCACGGCACCTGCGGCATATGGGGCACGCTCTCGATTGGCCTCTTTGCCAAGTACGACGATGCGTTCCTCGGCCGTGAAGACGCCGGCCTCATTTACGGCGGCGGCTTCGATCAGCTCGCTATGCAGCTTGTCATGGTGCTGATTGTGATCGCTTGGGTTGGCATCACCTGCTTCATCCTGTTCGGCGCTCTCAAGGCCACGTTGGGTCTGCGAGTCTCCGAAGAGGAAGAGGTCACCGGCCTCGACGTCTCTGAGCACGGCTCGTCTGGCTACGGTCTCGAAGCGGTTGGCGGCGGCTGATCCCTCACCCTGCGCCTTTGCGCAGTTGAACTCGGGAATGGGTTCTGAATCCGCGACATCGCCGGTTCTGACGATTCGACCACTCCCCCCTGGAGTGTTCGTCGGGGCCGGCGTTGCCGCGTCCAGGGCGGTTCTTCTTGGGCGACTCGCCGTTGATCGACGTCAAGATCGCAGGCGGTCAACGCTGGAGGCGCGGACGGATGAGAAGTTGATACAGTCACACTCAACTTTTTGTATCAATCAGGAATGCATCACCGCCCCACCTGGTTGAAACTTCCGAATCCCCCAACCACAACCCACTGGGTGGCTCCACCGCCCGGCAACCCGAAAACCGTCTGCGAAACCGCGCAGACACGTGATCTGCGGCGACGTCGCACCAACTAAAGGAGCATCTGCATGCCCAAGGCCGTCGGTATCGATCTAGGCACGACCAACTCCGTCGTCTCCGTTCTTGAAGGTGGCGATCCCGTCGTGATCCCCAACTCCGAGGGTTCGCGAACAACCCCGTCGGTGGTGGCGTTCGCCAAGGACGGTGAAGTCCTCGTTGGTGAGGTCGCCAAGCGTCAGGCGATCACCAACCCCGAACGCACGATCCGCTCGGTGAAGCGTCACATGGGCACGAACTGGTCGATCGACATCGACGGCAAGAGCTATAACTCCCAGGAGATCAGCGCGCGCACGCTGATGAAGCTCAAGCGCGACGCCGAGGAGTACCTCGGCGACACCGTCACGCAGGCCGTCATCACCGTCCCGGCGTACTTCGACGACGCCCAGCGCACCGCCACCCAAGAAGCCGGTGCGGTCGCCGGCCTGGAGGTGCTCCGCATCATCAACGAGCCCACCGCCGCAGCGCTGGCCTACGGCCTCGACAAGGACACCGAGGATCAGACGATCCTCGTGTTCGACCTTGGCGGCGGCACCTTTGACGTGTCGGTACTCGAGCTTGGCGACGGCGTCTTCGAGGTGAAATCGACAAGTGGCGACACCAGCCTCGGTGGCGACGACTGGGATGAGGCCATCATCGACTGGATGGCCGACACCTTCCACGGTGAGCACGGCGTCGACCTACGCAAGGATCCGATGGCCGCCCAGCGCCTCAAGGAGGCCGCCGAGAAGGCCAAGATCGAGCTGTCGCAGACCACCTCGACCCAGATCAATATGCCGTATGTGACCGCAACCGACGCCGGTCCGCTGCATCTCGATTACGAGCTGACCCGCGCCAAGTTCCAGGACCTCACGTCCGATTTGTTGACGCGCACCCGTAAGCCGTTCGAGGCGGCGATCAAGGACGCCGGGCTCACCAGGGGTGAGATCGACCATATCGTGCTCGTCGGCGGTTCAACCCGTATGCCAGCCGTCGCCGAACTGGTCAACGAGATGACCGGCAAGGAGCCCAACAAGACGGTGAACCCCGACGAGGTCGTTGCCATCGGTGCGGCGGTCCAGGCCGGCGTGCTCCGCGGCGAGGTGAAGGACATCCTCCTTCTCGACGTGACCCCACTATCGCTCGGCATCGAGACCAAGGGTGGCGTCATGACCGCCCTCATCGAGCGCAACACCACCATCCCGACCCGCAAGAGCGAGACCTTCACCACAGCCGAGGACTCTCAGCCGTCGGTCGAGATCCACGTGTTGCAGGGTGAGCGTGAGATGGCGGCGTACAACAAGACGCTCGGCAAGTTCCAACTTGTCGACCTGCCCCCGGCCCCGCGCGGCATGCCGCAGATCGAAGTCACCTTCGACATCGATGCCAACGGCATCGTTCACGTCGCCGCCCAGGACAAGGCGACCGGCAAGGAGCAGTCGATGACCATCACCGGTCAGAGCAGCCTCGACAAGGACGCCATCGATCAGATGATCAAGGACGCTGAGGCCCATGCGGAAGAAGACCGCAAGCGCAAGGAGGAGGCCGAGGTGCGCAACAACGCCGACGGCCTCGTCTACCAGACCGAGAAGATGATCAAGGATCAGGCCGAGAACATCAACGACGACGAGAAGTCGACGCTCGAAGCCAAGATCACCGACGTGAAAACGGCGCTCGAGGGCACCGATATGGAGGCGATCAAGGACGCCACCGAGTCGCTGATGTCGGCGAGCCAGGAGTTCGGTCAGCGCTTGTACGAGCAAGCTGCTTCCGACCAGGCCGCAGCAGGCGATGCCGAGGGCGACGCCTCGAGCGACGACGATGTCGTCGACGCTGAGATCCTCGATGACGACGAGCAGACGTCGTGAACGATGAGACCAACGACGCGCCGGTTGCCGATGTGGAGGACGGTGCCGCTGAGGCGCCGATCGACATAGCTGCGGCCGACGCGCCGGTGACGGTTGAGGATCTTGTGGCCGCGCTCGAGGCTGTCACGGCCGAGCGCGATCAGCACCTCGCCGATCTGCAGCGAGTGTCCGCCGAGTTTCAGAACTTTCGCAAGCAGACCGAGAAGCGCAACTCGGACTTCGCGGCCCAGGCCGGTTCGCGGGTCGCCGAGGCACTCCTGCCGGTGCTCGATGCGTGTGACGCAGCGGC
Organism: Acidimicrobiaceae bacterium; assembly: GCA_002729125.1. GTDB lineage: Bacteria > Actinomycetota > Acidimicrobiia > Acidimicrobiales > Aldehydirespiratoraceae > UBA11606. The sequence goes on along the minus strand of PBTQ01000037.1, from coordinate 18,249 downwards.
CCAGCAGGGAGTCGAGGGAGTGGAACCGATCGCTGATCAGTTGCGGGTCGAGCTCGAACGAGCCGGCCTTCAGGTGATCGCCGAGGTCGACGCTGCGTTCGATCCGAATCTGCACGAGGCTGCCGTGAGCGAGCCCGGCGATGATGGCCAAGATGGTCCGGTCGTCGCCCAGGTTCTGCGCACAGGGTACGCCTGGAACGGTCGGGTCCTGCGGGCTGCGATGGTGAAGGTGAAGGGTTGATCCATCGGTGGATCGATTGATGAACGTCAGCGAGTGAGACGAGAGGAGGCAGGCGATGGCCGAACCCCAGCGTGAATGGTTCGAGAAGGACTTCTACAAGGTGCTTGGCGTCGCCGAGAACGCCTCCGATAAGGACATCACCAGGGCGTACCGCAAGCTTGCCCGGGAGCTACATCCGGACAAAAACCCGGGTGACACCGCAGCGGAGGAGCGGTTCAAGGAGGTCTCCGCGGCGTATGACGTCGTTGGCGACGACGAAAAGCGCAAGCGTTATGACGAGGTCCGGCGCCTCGGCCCGATGGCCAGCGGCTTCGGCGGTGACGGCCCCGGTGGCTTCAACGTCGGGTTTGACGATCTCAGCGATCTGCTCGGTGGCTTCTTCGGCCGGGGCGGTGGCGGCAACCCGCCCGGGTTCCGTAGCACCCAACAGCGACCCCAGCGAGGTGACGACCTCGAGGCCGATCTCGCCCTCGACTTCGAGGACGCGGTCAACGGCATCGAGACGACAATCCATCTCAACGGTGGTGAGGGCCCGCGCGACATCAAGGCGCGGATCCCGGCCGGCGTTACGACCGGCAAGAAGATTCGGTTGAAGGGCCGCGGTTCTTCCGGCCGGTTGGGCGGTCCGCCCGGCGACCTCTTCATCAAGGTCACCGTCCGCGACCACCACCTGTTCGGTCGGGCCGGCAACGACCTCACGCTCGACGTGCCGATCACCTTCGCCGAGGCCACCCTTGGCGCCGACATCTCGGTGCCGACCCTCGATGCAGGTCCAGTGAAGATGCGCATTCCGCCGGGGACTTCCTCGGGCAAGACCTTCCGTCTTCGTGGCAAGGGAGGTTCGGGTGATCTGTTGGTCACCGCCGTTGTCGCTGTGCCCGAGGCGCTCTCGGAGGAACAGAAGGCGGCGGTCGAGGCGTTCGCTGCGGCAAGTGACGATTCACCCCGCACCCACCTGGGCGTGTGAACATCGAAAGGGGAGAGGAACTGATGGACAACGAACGTTTCAACCGGGCGGTCTACGTCATCTCGGTCGCCGCCGAGTTGGCGGGCCTGCATCCTCAGACCTTGCGCATCTATGAGCGCAAGGGGCTCGTCGAACCGTCGCGCACCGGTGGCGGAAGCCGTCGATACAGCGACGCCGATATCGCCCTGCTCAGTCGCATTCAGGAGCTCACCAACGAGGGTATGAACCTCGCCGGCGCGAAGCGAGTGCTGGAGCTCGAGGCACGGGTCGCCGAGCTCGAAGCGAAACTTGGCGCCACACGGCAGCAGACCGCCGACGCCGTTGCCGAGGCGCATCGCGAGCATCGGCGTGATCTCGTGCCGCTGCATCAAGCGCAGAGCATCACTATCTACAAGCGTGGTGGCTGACCGCAACTAGCCTCGCCGTCGTGCGCATCGCCTACGTCGGCCCCGTCCCACCTCATCGCGGCGGTATCGCGCAACACGGGTCGTGCACGGTCGAGGCGTTCGAGCGTCTTGGGCACGAGGTTGTGGTCGAGTCGTGGCAGTCGTTGTACCCGGCGGCGCTGGTCAAGGGCGAACTGCCGTCGGTGCCGCGGCGTGATGGGCAGGTGCGGTTTCGGTTGCGGTGGTGGAACCCGCTCGGCTGGGTCCTCGCAGGGCGCCGGTGTCGGTCTGCTGACCTGATCGTGTTCCCATGGGTCACGCCGTTCCATGCCGTTGCGTTGTGGGTGCTGCTGCGGGTCGCCGGCCGTTCGGCGGTCGCCTTCGTGCACAACCCGGAGCCACACGAGCGCATGCCCCTCGCCCGGCCTTTGCTGCGAATGGTGATGCGTCGCTGTCAGGGGTCGGTCGTCCACGCCGAGACGGCTGCAGCCGTGATGCGTGCGCGCACCAGACTCGAACGCATTGCGGTGACGCCTCATCCGCCGAACCTGGCGATCGGCGCCGAGCCGATGCCGGAGCGTCCGCCGATGCGTCTGCTCTTCCTCGGCTTCGTTCGGGCCTACAAGGGAGCCGACCTGGCGATCGACGCGGTTGCGGAATTGCGGCGCCGCGGCGTTGAGCTCCGCCTCACGATCGCAGGTGACTTCTGGGAGGATCCTGCGCCGATGCGTGAGGATCTTGCGACGCGGATGCTCGCTGACGTGGTCGAGTTGCGGGTCGGTTACGTGCCTGATGACGAGATCGGTCCCATCCTCGCCGAGCACCACCTCGTGATCGCCCCGTATCGCAGCGCGACGGTGTCGGGTATCGCCCCGTTGGCGTTCGCCGCCGGCCGACCGATGGTCGTGACTCCGGTTGGTGGCCTCCCGGAGGCCATCGAGCATGGCGTCAACGGTGTGGTCGCCGACGCAGTCGATGCGGTTTCTGTGGCAGATGCGGTGCTCGCTGCCGCAGACCAACTCGACGAACTCGCTGCGGGGGCCGCGGCCTCGTCAAGTCGCTGGGAGGACGTCGCGTCGGCCCTGCTCGCTGTGCGCGCCTGACACCGCATGCGATCGGTCGCCTGCGGCACGGCGCTGCGCACCCCAACGAACAATCTCCTCTGGATCTGGAATAACTCAGCGCTGGTAAAGTTGAGCCAGAGGCACTCAACTTTGCTTCCCTCGCCGAACCGGCACCCGGAGGTTCCCTGATGACGCTCGATCCCAATCGTTGGACGCTCAAAGCGACCGAAGCCTTCGCGGCGGCCACCGAACTCGGTCAGTCCGCCTCGCACCCGGAGATCGTTCCGGAACACCTTTTGCTCGCTCTGCTCGGCCAGGAGGAGGGCATTGTCCTCCCGCTCTTGCACCGGGTCGAGGTCGACATCGTCGCAGCGCGGAACGAGGCCGAACTCGTACTCGACAAACTGCCTAACGCCTATGGCTCCGAGCCCCAGCTCAGCCGGGCCCTTCGCAACGTCTTCGACAAAGCCGATCAGGTTCGCGAGGACCTCACCGACGAGTACCTCTCCACCGAGCATCTCTTGCTCGCGTTGCACGGCCAGTGCAAGGGCCTCGGCGGGGTCGACCACGAGACCTTGCTCAACGCGCTTCGCAAGGTGCGAGGAAGTCATCGCATCACCAGTCAGAACCCGGAGAATCAGTACCAGGCGCTCGAACGGTTCGGTCTCGACCTCACCGAGCGGGCCCGCAAGGGTGAACTCGATCCGGTGATCGGCCGCGATGAGGAGATCCGTCGGGTGATCCGGGTGCTGAGTCGTCGCACGAAGAACAACCCGGTGTTGATAGGCGAGCCGGGTGTCGGCAAGACCGCCATCGTCGAGGGGCTCGCCCAGCGCATTGTCGAAGGTGACGTACCCACGAGTCTCCAGAACAAGCGGCTCATCAGCCTCGATCTCACCTCGATGGTCGCTGGCGCGAAGTATCGCGGCGAGTTCGAGGAGCGGCTGCAAGCGGTGCTCAAGGAGATCGAGGACGCCGACGGCGAGATCGTCACGTTCATCGACGAGATGCACACGGTCGTGGGTGCAGGCGGCGGCGCTGACGGCGCCATGGACGCCGGCAACATGTTAAAGCCGATGCTCGCCCGGGGTCGTCTGCGAATGGTGGGCGCCACCACGCTCGACGAGTACCGCAAGTACATCGAGAAGGACCCGGCCCTCGAGCGCCGCTTCCAGCAGGTTCTGGTTGAGTCACCGTCGGTCGAGGCTGCGGTGGCGATCCTGCGCGGCCTCAAAGAGCGCTACGAGATCCATCACGGCGTCCGCATTCAAGACGCCGCGCTTGTCGCAGCGGCGGTGCTCAGCGATCGCTACCTCACCGGACGCCACCTTCCCGACAAGGCGATCGACCTCGTCGACGAGGCCGGCTCGTCGCTTCGGATCGAGATCGACTCGGTGCCGACAGAGATTGACGTCGTGGAGCGGCGCATCCGCCAGATCGAGATCGAACGACTCGCCCTCGCCAAGGAGACCGATGCGGTTTCCGCAGAGCGGCTCCAAGATCTCGACCGGGAGATCGCCGATCTTCAGGAGGAACTCGCCGGTCTCACCGTTCGGTGGCAGTCGGAGAAGGACGCCATCGAGTCGCTGCAGGCCATCAACGAAGAGCTCGATCAGCTTCGGGGCGAGGTCGATCGCGAGACCGATCTCGAGAAGGCCGCTCAGCTTCGCTATGGCCGCATCCCTGATCTCGAACGCGCCTTCGAGGAGGCCCGAGAGAAGCTTGACACGATCCAAGCACAGGACTCGATGCTGAAAGAGGAGGTCACCGAGGAGGACATCGCAGAGGTGGTGTCGCGCTGGACGGGCGTGCCTGTCAGCCGGCTGATGGAGGGCGAGGTGCACAAGCTCGTCCGCCTCGAAGATCACCTCCACGAGCGAGTGATCGGCCAACACGACGCCGTGTCGGTTGTCGCGAACGCGATCCGGCGCAGTCGGGCCGGCCTTGCCGACCCCAACCGCCCGATCGGCAGCTTCCTCTTCCTCGGCCCGACGGGTGTCGGCAAGACCGAGCTGGCGCGGTCGCTCGCTGCGTTCCTATTCGACGACGAACGCTCGATGGTCCGCATCGACATGTCGGAGTACCAAGAGAAGATCAGTGTCAGCCGACTGATCGGCGCACCCCCCGGCTACGTCGGCTACGACGAGGGTGGCCAGCTCACCGAGACCGTCCGGCGGCGTCCCTACAGCGTCGTGCTGCTCGACGAGGTCGAGAAGGCCCATCCTGACGTTTTCAACACCCTGCTGCAGCTGCTCGACGATGGCCGCCTTACCGACGGTCAGGGTCGCACGGTCGACTTCAGCAATGTCGTGTTGATCATGACGTCGAACCTCCCCGGTGAGCCCGGAGACTTCTTCCGACCCGAGTTCGTGAACCGCATCGACGACATCGTTCGGTTCAGGCCGCTCACCGAAGCCGACCTGGCGTCGATCGTCGACATCCAACTCGCCGGCCTCGGCACGCGTCTGGCTGGGCGACGTCTCTCGCTTGTGGTGACCGACGAGGCGAAGGAGGCGCTGGTGGCCAAGGGCTTCGATCCGGCGTTCGGTGCCCGCCCGCTGAAGCGGTTGATCCAACGTGAGATCGGCGACCGTCTGGCGCTCGCCGTGTTGGAAGGTCGCTATCTCGAAGGCGACACGGTCACCGTCGATATCGAACCCGATCTATCGTTGGCCCCACCTGGGGAAATCGATGGGGACAAGACTGTGGACAACTTGGTTGGGTCGGGTGAACCGGCCGAGGAGATGCCAGAGGCAGCAACGCGTACCTTCGTTCTGCGCTGACCCCGATCACCGGGCGGGTCGCCGTCGATGACAAATGGGCTGCTCAAGCCGCCTCGGTTCCGTTAGCCTCTCGTGGTAACGCCAACCCGCGAGAGGAGTGCGCCGTGCCCGCGACCGTTGTCGTCGGTACTCAATGGGGAGACGAGGGGAAGGGCAAGTTCACCGACCTCGTCGCCAAGGAGATGGAGCTGGTCGTCCGCTACCAGGGCGGCCACAACGCTGGCCACACCCTCGTGGTCGACGGTGAAAGTTTTGCGCTCCAACTCGTCCCGAGTGGAGTGCTCTACGACCACATCACGCCGGTGATCGGCAATGGCGTGGTCGTCGATCCCCGAGTGTTGATCAGGGAGATGGACATGCTCGAGTCCCGGGGCGTCGACACGTCGACGCTCAAGGTTTCCGGCAACGCCCATCTGATTATGCCGTACCACCAAGAGCTCGACGCGCTGCACGAACGCCACCTCGGCGACGCCAAGCTCGGCACGACCAAGCGTGGGATCGGCCCGGCGTATGCCGACAAGGCGATGCGCGTCGGTCTGCGGGTCCAGGATCTCACCGATCCCAAGATCTTCCGGGCCAAGCTCGATGTCGTCCTCGGGTACACCAACCAGGTGCTCACCAAGGTCTTCGACCAGCAGCCGGTCGATCCCGATGAGATCGCCGCGGAGTATCTCGACACGTGCGCCCCGCGGGTCATCCCGCACATCGGCGACGCCATTTCGATCGTGCACAACGCACTTGAGGCCGGCCAGCACATCCTGCTCGAGGGGGCGCAGGCGACCTTCCTCGATCTCGACCACGGCACGTACCCGTTCGTCACCTCGTCTAACCCGGTGTCGGGTGGCGCGTGCACCGGCGCCGGTGTCGGCCCGCGCGACATCGAACGCATCATCGGTATCGCGAAGGCGTATGTGACGCGAGTCGGTTCTGGCCCGTTCCCGACCGAGTTGTTCGACGAGATCGGCGACCACCTCGTCGACGTCGGCCACGAGTACGGGACCAACACGGGTCGTCGCCGTCGCCCCGGCTGGCTCGATGCCGTGATGATGCGCCACGCCGCACGCATCAACTCACTGTCGGAGATCGCGCTCACGAAACTCGACGTGTTCGATCAACTCGACGAGGTCAAGGTCTGTGTCGCCTACGAGATCGACGGCGTCCGGCACGATCATCTGCCGTACCACCAGTCGGACCTCCACAAGGCCGTTCCGATCTACGAGACACTGCCTGGCTGGAAGACCGACATCAGCAGCGTCACCCGTCCCGACGACTTGCCGACAGCGGCAGCCGACTTCATCGCCTTCCTCGAGCAGCAGATCGGTGTGCCGATCCGGCTCGTTGGCGTGGGTCCGGGTCGCGAACAGTTTCTCGATCGAGCCGCCTGACCTCGTGGGCGTCACCGAACATGGTGGTTTGCCGCTCGATCAGCCCGGGTTCTTGAAGACGCCTGAACGGAATGGAACGGTGACATCATGACGACAGATCCCATGGTGAACGTGATCTCGGCTCGTTATGCGAGCGAAGCGATGAACGAGATCTGGTCCCCCGAGCGCAAGGTCGTGCTCGAGCGCGAACTGTGGATCGCCGTGATGCGAGCGCAACAGCGACTCGGCGTCACCGTGCCCGACGAAGCAATCGAGGCCTACGAAGCGGTCAAAGACCAGGTCGACCCGGCGTCGATCGCTGAGCGCGAGGCGGTCACCCGCCACGACGTCAAGGCCCGCATCGATGAGTTCTGCGCGTTGGCCGGTCACGAACACATCCATCGGGGGATGACCTCGCGCGATCTCACCGAGAACGTCGAGCAACTCCAAGTCCGGCGATCGCTCGAGATCTTGCGCAACCGTCTCGTCGCACTCCTCGCCCGCTTCTCGTCGCTGGCCGAGCGTCACGCAGGCGAGGTGATGGTCGCCCGCACCCACAACGTCGCTGCCCAGGCCACCACTCTCGGCAAGCGGTTTGCCGATGTTGCGGAAGAGACGATGATCGGGTTCGAGCGGGTCGAGGAGCTCCTTGCTCGCTACCCACTCCGCGGTTTGAAGGGTCCGGTCGGCACTCGTCTCGATCAACTCGATCTGCTCGGGGATCCCGATCGAGTCGACGAACTCGAGCAGGCGGTCGCTGAACACCTCGGGTTCTCGCGGGTGCTCGACTCCGTCGGCCAAGTCTATCCCCGTTCGCTCGACCTTGACGTCGTGTCGGCGATCGCGCAGGCCGTGTCGGCTCCGTCGAGCGCGACCACCACGCTTCGCCTCATGGCTGGTCACGAGTTGGCAACCGAGGGCTTCCGCCCGGGCCAAGTCGGCTCCTCGGCGATGCCGCACAAGATGAACGCCCGAAGCGCTGAACGGGTCAACGGTCTCAAGCTCGTGATCGACGGCCATCTCACCATGGCGGCGGGCTTGGCCGGCCGTCAGTGGAACGAGGGCGACGTGAGCTGTTCCGTCGTGCGGCGGGTCATGTTGCCCGACGCGTTCATGGCCGCCGACGGTCTCATCCAGACTGCGCTCAGCGTGTTCGATGAGTTCGGGGTCTTCCCGGCGGTCGTCGAGGCTGAGCTGCGCCGCGACCTTCCCTTCCTTGCGACCAGCCGCATTCTGACCGCTGCGGTCGACGGTGGGCTCGGCCGTGAAGCGGCACACGAACTGGTCAAGGAACACGCCGTGGCCGCCGCACTCGACCGGTGCGAGGGTGGCGATCACGCGTCGCTCGTCGACCGCCTTGCCGGCGATTCGCTGATGCCGCTCGACCGCGACGAGATCGAGGTGTTGCTTGCGAATCCCCAGGAGTTCACCGGCACGGCCATGACGCAGGTGGCACGAGTCGTCGCCCGTGCCAAAACCGTGTTGGCTGCGCACCCCAAGGCTGCGTCAGCCGGCGCCGAGGTCTGGGTTTGATCAGCCCCCGCGGGTGATGCCTGCCCGCTTGAGAAGCGGAGTGGGAACCCCGAACTCCTTCCATGCGGTGTAGGAGATGCCCTTGCGTTCGCTGAAGGCCTTGGCCACCGCCACGAACCGATCCTCGAGGGCGCTGAGGTCGATTGGCCGTTCGGCTGCCTTAATTTCGGCTGCGAGATCCATGCGCTCTTGAATCATCTGGAGTCGGCTCATCGGGTCGGCCTGTTCGAGGTCCGAATCGATCGTTGCAAGCCGCGCCCGCATGCTCGCTGGCGTGCGTTTGCGGCCGCGCTTCGGTTTGTGGCTCTCGAGGGCCTCAAGGTAGGCGCGAACAGCGCTCCCCTGAGCTCGGCCTTCTGCCAGAGCGGCCTTGTGCTCGTCGGTCATCTCTCCGGGCCGGGGCGCCATTCGGAGGACGGTATCGCTGAACGTTGTTCAGGGACCAATCCGATTTCTGGAATGGCACCGAGGCCCTCTTCCGTGTCGGTGAGACCGGAAGGCTGGCCGACGGGCTGCATGGGGGTTCGGAACCATGGCCCCGCTAGCGTCGCAGGCCATGAGCAAGGTCCCGACCGCCGCCTATTCCATCGGGCTGAAGATCGTTCTCGACAACGTTCCCGGCACCCTCGGCCGGTTCGCCGTCGCCATCGGAGAAGCCGGCGGCAACATTGCCGGCGCGACCGGCTTCGAAGCCAAGGGCCCCAGCGTCTCGCGCACCATCGATATTCATGCCCGCGACGAGACCCACGGCCGCAAACTCGTCGAGGTAGCCAACACCTTGTCGGGTGTCACCGTGGTCGAGTGGTGGGACCGCACCTTCCGCATCCACGAAGGCGGCAAGATCGAGGTGCTGCCGTTGTGCGGCGTCGCCGATGCCCACGATCTCGCCATGGCGTACACCCCTGGCGTCGCTCGCGTGTGCATGGCGATCCACGACGACGTGGCCAAGGCCCACGAGTACACGATCAAGAAGAACACCGTCGCCATCGTCAGTGACGGCACCGCCGTGCTCGGCCTCGGTGACATCGGTCCCGAAGCGGCCATGCCGGTCATGGAGGGCAAGGCGCTGCTGTTCAAGGAGTTCGCCGGCGTCGACGGTTTCCCGATCTGCCTCGACACGAAGGACACCGACGAGATCATCGAGACCGTCGAGCGGATCGCGCCGACCTTCGGTGGCATCAACCTCGAAGACATCGCCGCGCCGGCGTGCTTCACCATCGAGGAAACCCTCAAGGAACGTCTCGACATCCCAGTATTCCACGATGATCAGCACGGCACGGCGGTGGTGACCCTCGCTGGTCTCACCAACAGCCTCAAGCTCATCGACAAGAAGCCGGAGGACTGTTCGGTCGTCATTTCTGGCATGGGCGCTGCGGGCCTCGCCATCGGCAAGATCCTGCGTGACGCCGGGTACGGCGAACTCATTGGTGTTGACTCCACTGGCTCGATCTACTCGGGCCGCGACCGACTGAACTTCGCGAAGGAGTGGTTCGCCGAGCACACCAATCCCGACCGGAAGGCAGGGAACCTCCAAGACGTACTCGAAGGCGCCGACATCTTCATCGGGGTGTCCGCCCCCGACCTTATCGACGCGAGCGACCTTCGCAAGATGGCGCCGAATCCGATCGTTTTCGCCATGGCCAATCCCGATCCGGAGATCCGTCCCGAGGCGGCCGACGGGCTTGCGGCGGTCATGGCCACCGGCCGGAGCGACTTCCCGAATCAGATCAACAACGTTCTGGCGTTCCCCGGCATCTTCCGCGGTGCCTTCGATGTCGGCGCCCACAAGATCACCGAGTCGATGAAGGTCGCGGCCGCGCACGCCATTGCCGCCACCGTCGACGAGAACGATCTCACGCCGAACTTCGTCGTGCCCTCGGTGTTCGATCACACGGTGGCGCCTGCCGTCGCAGCCGCAGTTGCGAACGCCGCAGTGATCGACGGCGCCATCCGTTTCTGAGGTGATTTCGCCGCCGTCGGGCGGGGTTCGCTACGGTCCTGCGCGATGACCGAGCATCTCCTCGCGCCCGTGAAGATTGGTTCGATGACGGTGGCCAACCGCATCGCCATGGCGCCAATGGGCGTCGAAATCGTCGGTGACGACGGCATGGCCAACGACGAGGTCATCGCCTATTACGAAGCCCGAGCCGCTGGCGGTGCCGGACTCCTCATCACCGAGGTCGCCGCCTTTGGCTACCCGCATGGCGCCAACTCGGTCCACCAGCTGGCGGTGTCGGACGACCGCTACATCCCGGCGCTGCGCAAGCTCACCGACGCCGTCCATCGCCATGGTGCGAAGATTGCCGTGCAGCTGGTGCATCACGGCAAGATCAGCCGAGTTGATGTCGCCAATGGCGACCCGGTCTATGTGCCGTCGCTGCCCGAGTGGCACGGCTCGCTTGACATGATCAACGACCTGTCGATGGACGAACTGGTGGCGATGGCGGCTGCGTCAGGCGGCGCCGACATGAAGCCGCAGTTCCACGCCATGACAACCGACGAGATCGCTGCGATCACCGAGCAACTCGGCGACGCGGTCGTCCGCGCTCGAGCGGCCGGGTTCGACGCCGTCGAGATTCACGGCGCCCACGGCTATCTCCTCTCCGGGTTTTTGTCGCGCCAATGGAACCGGCGTGACGACGATTACGGCGGTCCGATCGAGAACCGGGCCCGGTTCCTGTGCGAGGTCGTCACCGAAGCGAAGTCGCGTACGGGTGGAGAATTCCCGGTGTGGGTGCGCCTCGATGCGCTCGAGTACCGAACGCCTGACGGCATCACGTTCGACGAGTGCGAGATCACCGCCCGGCTCGCAGTCGAAGCCGGGGCTGACGCCGTTCATCTGTCCGCCTATGGGGACATGACCTCGGGCCAGGCGTTCACCGACGGCATGATCGTCGACCAGGAGGCGAAGCACGCAGCGCTCAGCGGTCGTCTCACCGAGGCGCTGCCGGTCCCGGTGATTGCTGTCGGGCGGATCCGGCCGAGCACTGGCGACCAGATGATCGGTTACGGCAAGACCGACATCGTCGCGATGGGGCGTCAGATGCTTGCGGATCCCGAGACGGGACGGAAGGTCCGCGAGAATCGGGTCGAGGAGATCCGGCCCTGCATCAACTGCTACGTCTGCGTCGCCCAGCCCTTCTTCGACCGTCGGGTGAAGTGTGCGGTGAATCCGGTGCTCGCTCGTGAGTCCGAACTCGGTGCCGTCGAGTCCACGCCGGCCGAGACGCCGAAGAAGATCGTGGTCGTCGGCGGCGGACCTGCCGGACTCGAGGTCGCTCGCGTCGCGACCCTGCGAGGGCACGACGTCACTATCTTCGAGGCGTCGCGCAACATCGGCGGAGCGTTGCGTTTCGCGGCGCTGCTCTACGAACCCAACCTTCGGCTGCTCAGGTGGTACGAGCACGAGATGCGGCGCCTGGCGGTCGACGTCCGCACCACCACGACCGCAACCCCCGATGCTGTCGCTGCGCTCTCGCCCGATCATGTTGTGGTGGCGACCGGGGCGGCCCGCACGCGCTCGACGTTGCCCGGAGCCGACCGCTCGCACGTCTTCGACGGCGACGATCTCCGCGAGTTGCTCACCGGTGGTGGCGCTACCGGGGCGGCGAAGAAGCTTCCGTTGCCGGCTCGTCTCGCGCTCGGTATCGGTCGTCGGGTCGGCTTGATCGCCGACCCTGGGGTCCTCGCCAAGCTCACCGAGCAGTACATGCCGGTGGGGAAGCGGGTTGTGATCATCGGTGGTGGTCTCGTTGGCGTCGAACTCGCCGAGTTCATGATGGAACGAGATCGGCAGGTCACCGTTCTTGAGGAAGGCGACAAGCTCGCACTTGAGATGGCCCATCCTCGGCGTTGGCGTGTGCTCGGCGATCTCCGTGATCACGGCGTCGCGCTCGTTACCGGTGCCTGCGACATCGAGATCGGGGCCGACGCCGTCACCTGGTCGACCGACGAGGGTGACGCCGGCGCGGCTGCTGACACCGTCGTGATCGCTCAACTGGTCGATGGTGATTTCGCCGTGGCCGAGGGCTTCACGAAAGCTGGCTTCGAGCCGGTCGTGATCGGTGATGCGGGCGGGGTCGGCTACCTCGAAGGGGCGATCCATGCCGGGTGGCATACGGCCGCTTCGTTCTGAGGACGAAAACGCCATCACCCCGACCGAATTGGCCGGGGTGATGTTCGAATGGTGGTCGGGACCGGCGTCGATCCGGTGACCTACCGCTTTTCAGGCGGTCGCTCTGCCAACTGAGCTACCCGACCTCTGGGTGCGCTCTGCATACCTGCAAGGCGCATGTGCGGTCCTGACGGGATTTGAACCCGCGGCCTCCACCTTGACAGGGTGGCGATCACTCCAAACTGATCTACAGGACCCCTCGCTCGGCGGACCGAACGACATGGGAACGGTAGAGGTCGTTCATCGCGATGACAACCTGCAACCGACTCGCACCCCATACGGGATTCGAACCCGTGTTACCGGCGTGAAAGGCCGGCGTCCTAGGCCGCTGGACGAATGGGGCCTGCCTCCCGGTGGGCCGGGGGCGGAACCATCGGCCGGAGCCGATGTTTCATGGTCGGCGAACCAACCGACTGGGCAGTGTACGGGGTTCTGGCGGGTTCTGGTGGCTGACAGAACCCGGATTTGTCAGTCGTCGAGGCTGTCCATCGCAGCGTCGACCAACTGTTCAAGAAGCCAGCCGAGCCACTCGTACAGTGCCACGATCGGCACCCGGTCGTCGTCGGAGTCCAGGTCGTGAAGGATGTCTTGGCCGATCACGTCGACATTGAGGCGCTCACCGAGCACGAGGCGGAGGGCGTTGAGGCTGTGCATCCACGAGTCAACGCCAGCGTCGTCGAGGACGGTGCCGCTGATACCTTCCTCGACGACCTCGATCGCCTCGAGGCGCGATGCCATCAACTCGTCGGTGACCATCTGGCGGTAGAACGCCTCGGCCTCAGGGTCGTCGGGTCGTGCCGGTGGCGATAGGCGACGTAGTGCGGGGTCGGTCTCGCCCATCACCAGTTCGCGCAGCTGGGGCAGCACGTGGCGAAGCATGTCCTGCTCGTCGTCGGGCAGTTCGACAACGACCTGACCGTTCTTCCAACGGAAACGACGACGAAAAAAAGTCGGCATCACTGGTCCTGTTCGAGCGTGGCCCACAGGCCGTGTTCGTGAAGCCGGAAGACGTCGAGTTCGGCCTTCTCGCGAGTGCCTGATGAAACGACGGCGCGGCCCTCAACGTGCACCTGCATCATCAGCTGTTCCGCTTTGTTCTTGGAGTAGCCGAAGACCTTCCGGAACACGAAGGTCACATACGACATCAGATTGATCGGGTCATCCCAGACGATCACCTTCCACGGGTGATCGAACGCCACATGTTCCCCGGTGTCGACGGCTGGTGCGGTGAGCGGGGCCGTCATACGAGAACACGATCGCGCGCCGGCACCTGTTCGGCCTGCCACGCAAGGCGCACGATCTGGATCCAGGTGATCGAGGCGAGGGTGATGTGGACCGCAACGAGTTGGACCGGAACGCCGGTGAAGTACTGCCAGTATCCGACTGCACCCTGAGCGACCAGCAGGGTCATGAGCCGCATCGCTTGCTCACGCAACAGGAACTTCTTGTCGCGATGGGCGCGACGGATGATCACGAGCACCACGGCGAGGTCCGTGAACGCCGTGATCGAGTGGATGCGAGTGACGTCTCGCACAAGAAACGGGAGACGATCGGCGACGAGTTCGTCGTCGCTGCCGGAGTGCGGGCCCGATCCGGTGACGATCGTGCCGGTGACGAGCAGGATCGAGCCGAAGGCGAAGAGGGTGCGGCTTGCGTTGCGGATCGAACGGTCGTGATCCGATGGTGCGCCCATCCAGAGCGGCGCTGGGTCGGCGATGTCGGTCTTTGCCTTCTCGATCAACACCGCTGCGTTCCAGAGCAGCACCATCGACAAGATGAAGTGCCCCATCGTGAAACGCGGATCGAGATGGGTGAGCACGAGCACCGCCCCGAGCAGGATTTGGGCGATCACGCCGGCGACGAGTCCCCACGACCACCAGATCAGGTCGCGTCGTTTCGGACCGCGGCGAATCGACCCGAGGACGGCGAGCACCACGGCGACCGTGACGACCCCGGTGAAGAGGCGGTTCCCGAATTCGATGAGCGCATGGTGTTCGAGCGAGGCGACGAATTGGTCCTCTTCGCATGTCGGCCAGTCCGAACAGCCGAGGCCGGAACCGGCGAGCCGGACGGCTGCCCCGGTGATCACGATGACGGTCAGAGACCAGAGTGCGCCACGGGCGAGCTGCACGTAGCGCTCAGGGGAAATCGCACCACGGAACATGCCTAAGACGTTAGGGCCAGCTAGTTGGAGTTGCCTCAGCGGCCGTAGCCTGAGGCCGTGTCCGCAACCGCCCATGCGCCGACGCGCCCGAAGATCCTTGCGTTCATCGCCTTGATGAAGCTCCGGATCGTCGAGTTGCTGCTCGTCACCACGGTGCCGACCATGATCGTCGCCGAGGGTGGTCTGCCATCGCTGTGGTTGATCTTCGCCACCGTTTTCGGCGGCACGTTCGCCGCCGGTGGCGCCCACGCCTTCAACATGTACATCGATCGCGACATCGATGCCCTGATGGAACGTACCAAGGACCGCCCACTCGTCACCGGGGAGGTCACCCCGCGCCAAGCGATCGTGTTCGCCTTCGGTGTCGAAATCTTCGCCTTCCTGTGGTTGTGGGGCACTGTCAACCTGCTGTCGGCCTGCCTCGCCGTGAGTGCCACTCTTTTCTACGTCTTCGTGTACAGCCTCTGGCTGAAGCGCAACTCCACGGCCAACATCGTCATCGGTGGCGCCGCAGGGGCGGTGCCCGTGCTCGTGGGCTGGTCGGCGGTCACCAACACACTCGACTGGCCGCCGGTGGTGCTCTTCGCCATCATCTTCTTCTGGACCCCACCGCACTTCTGGGCCTTGGCCATTCGTTACCGAGACGATTACCAGGCAGCCGACGTGCCGATGCTGCCGGCGGTGAAATCGCTCAGGACCACCGCCACCCGCATCATTCTCTACACCCTGTTGCTGTGGGGCCTCACGCTCGCGTTTGCCCCGGTCGCTGATATGGGGGCCATTTATGTCGGTGTTGCGATCGTTACCGGCGCCGTGTTCCTCGGCCTTGCGGTGAAGGTGTACCGGGATCCTCAACCGAAGCTGGCGATGGCGCTGTTCGGTTGGTCGATCACCTACTTGACCCTGCTCTTCGGTGCCATGGCGGTCGATGTCATGGTGCGAAACGGCCTCTAGGCAGGCGCTGCGGTCGTTCGGTCGGGCCCAAACCGGCCCGAGTTGGGTAAAAAGGGGTGAGATCGCCCCAAAAGGGGTGGGATCGCGCCGCATTTCCTTGCGCTCGGTTTCCGCTCCTGGCGGCAGACACCTGTAGGATCTGCGGGGTTCGTGCCCGAGCTGTCCGGGCGCGCGGCAAAAACATTTCAGCGATGGGGGCAGGGGCCCTCGCCGTAGAGGATTACAGAACCCATGACGATGACTGAGTCACCGCCTTCGGAGGCGGCCGAGTCCAGTGCTGCGCCGCTTCCCGCGGTCGGCGGACTGTACGACTGGCTGACCACCAGCGATCACAAGGCGATTGGTCGGATCTGGCTGCGCTTCGGCGCCCTGTCGCTCCTGTTCTTCTCCGTGATCGGTGTCCTGATCTCCTTCGAGCGGCTTGATGCCGATGCAATCGACCTGTTCGGCGGGGTGAACAGCTACTTCCAGATGTGGTCGCTGTACCGCTTCGGCATCGTGTTGATGGTCGCGATCCCACTGTTCGTCGGTCTCGCCACCACCATCGCGCCGATGCAGGTCGGCAGCACCAACATCGCCTTCCCTCGAGCGGCGCTCGCTGCGGCGTGGGGCTATGTGCTCGGCTCGCTGATCACCATCATTTCAGTCCTTGCGGGCGGGGGCTGGGGTGCCCTGGACGGCGTCTCCGGTGACGAAGCCGACGCCATCCGACTCACCCTCCTCGGCACCGGCATGGTGATGGTGTCGATCATCCTCGGCACCATCTGTGTCGTCACCACCGTGGTGTCGCTGCGCACCTCGGGCATGGGTCTCACCAAGGTCCCGTTGTTCGCCTGGTCGATGTTCGTCGCAGGCAGTGTCTGGGTCCTCACCCTCCCGGTCGCCATCGCCAACATCGCGATTCTCTACATCGACCTCTCCGGCGGTGCCGGCCTCTTCGTCGGTGCACCCAATCCCAGCTTCGACGTGTACGCACAGCTGGCGTGGATTCTTGACCAGCCGGCGGTGTACGCCGCCGCCGTTCCTGTCCTCGGCATCGCCGGCTCAATCATCCCGGTTGTCGCCAAGGGCCGCCAGGTCAGCCACGAGGCGATGATGATCCTCGTCGGCCTCGCCGGCCTGCTCGCCATCGGCGGCTGGTCCCAGCCGTTCTTCGGCGACGAGCGTGACACGCTGGTGTACATCGCGTTCGGTGTTGCCGCCATGGTCCCCGTGCTCGCCTCGGTCGGCGGCAACGGCGCCACCCTCGTCTCCGGCGAAGCGCCGGTTGGCATCCCGCCCGCCCACATGATCGGCGCTCTCGGCTCGATGCTGCTCTTCTTGGCCGCCACTGCCGCTGGCGCTCTGCGTGTCATTGACCCGCTCGACCTCATCGGCACCACCGCCGATACTGGCGTGCTAAACCTCGTTGCTCTCGCCGCCATTCTTGGCTCCCTCGGCGGCTGGTGGTTCTGGGCCCCGAAGACCGACGGTCGCCTCTTCTCCGGCATCCAGGGGCTTGGCGCCATGACCCTCCTCCTGCTCGGCGGCGTCCTGCTCGGCGCCACCGACGTGATCGCCGGGTTCGTCGACACCCCTGACGTGCTGCTGGCATCCGCCGACGACAGTCTTGGCGACGCCATGATCGTCCTTTCGATGATCGGCTCGATCGTCGTGCTGCTCGGGGTCCTCGGCGCACTTGGTGCGATCACCCTGGCCTACGTCAAGCCGGGCGAGGCCGACAACGACCCGTGGGGCGGCCACACCCTTGAGTGGGCCACCGCCACGCCGCCGCCCGCCGGCAACTTCGCCGAGCCGCCCGCCCGAGTCCGTTCGGAGGCACCGCTGCTCGACGAGACGCCCGGCGACGAGGGAGGGGAGTCCTGATGACCGCCACCACCACCCAGCTCGCAGCACCCGCGATCCGCCGGCCCCGTACGGTGCTCGTCGGCACCATGTTCGCCAGCGGCGCCGCCCTAATGGCCTACTTCGGCGTGCTCGCCGTTTATGTCAGTGAGCGGGCCGCCGCCCGCGACGCCGGTGAGGAATGGTTCGCTGAAGGCGTGATCGAACTTGGCCCGTCGGGCTGGATCTTCTGGACCCTCGTGCTCGCCGCCTTCACGGTCCAGTGGGCCGTGCAGGCAATCCGCAACGATGACCGTCCCAACGCCTACATCGCGCTTGCGCTCACCGGCATGTTTGGGGCGGCGGTCTTCAACCAGCTCTGGTTCATCATCAACGACACCGGGTTCGCGCTGGCCGGCACGCAAGGTCAGTTCCTGTTCTTCGTCATGACCGGCACCTACATCGTCTTCTTGATCGGTGCTGTCGTCTTCCTCGCCCTCACCACGATGCGGGCACTGTTCGGTCAGTTCGGTCCTTCCCAGGACGACGGTGTCGCCGCTGCTGCCATGTTCTGGCATGCGGTCTCCGTCATGTACTGGGTCACCTGGATCGCCATCTTTGTCACCAAGTAGGGATCAGATGTTCACCACGGGCTTCAAGTTCTTCTTCGGACTCACCATCGCCCTCACCATCGGCGCGGTCGCCTACGGGTACTCGACCGGCGGTGAGCATGTCGGACCGGTCACACTCGGCTGGAAAGGCGGCGTGGGCGACCATGTCGGCTACCTGATCCTC
>PBTQ01000036.1 GCA_002729125.1 Acidimicrobiaceae bacterium | reverse complement strand
ACCCGGAGAGGAACCCGCCCGTTGGTGCAGTTCGTCGACATTTTGCGTGATGAGGGTGTGGAGTTTTTCCCGCCGCTCCAGCTCGACGAGCGCCTGATGACCGGCGTTGGGATCAACGTTCGCCCACAACGAACCCTCGGCTCGTTGGGCCCAGTTGGCGCGCCGTACCGCCGGGTCACCAACGTAGAAGTTGATGTTCGATGCTCTCTCCGCAGCAGGGTCCTTAGTCCAAAGTCCGTTCGGACCCCGAAAGTCGGGGATGCCGGAGTCAGTGGAGATACCGGCACCGGTCAACACGGTGATCACCTGAGCCTCGTGGATCAGGCTCCGAGCGGCATCGATCGACTCGTCGAGGATGTGCATGGCGGCATCGTAGATCGGCAGCGACGATCTCGGCCTCGCCAATCCGGATACGACGACGACTTCCTCTCGACACGGCTGTATGGAATGTTATGAAATAACACCCACTTCCCCGTTCATCATCGCACTAACTGGAAGCATCATGTCCAACCCACTCGTCGAGTCACCGTCTGACACGACCGTCCCGCAGCCACCGCTCCACGCTCTGCGCTGGCACGATCCGCTGATCGATCGGCTCGGTCACGATCCCCGCACTCGCTATGTCGAGCGGTTCTGGCTCGGGATTCTCGGCCCGTCGACTACGCCGTAGCCCATCTCGATCTCAGAGATGTTGCAGCCCAGATCGGTGTCGGCCGCTGAGGCAGGTGCAACAGCCCGCTCTCCCGGTCGATTCAGCGGGCGATTCGGTTCGGGGCAGCCCGATCAGCCGGCGCCGACTCGATCGAGGTACGCCATCGTCTCGCTCCCCTCAACCGCAGCCAGATCGAGCGCCTGCCTCTCGCCCTCCAGGCTGAGCACCAGCACCTCCACGAGCAGCCGGTCACTGCCGGTCCGGCTCGTTCGCGGGCACGCCGCCGGGCGTTGAGTCTGATCGAATGCGGCGACGGCTTCGCCGAGACCAAACGCCAGCTCGATCAATGGCGGGTCCCTGGGCCAATCGCAGCCGAGGCGGTCAACTGGGCATGGAAGCGCCATCGAATCGCGGCTGAACACGGGCCCGAAGCTGCCTAAGCCGCCATCCTCAAGGCTGCCGCCTGCGGCTTGCGATCCTAGGGCGGCCCTTTGGGCCGTCCTGCTCCGCTACGGGGCGGTGAAGTTGACGGCCAGTTCGGCGAGCAATCGCACGCCGAAGCCGGTGCCACCCTTGGTGATCTCGGCGTCATCGCTGTCGGTGAACGCCGGACCGGCGATGTCGAGGTGCGCCCACGGGACCCCGTCGGCGACGAACTCCTGGAGGATTAGGCCAGCGGTCAGTGCGCCACCGTGCGGACCGCCGATGTTCTTCATGTCGGCGACCGACGAGTCGACCTGCTTGCGGTAGTCGGACGGCAGCGGAAGGTGCCAGACCCGTTCACCGGTCAGGTCTGATGCCGCCTCGATCTGTTCGATCCACGGAGCGTTGTTGCCCATCAAGCCTGCGATCTTCGGGCCGAGGGCGACCATGCACGCGCCGGTGAGGGTTGCGAGATCGATCATTGCGTCGGGCTTGGCCTCCGAGGCGAGCGACAGCGCATCGGCGAGGATCAGGCGACCCTCTGCGTCGGTGTTGAGTACTTCGATGGTCTTGCCGTTGCGGATCTTGAGCACATCGCCCGGCCGGGTGGCGTCGCCGCCGAGCATGTTGTCGGTCATGGGGACGAAAGCCCGAACGCGACAGCCGGCCCCGAGGTCCTTGAGCACCGACATCGCTCCGATCACGGCAGCGGCGCCGCCCATGTCGCACTTCATCGTCATCATGCCCGCTCCGGTCTTGATGGAAAGACCGCCCGCATCGAAGGTGATGCCCTTTCCGATCAGCGCAAGCGTGCCCTTGGGCTTCGACTTCGGGGTGTAGGTGAGTTCGACGAAACGAGGCGGCTGGGTCGAGCCGCGGTTCACGCCGAGGAGGCCTCCGAGCTTGCCTTTCTTGATCGCCGCCTCGTCCCACACCTTGACGGCGAGACCCTGCTCTTTGGCCACCGCCTGCGCACGACGGGCGAACACGGCCGGCGTGAGCACGCCGCCGGGTTCGTTCACGAAATCCCGGGCGAGCATTTGGCCCCGGGCGATTGCAGCACCGCGGTCGAGCGCCGCCTGGTTCTTCGCACCAGTGCCACCGGCGACCTCGACGGTCGCAAGCTTCGAGGGCTTGGCATCGGACTTGTAGGTGGTGAACGTGTAGGTCGAGAGGGCGATTCCCTCGACCAGCGCTTGGCGAGCGGCCGCACCGTCGAGTTCGGTCTCGGGCAACTCGACACCAAGTTTGCCGTAGCGACCGGACCTGCGGCCGACTGCGGCGGACGCGCGCCGAACCGCATCGGTGTCGACATCGGCGGCATCGCCGATACCGATCAGCACTTCGGTGCGCTTGCCATCCGGGTGAACGTGCGTGTCCCCCGGCTTCCCCGAGAAGCCGGCCGACGTGAGTTGACCGTCCGGAATGCCTGCAACACCGGCCTCGACCGCATCGGTGGTGACGATGCGGACACGCACCTTGGTGGACTTGGGGATGGATCGGGTGGCGGTGAAGGTGATGGCCATCCGGTGATCGTAGTCACCCTGCGCCTCAGGCCGAGTGCTGGGCCCGGCCCTTCGACCGGCGACGAAGGCCCGTCAGTCGAGCGAGGCGTACCAGGAACGAAGCACGTCGAAGGCGAGCTTCTTCTCGCCCTCCTCGCTGACCAGCCCCTTGCGGTTGTAACCGTCCTGGATGCCGGGCAGAACCCGCATCGGTGTGCGGAAGTCTTTTAGGATCCACGGACTCAGGCCGGCGCAGTCGTCGTTGGCAGCGATCATCTCGATCTGGGCTTCGTAGACGGCAGCCTGGAACTCCTCGGTCCAGATCTCGGCGTCATCGCCGTGGTTGCCGTGCTTTGCGCCGGCCCCAAGTTCGCTGAAGATGATCGGTTTACCCCACTCCGATGTCCAGCGATTCGAGGCGATCTCGGCACGCTCGCCGTAGTACCAGCCGTAGTACTGGTTCACGCCGATCACATCGATCAGCTCGCCGAGCGGGTCTTCGATATGGGTCTCGATGCCCTGCCCTGGCAGCGTGAAGAGCGCGCAGGTGACGAAGCGGGTCGGGTCGAGCGAGCGCACCCGCTCGATCAGGGAACCGATGAACGCCGTGCGTTCGTCGCCGGGGAACGTCTCGTTGGCGACCGACCACAGCACGACCGACGGGCGACAGCGATCACGCAACACGAGTTCGTTGGTCTGCTCGAGCGTGTTGGCCAGTGTGGCCCCGTTGGACCACTCGATACCCCAGTAGACGGGAAGTTCGACCCAGGCGAGCACCCCTCGCTTGTCGGCCTCGGCGACCATCGCCTCGTCGTGTTGATAGTGCGCCAGCCGAACAAAGTTGGCACCAAGTTCCTCGGCCCAGTTGAACAACGTGGCGGCATCCTCGGCCCCCGAGGCCCGCTTGCCGCCGGTCGGGCCTTCGGCATGCATCGAGATGCCTTTCAGGAAAACCACCTCGCCATTGACGACGATGTCGCTTCCTCGCGTCTCGACGGTGCGAAAGCCGACCGAGTCGGCCACACGGTCGGCGCCCGCCTCGAAGACGACCTCGTACAGCCGAGGGTTGCCCGGGTGCCAGCGCTCGTGTTCGGGAACGTCCGTTGCCGAAACGGTGAAGCGCTCGTTGGCCTTCACCTCAAGTGACCAACCGAGCTCGGCGATCTCGAGACGAGCCGTGCTGGGGGCATCGCCATCGACATTGACTTCACCGACGAGCGAGCCGTCGGCGGCCATGGTGATCCACGCGCTGGAGATGAACGTGCTCGGAACTCTGACGAGGTCGACACTGCGATGGAGGCCGCCGAAATTGAACCAGTCGGTGCGTATTGCGGGAACCCGCTCGGGCTTGCGGATGCAGTCGACGAGCACAACCAGCGAATGTTCGCCTGCGCCGATGCGGCCGGTGACCTCGACGGCGAACGGGCCGTAGCCGCCTTCGTGAGACGCAAGCACGTTGCCGTCGAGATAGATCGTGCACGAGTGGTTGACCGCACCGAAATGAACGAACGTGCGGCCGGACTCCTCCTCGGCCGTGGTGAAGCGTCGGCGGTACCAGAGCGAGGCCTCGTAGTAGTGCAACTCGGGAATCTGGGTGTTCCAGTCGCCGGGCACCTCCAGGTCAAGGGATCCGTCGAAGTCGTATTCGATGCGTTCAGCCGGATGCTCGGGCTTGCGGTCGCGGAACCAGCCATCCTTGGCGGGCCCAAGGATGCTGAACCCGCCCACGTCGTACGGGTCGGGGATGGCCTTCCACGTGCCGTCGAGCGAGGTGGTCTCCCCTGCTGCCCGGCGGCTCAGGAGGTGGCTCAGTGACGTGGTTCCGGTGGTCGGCATGCCCGGAAGGTAGCGGTGCCGTCGGCGACGCGCCGCACACTCGCCGGACGGGTCACGGCGAGAGGAGCACGCGGGCGACGATGTCTTGCCCGAAGCCGGTGAGGATCGCCAGGTACATGAGACCGGTGGCCGCCATCACGGCGGAGTACTGGCGTTCCTTGAGCGCAAGCCGACACACGAGGATCAGGGCGCCCGTGCCCAATACGGACGCGACCCAGAACCAGCCGAGCAGTCCGTTGTACGCGTCATCGATATCGCCGTTGAGCACCGACCACATGCCGGTCGGAATCACGAAGACGATCGTCTCGGGCACCCAAAGGATCTGCGCCCATCTGACCTGTTCGAGGATCGGCGCTCGGGCCAGGCCGGGCTGCACGAGGTACCAGTGGCCGAGCAGCATCGCGTCGGAAAGCACCCCGAGGAAGAGTGCCGAGGTGACGCCCCGCAGGATCGACAGGAGTTCGACACCTTCGACTGAACCGGCCTCCCACGAAGCGACGACAACGGCGATCATGCCGACGATCGCCGCGGCGAGATCGAGACTCGGCGGGAACTCCTCTGCGCTCTTGTCGAAGTGCTGCTCCTCACGGTCGATGCCGGTCATGGCAGCGACCCGAGCACTCCGGCGCTCGACGACCTCGCGCTGACCGGCCACGCCTGCGGACTTACGGACGATCGAGACGATCAGGGCGACGACACCGGTTGCCATGAACGCCATCGTCATGATCTCGCGTTCCCATGTCGGCGACGTGAAGAACGCTGCGGTCAACGAGAGTGCGCCGAGGCCGAGGAAGGTCAGACGCTGCAACCAGCCGTAGCCAAGGCCGACCTCGCGCCGACGCGTCGTAACCCAGAGAAACAGCCAGCCGCCGGCCGCCCACTGCAGGAGCACGGTTGCGCCGTCGAGTTCGATCACAGGACGAACGCGCCGGCGGCGGCAACGAGGAACAGGCCGAGCAGTGACGGGGCGAGCAGATGCCGTGGCATTGCGCCGCTCTGTCGGGCGAGCACGACGCCCGCCGACGCGATGAGCGCAAGTACAATGACGACGATGCCGAACACGCCAGGCCCACCGGCACCGACGAGGAGTCGACCGAGAACAGCCAGGCCGACTGCCGTGGCGACGACGTTGCGGACGGGACGCAGCGAGGGCGCCGGAGGGCGACTCATCCGAGAACGGCGAGGTGGTGGTCAGCGCGATTGAGCGGGTCGGGGCCATCGTCGTCAGCGGCGACGATGTCTTCCAGGCGCATCCCCCACTTCCCCTCGATATAGATCCCGGGCTCGACCGAGAACGCATTGCCGTGGGCGAGTGGCTGGGTATTGCCCTCGACGATGTAGGGATCCTCGTGTGCCTCGACGCCGATGCCGTGGCCGGTTCGGTGCACGAAGTACGAACCGAAACCCGCATCGACGATGCGCTGCCGGGCCGCACGATCGACGTCCTGACACGGCGTGCCCACCGTGGCGGCCCGCACCGCAGCAGCCTGGGCCTCGTGGAGGACGGCGTACGCTTCGAGGTATTCGCGGTCGGGGCGATCGTCGGTCCAAATGTTGCGAGTGATATCGGAGCAGTAGCCGATGCCATCGTCGCCGATCATCGTGCCGCCGAAATCGCAGAGCACCGGTTCGCCAGACTGGATGACGCGCTCACCAGCGTGATGATGCGGACTGGCGGCGTTCTCCCCGGCGGCGACGATGGCGAAATTCACGCGGTCGTGGCCTTCCTCGAGAATCTGGCGTCCGAGTTCGGCCGAGACCGCCGCCTCGGTCTGCCCGACGAGCGGGATCTCTCCACGCTGCAGCCTGGTGGCGATCCGGTCGACGGCGGCCCCGGCCTCGCGAAGACGGGTGATCTCCTCGGCGTCCTTCACCTGCCGGATCGGGCTCGTGATGCTCGAAGCCCGACAAAAGGAGGTGTTGGGCATCTGGTTGGTGAGATCGACGAGAAAGCCCGCCCACATGTGGTCACCGATTGCGATCGTGTCGGCGGCACCCGCAAGGTCGGCGATCTTTGCGATCGGATCCTCGGTTTCGCCCCACGGCGCAACCGAGAAGATTTCGGGCCGCTCGTGAACACGGGCGCGTTCGAGGCCCGGCATAACAAGCGTGGCGGCGCCCTCCCGAGGCACGACGAGCATGGTGATGCGTTCGAGCGGCATCGCCTCGTAGCCACAGAAGTATGGAAGGTCGCTGCCCACCGACAGCATGAGCACGTCGACGCCGTCGGCCTCCATGCGGGCCCGGGCTCGGTCCAAGCGAGTTGCGAACATGAGGGCTGAGGCTAGACGCGACCTCTGCTTCATTCGGCGTCCGGGATGCGTACGCTCAGACGATGACCGATCACGAGTGGGGCTTTCGCACCCGGGCTCTCCACGCGGGCGCCCGCCCCGACCCCACCACCGGGGCCCGGGCCGTCCCGATCTTCCAGACCTCGTCGTACGTGTTTGAGGACACGGCCGACGCCGCTGATCTCTTCGCCCTCCAGAAGTACGGGATGATCTACAGCCGTCTCGGCAACCCGACCGTCTCGGCGTTCGAGGAGCGGATGGCGAGTCTCGACGGCGCCCTCGGCGCCGTTGCGGCCTCATCGGGTCACGCCGCAGAGTTCCTTGCCATCGCCACCCTCGCAGAGGCCGGCGATCACATCGTGTCGAGTAGTCACCTCTACGGGGGCACCATCACGATGTTCTCCAACACACTCGGACGCTTCGGCATCGAGACGACGTTCGTCGACCCGACCGACGTCGAAGGCTTTGCCGCTGCCATCCGACCGAACACGAAGGTGCTCTTCACCGAGACGATCGGCAACCCTTCCGGCGCGATCGCCGACATCGAGGCACTCGCCGATGTGGCCCACTCGAACGGCCTCCCTCTGGCGATCGATTCGACCTTCTCGACGCCGGCACTCTGCCGCCCGATGGAATGGGGCGCCGACATCGTCGTGCACTCCGCCACCAAATTCATCGGTGGTCATGGCACCTCCCTTGGCGGGGTGGTGACCGAGGCCGGCACCTTCGACTGGGGTTCGGGACGATTCGCGAATATGACCGAGCCGGTTCCGACTTACAACGACCTTCGCTGGTGGGACAATTTCGGCGAGTACTCGTATCTCACCAAACTCCGCAACGATCACCTCCGAGATCTCGGATCCACCCTCGCTCCGATGCACGCCTTCTTGTTCCTCCAAGGACTGGAGACGCTCGACTACCGAATGGCGGGCCATGTCGCAAACGCCCGGGCGGTCGCCGCCTGGCTCAAAGCCGACGCTCGCGTGGCGTGGGTCAACTACGCGGGCCTGCCCTCATCGCCACATCACGACATGGCGACCAAATACCTCCCGGACGGGCCAGGCGCCGTGTTCACCTTCGGCCTGGCCGGGGGCCGAGCTGCAGGCGCCTCCTTCATCGAGTCGCTCGAAATGATCAGCCACCTTGCGAACGTCGGCGACGCCAAGACGCTGATCTTGCATCCGGCATCGACAACCCACTCACAGCTGACCGATGAGCAGATGCGGGCCGGTGCCGTGAGCCCCGACATGGTGCGCATCAGTGTCGGCCTCGAAGACCTCGACGACATCCTCTACGACCTCGATCGTGCCCTGGAGGCTGCCCATGGCTGAGCGTGTCGCCGTTCCCGGTTGGGTGCCGCCGTCGGCGCTCCAACGCAAGCGCATCCTCGACAACACCCGCTCGATTGCGATCGTCGGCGCTTCGGCCAACCCGTCGCGTGCGAGCAACTTCGTGGCGACCTACCTGCTGAGCACAGCGAAGGGCTACACCCTCTATCTCGTCAATCCACGAGAGACCGAGATCCTCGGCCAGCCCGTGTATCCGTCGCTGCAGGACCTTCCCGAGGTGCCCGACATGGTCGACGTGTTCCGCCGCAGCGAGGACCTTCCTCCGATCGCCCAGGAGGCGGTCGAACTCGGATCGAAGGCCTTCTGGGCGCAACTCGGCTTGTGGTCGGCGGAGGCGGCGCAGATCGCGAGTGCAGCGGGCCTCGACGTCGTGATGGATCGCTGCACGAAGATCGAACACGCACGCTTCGCCGGAGGTCTCCACCTCGCCGGATTCAACACGGGCGTCATCACCGCCAGGCGGTGAACCCGACAGCGTCGGATTTCAGCCTCGTTCTGCAGCGTCTGCCGCCTCTCGAGCGTGGTAACTCGAGCGGGTCAGCGGACTCGCCTCGACATGGTCGATGCCCATCGCTTCGCCCTGCTGCTTCCACTCGCCGAACATTGATGTTGGCCACCAGGTGACGACGGGAAGATGGTGCGAGGTCGGGCGCAGGTACTGGCCGATCGTGACGATGTCGCAATCGATGGCGGCGAGGTCGGCCATGGTCTGGACGACCTCGGTCGCGATCTCACCCATGCCGACGATGATCGACGACTTGGTGACGAGCCCCGCCTGCGCCGCCCGGGCAAGGACCGACAACGACCGGGCATACGACGCCGACGGACGGACTGCTCGCTGAAGTCGGGCGACCGTCTCGATGTTGTGATTGAAGACGTCGGGTCGGGCGTCGAAGACGACCTGCAACGACGCATCGTCGCCCTTGAAGTCCGAGACGAGCACCTCCACTCGGCAGCCCGGCACCCGCGCTCGGATCGCCTGGACCGTGTCGGCGACGTGCTGCGCCCCACCGTCGGCGAGATCGTCGCGGGCGACCATGGTCACGACGGCGTGGGTGAGCCCCATCCGCTCGACCGCCTCGGCGACACGAGCCGGCTCATCCGGATCGGCCACGGCCGGCTTGCGCGTGTCGACGTGACAGAACCCGCACGCGCGGGTGCACCGCTCCCCCAACACCATGAACGTCGCCGTGCCGTCGTTCCAGCACTCGGAGATGTTGGGACAACCCGCCTCCTCACACACGGTGACGAGGTCGAGGTCGCGCATCGTCTTCTTGATCTCCCGGTACGTCGGGCCTGTATCGAGTGGGACGCGCATCCATTCGGGCTTGCGCGCCTTCAACCGCACGGGGTCGGCCGACACCCCGGCTTCCGCAAGTCGACCGAGCAGTCGGACCGACGTGCCGTCGGATTGTTCGGCGAACGAGAGCGCCGGATTCGCCTCGCCGTGTCCCACGCCCTGTCGCCCGACCGGCGTACCCGGGCCCTCGCCACGGGTGAAGGGAGCGAAATCGGTCGTGGGGACGCGCCACGCCACATCGGCCCGATCGACCGGCCGGCCGGGGCCCCAGCGCTGGGCAGCCGCAGTGGCGACGAGATCGACGACATCGCGCATCGAGACCTCGACCCCCTCGGCAGCGAGCGAGGTGACACCCTTGTCGGTGATCCCGCAGGGCACGATGCGATCAAACCAGGCGAGGTCCGGGTCGACGTTGAGGGCGAAGCCGTGCATCGACCGCCCCATGGTGATCCGTACGCCGATCGCGGCAATCTTGCGGGGCCGTAGCGAGTCGCAATCGACCCAGACACCAGTGCAGCGTGGAAGTCGTCCTGCCTCGACCCCGAGATCGGTGAGCACATCGATCAACAGTTGCTCGATTCCGTCGACGTAGGCGGCCGTGTCGGCCATGCCGCCACCCCGCTTCCCAGGCACGGTGAGGATCGGGTAGCCCACGAGTTGACCTGGACCGTGATAGGTGATGTCTCCGCCCCGGTCCGTGTCGACGACCGTGGCGCCCATCGCCTCGACATCGACAAGCAAGTGTTCTTGCGGCGTGCGCCGACTCAATGTCACGACATGCTCGTGCTCAAGCAGGAGCAGGTGATCGTCGTCGGCGTGATCTCGCAACTGTTGCTGCAAAGCGAACGCGTCGTTGTAGTCGACTCGCCCAAGCCAGCGAACCCGCAGGCTCAACTTGGCACGACCAGTATCGGACATGCCCCCATCATGCCGCAGCGCCTAGCGTTCCGGGCCACCGCCGGGCGCGAACACTACGGTGTCGCGCGACAGCCCAACCCGCCCCCGTGGAGTGACGATGACCGACACCCTGATGACGAAGACGCAACTGCTCGTCGAGGCCGAGGAGTTCGACGATCACGGGGGCTGGCTCCTCGACTCCCAGTTCGAAATCCAGATGGGTAGCCCATACCTCCTCGCCCATGGACTCGGGCGCCCAGTCGAAGATGCGATAACCACGGTCGAGATCCCCGAAACCGCCGAGTACACGGTGTGGGTGCGAGCCAAGGACTGGGTGCCGTCACACTCCCCGGGCCGCTT
>PBTQ01000035.1 GCA_002729125.1 Acidimicrobiaceae bacterium | reverse complement strand
CCACATCATCAGGGTCAACGGCGACCCCAAACGCCTCCAGACCGACCGTCCACTGCTCGATCGGTGTTTCGCACACGAAGTCCGTCCAGATGCCCGGTGCTCGGAACTCGAACGCGTGAGAAACCAGTGGCAGTTCGTAATCGAGGACGACCACGGGATCCTCACCCTGTTCGTGCACGACCGCTAGAAACCACGTCGCACCGGCGCTAGGGCGAACCGACACGCGAAGTAACCCGGCGATCGCCTGCCGCTTGTCGACCCACTCAATGTCGATCGTGTCGTCTAGATCCTTGTGGGGTTCACCCGGATCGAAAAGGTCCGTTTCGATCATTCAGACCTCTCACGGGGAAGCGCAACGACCGCAGTGCCCGCAAGCCGGTCGTGCACACCACGTCCGCTGGCAGGGAGAACAAAACTCACCACGAGCACCAGCAGGAAGGCCCCGCCATAGGCGCCGAACGCAACCGGTCCGCCATAGAGCACCAGCGCACGGGCAATCGCCCGACTCCACGGAATCCGCGCCGAGGACTCGACCGTTCGGAGCCGCAAACCGACGAGCGCTTTGCCGAGGGTTGCCCCCTTGAGGACCGTGGGAAGAACCTCGTACGCAGCAATGGTGAGCATCACGAACAGCAGAGACCGGCCCTGGGTCACGTCGATCTGCAGAGGTTGTCGTCCGAAGGGATCGCCACCGAGAAGTCGCTGGTCGAGTTCCACGAGCACGAACCCGAGCGCCCACGACAACGTGATCGCGTCGATGAGGCGGGCGCCAAGGCGGGCTCGGAGCGAGGCAGGGGCAGGGACCGGGAGCACAGCGCTCACATGGCAAACCTATGGTGTACCGCTCTACCCTGACCACGTGAGCGAATTTCTGAGCGACGCCTGGTTCGCCGACATCGCCGATCGGGCAGCGAGCGCCTCGGTCCCTGACGGCGTCACCTTCACGGTCGAGCAGGTCGTCGAGGGCGACCCAGCGATCCGCTGGCAGTTGCACCTCGGCCCGGACGGGGTCGAACTCGACCGGGACCCGCCCGCCGAGACCGACATCCGGATCACAACCGATCTCGAGACCGCCACCGAGATCCGAGCGGGGACCATCTCTGCGCAACGCGCCTTTCTCGGAGGTCAGCTCCGGATCGGCGGTGACATCAAGGCACTGATGGCGAACCGCGAAACGCTGGCTGCGCTGGCACCGGCACTCGGCCTCACCTGATCAGACCAAGCCGAGACCGGCGACAGTGTCGCGCTCCTCGCCGAGTTCGGCGACGGTTACGTCGATGCGGCTTTGCGAGAACGCATCGATCTCGAGGCCGTGGACGATCGAGTACTCGCCGTTCGAGCAGGTGACGGGGAACGACGACATCAGACCCTCTGGCACGCCGTAGCTGCCATCGGACGGGATCGCCATCGAGACCCAGTCACCGTCAGCGGTGCCAAGGACCCAGTCGTGCACATGGTCGACGGCAGCCGACGCAGCCGAAGCAGCCGAGCTCAGGCCACGGGCTTCGATGATTGCAGCGCCACGCTGCTGAACAGTCGGGATGAACGTGTTCTCGAGCCACTCCTGATCGTCGACCTTGGCGGCTGCGTTCTCACCTTTGACGCTGCAGTGGAAGAGGTCGGGGTACTGGGTGGCGGAGTGGTTGCCCCAGATCGTCATGTTGGTGATGTCGTTCACCGTCACGTCGAGCTTCTGGGCGAGCTGTGCCTTGGCCCGGTTGTGATCGAGGCGAGTCATGGCGGTGAAGCACGCATCAGGAACGTCCGGAGCGTTGTTCATCGCGATCAGCGAGTTGGTGTTGGCGGGGTTGCCCACGACGAGGACCTTGATGTCGTCGGCGGCGTTGTCGTTGATCGCCTTGCCCTGGGCTGTGAAGATCGCGCCGTTGGCTTCGAGGAGGTCCTTGCGCTCCATGCCCTTCGAGCGGGGCCGAGAACCGACGAGCATGCCGATGTTGGCACCATCGAACGCAGCATTGGGGTCGTCGCTCAGGGTCATGCCGGCGAGCAACGGGAAGGCGCCGTCGTCGAGCTCCATCGCAACACCCTCGAGTGCGCCCATCGCAGGTGGGATCTCGAGCAGCTGCAAGATGACGGGCTGATTAGGGCCGAGCATCGAGCCGCTAGCGATGCGAAAAAGAAGGCTGTAGCCGATCTGGCCGGCAGCACCGGTTACCGCGACACGAACAGGAGCAGTCATGGGTTGTCTCCGTGAGAGGACGAGTTGAAATCGCCTTGCACGCTACCAGCGAAGCGCAAGCTCTCCGAAGGTCGGTGACGACGGCACGAGACCGGTACCCGGGGCCCTCAGCAGTCGGCCTCAGGGCCTCAGGATTGCCGCCGCACTGCGCTCTGGAAAGCGCACTCAACCCGCCGATCGCTCCGACCGGGTATTGCCCAACCACGACTCGTACAGCGTCTGATAGATCCCAGGCACAGCGACAAGTTCCTCGTGAGGACCCATCTGGGCGACCCGACCCTTTTCGAACACAATGACAAGATCAGCACGTTCTGCGGTCGAGAGGCGGTGCGCGATCGAGATCATCGTGCGGCCCCCTGCGAGGCGATCGAGGGCAGCGGCCAACGCCTCCTCGGTCTCGGGATCGACCGCCGAGGTCGCTTCGTCAAGCACCAGGAGTCCCGGATCAGCGACTTGAGCACGGGCCAAGGCGACGAGCTGGCGCTCCCCGACTGAAAGCCTCCCGCCACGCTCGCCCACGACCGTGTCGAGCCCGTCGGGCAGGGTTTCAACCCAACCACGAAGACCAAGAACGTCGATCGCCTGCTCGACCTCGTCAGCGGTGGTGCCCTCGCGGCCATACGCGATGTTGTCGCGGATGCTGACGTCGAACAGGAAACCGTCCTGCGGCACCATCCGGATCGCAGCCCGGCGCGCATCGGGATCGACCTCGCGCAGATCGACACCACCAACGCGCACGACCCCCTCGGTCGGATCCGCGAGGCGAGTCAGGAGTCGGGCGCACGTGGTCTTGCCGGAACCGGTCTCGCCGACGATGGCCACAACCGACTCGGCCGGGATGGTGAACGACACGTCGCGGAGTACCGGCGGGCCCGTGCGGTACGAAAACCCGATCCCGTCGAGTTCGACCTCGAGCGGGCCGGCCGCCGGCGCTACTCCCTCGGAGGGTTCGGCGACCTCGACCGGCACGTCGAACACCCGCAGAACCTTCCACCAGCCGGCAAGGGCGGTCTGGGTCTGATCGAGCACCTCGCCAAGCTGGGCGATCGGCTGGAGCAGAAGGTTGACGAGGAACAAGAAGGCAACCAGCTCGCCGACCTCCAGGCCGAGATCGTCGCGGTACCAGACACCGATACCCACGGCGACGGCCAACGAGATCGACGACACGACATCGACGACGGGGAGCATGCAGGCGAACCAGACCTGGCTGCGCTGCTGCTGGGCGAACTGACGCTCGATCGCGTCGTCGAGACGCTCACGAACCGGTTCGCCGTAGCCGTACGCCCGAATAGCCTGGGCACCAGTGACCGCCTCCGAGACATGGCCGAGGGTCTCGGCCACCCGGCTGCGGACCTTGCCGTAGGCGACGAACTGGGAGCGCTGAACCCATCGCAGGAACGGCACCAGCGGTACATGGATCACCAGCACGAGCAGGGTGAGCGGCCACGAGTACCAGAGCATTACGGCGATCGTGCCAAGAATGATCGCAGTGTCGATGATCCAGCTGATCAACCCCCACTGGGTGAAGCGGGCGAGGGTCTCGACATCGGACGTGACCCGGGCGACAAGCACCCCGCGACGGCTTTCGGTGTGGTCAGCGAGGCTCAGGCAGTGGATGTGCCCGAACACACGAACCCGCAGGTTCATCAGCACTGTCTCGGCCATGTCGACGAGCCGGATCAGCGCCACCCGGCTTGCGGCAGCGACGAGCAACACGACCGCAAGCGCGACCATGCTGACGGTCCACACATAGGCGCTGTCGTAGCCGTCGTCGGACAGCACCCCGTTATCGAGCACGAGCTGCACGAGGATCGGCACGATAAGGCGACCGATCGCGGCGGTGAGAGCCATCACGACGGTGACCACAAGACCGGCGCGAAGCTCAGGTGAAACCTTAATGCCGCGCTTCATCACGGCGAGGGCGCCGATCGACGGCGTCTCGTCATCGAGGAGCGTGGCTGCCTCATCGAGCGCAGGGAGGTTGAGGGGTTCGCTCACGAGCCCTCCCCCTGCTCGTATGCAGTGACCAGCACCTGATAGTCGTCGCGTTGCAACAGTTCCTCGTGGGTACCAGTGGCGACCACCCGTCCGTCATTCAGGTAAACGACGGTGTCGGCCAGGAGGATGGTTGAGATCCGGTGGGCAACGACCAGCACCGTCATGTCAAGTTCGGCGCGAAGGGCATCGAGGATCTCGGCCTCGACCAGTGGGTCGACCGCACTCGTCGCATCGTCGAGCAGCAGAACCTGCGGGCGGCGGGCCAGGGCTCGGGCGAGGGCGACCCGCTGGCGCTGGCCACCCGACAGCGTGGTACCCCGCTCACCGACGACCGTCACCTCGGCATCGGCGAGATCAGCCACAAACCCATCAGCCCGGGCGATCGCCAGCGTGCGCTGGACCTCCTCTAGACCGACGGCTCCGAGGGCGACATTCTCGACGATCGTATCGGTGAAGAGGAACGCCTCCTGGAAGGCGATCGCAACGGCGGTGGTCCAATCGTCGGCGGCAACGTCACCGATGTCGACTCCACCGATCGCAATCGAGCCCTCGGTGCGGTCGAGCACCCCGGCGACGGCCTCGAGCAGGGTCGACTTGCCAGAACCTGTGGCTCCGACAACCGCTGCGGTGGTGCCCGCAGCCACCTCGAGGTTGACGCCCCGCAGCACGTGGTGCTCGCCGTAGCCGACAACCAGACCTTGCACGGCCAGATCGACCGGTCCGACCGGGACGGTGGCGGCGCCGTCTCGTTGCTCGACCGGCTGGGCCATCACCTTGTCGACGCGATCCAGCGCAACGACAGAGCGCGGCATCTCCTCGAGAAAGAAGCCAAAGACCCGAAGCGGCGTGGCAAGTAGGCCGAAGACCACAGCGGCCAGGACAAGGTCCCCAGGGGTAGCATCACCGCGCGACACCAGCCCACTGCCAATGAGCAGCAACAAAACGACACCGATGTTGGGTAGGGCGTCGATGCTCGGCTCGAACGCTGCCCGGATCCGACCGACAAACAGGCGTTCCTTCCGGAGGGTGGCCGACGCACGGCGCAGCCGCTCGACCTCAGCGGATTCGCGTCCGAGCGTCTTGACAACGAGAGCGCCCTCGAAGCTTTCGTGGGCGACCGAAGCGACCTCGCCGACCGCCTGCTGGGCCCGCGCCGACGGCGCTTCCACTCGTGAGGTGTAGATCTGGCTCATCACCACCAGGAGCGGGAACAGCACGATTCCGAGCAACGCCACGAGTGGGTGAATGATGAACAAGGTGACGACGGCGACGATCACCAAGGCCAGCACACTCACCGAAAATGCCAGGGGCTTGAGGACCATCGTCGCCGTGGTGAGGTCGATGTCGGCGTGGGCGAGCAGCTCGCCGGTTGGCCGCTCGCGGTGGAACCGCAGCGGCACATTGAGGTAGTGGTTGACGAGCGCCCGACGCCAGTCGCGTTGGGTGCTGTTCTCCGCAAGCGAGAGATACCACCGTCGCATCATCACGCCGATACCGCGACCCACCGACACCACGATGATCAGACCCATCACGACCCAGACATCAGATCGATCGACCTTGCCGTCATCGAACGCCGGGATGACAAGGTCATCGGTGGCGGCCCGGAGGACCCATGCACCACCGATCGAGGCCGCAACAAAGCCGAGCGCACCGACCATTGCCGTCGTATGGAGCCATGGGTACGCTCGCAATGAGCGCCAGATCAGCCGCGAGCCCCGGCGCCAAATGTGTTCGGTGTTTGCGCCGTCACCCATCCGTTGCACCGTATCCGCCGGACCGGACTCACCCCGAACCGGTTTCGGCCGACGGGAACAGCACAGGATCCCGTCGAAAGGTCACCCCATGAAGGGCGTCATCTTCAACACAACCGAAGACGCAGTTGAGCGCCCATTCGGGGCTGACGGATGGGAGGACACCCTCGCCCGAGCCGAGGTCGACGGCTCGGGCACATCGCTCGGCAACTATGACGATGCGGAGCTCACCTCCATCGTCGGTGCAGTCCCCGACGAGGCCGGTGGCACCATCCCCGACCGTCTGCAGTGGGTTGGGATCAACTGTGTCTCGATCCTCTTGGAGGCCTCCCCCCACTTCTTCGACGGAATCACGCTCGAGGATTTCTTGCCGGCGCTCAACCGCATGATCCACCCAGAAGTGCGCAAGCTCTACCCCGGTGCCACTCCACCTGACTTCAACATCTCCCCGATCGATGACCAGACCATCTCGATGCGGCACGTCTCCGAGCGCAAGCTCTGCTTCTTCGCCGAAGGACCCACCATCGAGGTCGCCTCGCCTGTGGGCCAGACGCTCCTCATCGACCAGCCGAGTTGTGCGCACGACGGCGATCCTCATTGCGAGCTTCGGATCCACTTCACGGCATGAGTTTCATAGAGCCCGACCCCGATTCCGACGTTTCGCTCATCGCCGAGATCGAACGGCTCCGACGCCGCCTCGACCGAGAGCGTTCGGCTCGTCGTGTAGCCGAACGCATTGCGGAAGACGCAACCCGCTCCAGCATTGAGGATCCGCTCACCGGCCTCGCCAACCGAACACTGCTCGCCGCAAACCTCGAGAACGAGCTCACCCGAGCCGCTCGCTACGACCGCGACGTTGCGCTCTTCTATCTCGATCTTGACAGGTTCAAACTGATCAATGACACATTCGGCCATGACGCCGGCGACGAGCTGCTGCGCAGCGTGGCCGACGCTTTGCGGGCGACAATGCGCGCCTCCGACACGATCGGTCGGCTCGGCGGTGACGAGTTCATGGTGATCGTCTCCGACATCGGCGAACCGGATGCACTACGGCTCGCCGGCCGCATCGCCGATGCCGTCGAATCGATCACGCCGGAATCGACCGGCGGGATTGGCTGCCGCGCCAGCATCGGTGTCGCCATGCTCCGCGGCCGCACCGACCTCAACCCCGCCGATTTCGTCCGCCAAGCCGACACGGCGATGTACGCCGCCAAAAAGGCCGGTGCTGAGGTCCGCCTTTTCGAAGACAACCTGCTCACCGAGTCCGACGAGAAGCGCGACCTCCGCCGTGCTCTCCCCAGCGCGATCAGCGCCGACGAGCTCGTCGTCCACCACCAGCCGATCGTCGAGCTGTCGAGCCGCCGAGTCATCGGATTTGAGGCGCTGACCCGCTGGAGACAGCCCGACGGCACGCTGCTGATGCCCGACATGTTCATCCCCACAGCGGAGGAGAACGGGCTCATCGGCGAAGTCGGCGAACTCGTCACCCGGAAAGCCGCTCGGGATCTCGTCGTGTGGCAGCGACGGCATCACGACACCGACGCGACCGTCGCCATCAACGCCTCACCCCGGGAACTCAACCGTCCCGGCTACGCTCATCGCGTCACGCTCGCCGCCGAAGAAGCCGGGCTCCACCCCGACAACCTGATCGTCGAGCTCACCGACACGGCGATCATGGAGGCCGGTCAGGTCGTGGAGGACAACCTCCGCGCCCTCCGGAGCGTCGGTATCCGCATCGCGCTTGACGATTTCGGTGCCGGCATTGCGTCCATCAATTGGCTTCGATCTAACACGTTCGATGTGTTGAAAATCGACCGGAGCTTTGTGACCAACGTTGCCGATCGGTCCGAGGACCGGGCAGTGGTCACGGCGATCGTTGCCCTCGCCGACGTCTTCGATGTCAAGGTCGTTGCGGAAGGCATCGAGACCGAAGCCCAACTCGACGCAGTGACCGAACTTGGTTGCCACGCCGCCCAGGGCCGACTTTTCGCCCTGGCCGCGCCGATCGACGAGGTGGCGGGACCACTCGACTTCTTGTGAAAACGACGAGTGGACCCCCGCAGGGGTCCGCTCGACACCGATCAGATGCGTCGGCTCAGAGGCGATCGACGATCGCGCTTGCGAACTCCGAGCACGCCACCTCGGTGGCGCCGTCCATAAGGCGAGCGAAGTCGTAGGTGACGACCTTGTCGCCGATGCTGGCTTCGACCGCACGAATGATGTCGTTGGCGGCGTCCTGCCAACCGAGGTGCTCGAACATCATGACGCCTGACAGCAGCACCGAGGACGGGTTGACCTTGTCCTGGCCGGCGTACTTCGGGGCGGTGCCATGGGTGGCTTCGAAGACGCCGTGACCCGTGACGTAGTTGATGTTGGCGCCCGGCGCGATGCCAATGCCGCCCACCTGGGCAGCCAGGGCATCGGAAAGATAGTCGCCGTTGAGGTTCATCGTCGCAATCACGTCGAACTCGGCCGGGCGGGTGAGCACCTGCTGGAGGGCGATGTCGGCGATGGCGTCCTGCACGAGGATCTTGTCGCCCGCATCGCCACCGCAGTCGTCCCAGCCGACGGCCACGTCGGAGAACTCCTCCCGAACGAGTTCGTAGCCCCACTTCTGGAAGGCGCCCTCGGTGAACTTCATGATGTTGCCTTTGTGCACCCAGTGAACCCGCTTGCGGTTGCGGCGCACGGCGTACTCGAGGGCGGCCCGCTGCAGACGCTGCGACCCGGTCTTAGAGATGGGCTTGATACCGATGCCGGAATCCTCGCGGATCTCCCAGCCGTAGGCGTCGTGGAGCAGCTCGATCATGCGCTTGGCCTCGGGCGTACCCGCCTCGACCTCCATGCCGGCGTAGATGTCTTCGGTGTTCTCCCGGAAGATCACCATGTCGACGAGGTGTGGTTCCTTCACCGGCGAGGGCACGCCGGTGAACCAGCGAACCGGACGCAGGCACACATAGAGATCCATGATCTGACGGATTGCGACATTGAGGCTGCGGAAGCCGCCACCGATCGGCGTGGTGAGCGGACCCTTGATGCCGATCAGGTACTCCTCGAACTTGTCGATCGTGTCCTGCGGCAGCCAATCACCGGTCTCGTTGAAGGCCTTCTCGCCTGCGAGGACCTCCATCCACTCGATGGTCTTGCCGTACTTCGCGGCGGCAGCGTCGAGGACGAGCTTTGCGGCTGGCCAGATGTCGACACCCGTACCGTCGCCTTCGATGAACGGAATGATCGGGTTGTCCGGCACCTGAAGCGTGCCGTTTTCCTGCATCGTGATCTTCTCAGCCATACCTCGGATGGTAACTGGCCGAGGGCGCTTCGAGCCTGCCCACGAGCCGATTTCGGGCGAGTGACGATGTCATCGGCCCGTTGCGACGCGATCAGTCGGCCGCCAGCGAAATCGCTCGATCGAACACCTTCTGGAGCTCGGCACTCACCTCTTCGCTGAAGGCATGGCGCTGCGGCTGGCTCATCCTTCCCTCGGGTGCAGCGATGGGTTCCCCCACCACAACCGAACACCGCACCCGCCGGATGCCCTTCGAGCCGCTTGCCATCGCCGCCTCCGTTCCTCCGATCCCGATGGGGATGATCGGTGCACCGGTCTTGTGGGCCAGGTAGGTCGTGCCGTCGAAGACCCCGAGCACCTGATCGCCGGACTGGCGGGTGCCCTCAGGGAAGACGGTCATCATGGCGCCATCGGCGATGATCGTCTGCGCTGCCTTCATGGCCTGACGGTCGACCTCACCCCGTCGGACCGGGATGGCTCCCAGCGCAGCGTTCACCCAGGCGAAGATCGGGTGCAGGAACAACGATTCCTTGCCGAGGGCCCGAAGCCGACGTCGCGCCGTGCAGGCGACGACAACCGAATCAAGGTTGCTGCGGTGCACCGGCGCAAGGATGACCGGGCCGGGGGTGTCGAGGTGCTCGATGCCCTCGACCGTCACCCGAAGCCACGGCAGCAGCGTCAGCCGGAGAAGGCCTCTCACTGCCCAGTAGAAGACTCCTCCAGCGCGGCTCGCTTGGACCTTGATCGCCCAATCGACGGATTTTGGGTGGCGTTCGCTCATCAGTGGCTTATCTCGATACCGCGTATCAGTGAAGGAACTGGCGTTCTCCGGTGAAGACCATTGCAACACCGCGCTCGTTCGCCGCAGCGATGGTCTGCTCGTCGCCGACCGAACCACCGGGCTGCACAATGATCGCCGCGCCGGCGTCGGCAGCTGCATGGACGCCATCGGGGAACGGGTAGAACGCATCACTCGCGCACGCCCCGCCCTCGGCTCGTCCGGCCGCTTTTGCCGCTGCGATCTCTCCCGACTCAACCCGGTTCTGCTGGCCGGCACCGATCCCCCACGCAACCCCGTCCTTGGCGAGCACGATGGCGTTGGAATTCACATGGCCACAGACCCTCCACGCGAACGCTGCGTCAGCGAGTTCCTGCGCCGAAGGTTGTCGATCGGTGACAACGGCCCAATCGTCGGGCTGGGCATCGAAACGGTGATTCTGCTGGACCAGGAAACCATCGGCCATCTGCCGGATGGCGAGGGCCGGTGCCGCATCGGGCACCGTCACGGCGAGGATCCGGGTGTTCTTTCGTTTGCCGATCAGCTGCTCGATGACCCCGTCCTCGTAACCAGGGGCCAGGACGACGTCGGCCTGTGCTGCATCGACCATGGCCTCGACCGTGGCGAGATCCACGACCCGGTTGGTGGCGACGATGCCACCGAACGCAGAACGAGGATCGCATTCGAACGCCCGCCTGTACGCCGAAGCGAGATCGGCGGCGACGGCGGCACCACACGGATTGGCGTGCTTCATGATCGCAACCGCCGGTTGCTCGCCGAGATCGTGGGCGAGACGCCATGCAGCATCGGCGTCGAAGAAGTTGAGATAGCTGAGCGCCACACCGCTGTGCTGTTCGACGGCATCCCAGATCCCCGGCTGATCGGCTCGTCGGTAACGGGCGCCTTGTTGGTGGGGGTTCTCGCCGTAACGCAGGACGTCGGCGCGTTCGAGGGCGAGATGGATCGTCGGGGGCAGCGTCTCTGGGTCGTCGGCTGTCTCGTCAAACCAGGTGACGATCGCAGCGTCGTAGGCAGCGGTGTGAGCGAAGGCGTCGCGGGCGAGCGCACGGCGGGTTGCATCGCTGAGGGAACCCGAGGCGCGAAGCTCGGCCAAAACATCGTCGTACCTCGATGGGTCGACGACCACGCCGACCTGGGCGTGGTTCTTCGCCGCCGCGCGAACCATCGCGGGGCCACCGATGTCGATCAATTCTTCGGGGCGCCCGGCTCCGTGTTGGAAGTCGGCCACGCTCGATCCGAACGGGTAGAGGTTGCCGACGACGAGATCGATCGGGTCGATGTCGTGCTCGGCCATGTCGGCTTGGTGTTCGGGGTCGGTGCGATCGGCGAGGATGCCACCGTGCACCTTGGGATGGAGGGTGACGACTCGATGCCCGAGCATGATCGGTGAGCCGGTGTGCTGGGCCACGTCGGTGACCTGAATGCCGGCGTCGGCAATCACGCGGGCCGTGCCTCCGCTGGAAATCAGCTCCCACCCCAGGTCGGCAAGACCTTGGGCGAGGTCAACGACCCCGGACTTGTCGTAAACCGACAACAATGCACGACGCGATTCGCTCACCTGTCGGAAGCTACCAGGCACAGGGGATGCCGCCCGCGGCCCGACAACTCCTCATGGCAAACGGTTCAAGCTCACGGCAAACGATGCGGGCGCTCGCCTCACTCGAGCGGTGGATCCGTGCAGTTGGTGGTCCGACCCGCACCTGACGGTCCGTACCCTCGGAAGATCGGGTCGTCGATGAAACCAGAGCCGGGATCGTCGGTGGTCAAGAACCGCTCGATCGCCGTAACGGTCGCGTCAGCAAGCATCTGCTGGACCGCTGGATCCGAGACGAGCTGCTCCTCGGAAGGGTTGGACAGGTAGGCGTACTCGGCGAGCACACTCACGACCGGCGCCGGGCGGCGCAACACTCCGTAGTAATCCCCTCCCGCCCGATTGGGACGAACGAGGGTTCCGGCGTCTCCCAACGCGACCCATCCGATGTCGAACTGATCGAGCACCCCGAAGGCCTCTTCGTAGATGAGGCCGGCGAGGCGCTTTGAATCGGGGCTGTCGATCTGGTGGTACATCTCGGTGCCGGGGGTGGTGCTCGCAGCGTCCGTTCCTGCGTTGAAGTGAACTGAGATGAACGCGATCGGGTCGAGTGCCTGCGCGATTTCGGCGCGGGTCACGATCGGCACCCGCACGTCGGTCTGGCGGGTCATCGTTACCGAGTAGCCGGCATCAACAAGCGCATCGCGCAGCTTCAGTGTCACGTCGAGATTCAGATCGGCCTCGCGGAGGCCTCCCCGACCGACCGCTCCGGGCTCGGAGCCTCCGTGGCCCGGGTCGAGCACGAAATCGACCGAACCGACGAAACGCCCACCGGCGATGTCCTGGGTCCTGCCGCACGGCGTCCAGACCCGATGACGGCCGCCGGCCAGCCCGCTCAGAACCGGGGTGACCCAGCCCGTCTCGGTGATCAAGACACCGTCGGTCTGGCCGTTCACCGGCACCCCTGTTTCGTCGAGCACCAGTTCTGGCGGGACATCGGGAATCGTGGTGGTACTCGACGTCGTCGAGGTGGTGGTCGACGTGGTGGTCGTGGGCGGAGGAGCCGAGGTTGTGGTGGTCGACGGCGAAACCGACTCGGTGGTCGGGGTCGTCACCTCGGTCGGGGCACCGTCAACCGAGGACGGCCCGCAAGCGGCCGCAAGAAGGCCACCGAGCACCACGACGCAGGCAAACGTTCGCATCGGGAACAGGCTGGCATCTGGCTCCAGTCTGACCGTGGACCACTCACCAGGGCATGGCACACGGCGGCAGCAGCGCAGGCGATGCTGCCGGATCGCTCAGAGCGCTGCGACGATCTCCGCCATCAACTCACCGGCCTCGGTTGGGTTCTGACCAACCCTGACTCCGGCATCCTCCAGCGCTTCCATCTTCGCTGCGGCGGTGCCCTTCCCGCCCGACACGATGGCGCCAGCGTGGCCCATCTTCTTGCCGGGAGGGGCGGTGACCCCCGCGATGTAGGAGCTGACCGGCTTGCTCATGTGGTTCTTGATGAACGCCGCAGCTTCTTCCTCGGCCGAGCCACCGATTTCACCGATCATCATCACGGCCTTGGTCTCGGGGTCGGCTTCGAACGCCTCGAGGCAATCGATGAACGACGTCCCCGGCACCGGATCGCCACCGATACCGACACAGGTGGTGACGCCGATGTCCTTCTGCTTGAGCTCGTAAAGCGCCTGATAGGTGAGGGTGCCGGAGCGGCTCACAATGCCGACCGGCCCGCCCGCCTTGGCGATGTGCCCGGCCGTGATCCCAATGTTGGCCTTGCCGGGGCTGATGATGCCTGGGCAGTTCGGGCCCAGGAGGCGGGTGTTCGGGAAGTCGGACTTCAGCTTGTTGAAGAAGTACGCCTCGTCGTGGGCGGGCACCCCTTCGGTGATGGACACGATGAACTCGATGCCGGCCTCGGCCGCCTCGAGCACAGCGCCCTGCACACCTGGCGCAGGGATGAAAATGCAGCTGGCGGTGGCGCCGGTGGCTTCCTTGGCCTCGGCAACTGATGCGTAGATCGGCACGCCGTCTACATCGGTGCCGGCCTTCTTCGGGTGGGTGCCGGCCGCAACCTGTGTGCCGTAGGCGCGGTTGAGTCCGCCGTAGTAGCTGCCTTGCGAGCCGGTGAGGCCCTGGTAGATGACCTTGGTGTTTTCGTCGACGAAGATGCTCATGGTTATGTTCTTTCTGCTGCTCCG
This sequence comes from Acidimicrobiaceae bacterium, assembly GCA_002729125.1. Taxonomy (GTDB): domain Bacteria; phylum Actinomycetota; class Acidimicrobiia; order Acidimicrobiales; family Aldehydirespiratoraceae; genus UBA11606. The sequence goes on along the minus strand of PBTQ01000035.1, from coordinate 40,867 downwards.
TTGATGATCAACTGGCCAGCTCGACGGCTTTACGGGCGGCGTCGAGCATCGTCTCTTCCATCATCAGCGTGTCGCTGAGGTTCGGGGCCAGGATGGCCCGGCCTTCCTCGGCGTTGGTGCCGTCGAGGCGGATCACGATCGGACTGTCGATCTCGACCCGCTGCATGGCTTCGAGGATGCCGTTGGCGACCTCTTCGCCTCGGGTGATGCCGCCGAAGATGTTGATGAAGATCGACTTCACGTTCGGGTCGTTGTTGATGACTTCCATGGCCCCGGCCATGACATCGGCGTTGGCGCCGCCGCCGATGTCGAGGAAGTTGGCCGGGCTTCCACCGACCTGGTTGACGACGTCGACGGTGCTCATGGCGAGCCCGGCGCCGTTGGCGATCACGCCGACGCTGCCGTCGAGACCGACGTACTGCAGGCCCTTGGCGTGAGCGGCCTGTTCGCGATCGTCGCGGGGCTGGGTCTCGTCGAACTGGGTGTAGTCCTCGTGGCGGAAGGTGCTGTTGCCGTCGAGGGTGACCTTGGCGTCGAGCACATGAACCTTGCCCTCTGGCGTGAGGATCAGCGGGTTGATCTCGACGAGGTCGCAGTCGCCGTCGGTGTAGGCGGTGTAGAGCTTCTGGAGGGTGTCGACTGCGCCTTCGACTGCGGCAGCGGGCAGATTCGCAGCAGCAACCCAGGCTCGCGTGGTGGCCTCGTCGATGCCGACGACCGGGTCGACCCAGATCTTGGCGATTGCGTCGGGATTTTCCTCGGCGACGGTTTCGATCTCGACGCCGCCCTCCTTGGAGAGCATGCCGAGGTGCTTCTTCGCCGAGCGGTCGAGCGTGAAGCTTGCGTAGTACTCCTCCGCGATATCGGAGGCCTTCTCGATCCACACTCGCTTCACGAGGTGGCCGTTGATGTCGAGACCGAGGATATTCGTGGCGTGCTCGCGGACGGCATCGATATCGGCGGCGAATTTCACGCCGCCCGCCTTGCCGCGACCACCGGTGTGGACCTGTGCTTTGACCATCACCGGGGTACCGAGTTCCTCGGCGGCGACGACGGCCTCATCGACCGTGAATGCCACCTGGCCGGGGCTGACCGGCATCCCGTATTGGGCGAAGAACTGCTTGCCCTGATACTCGAACAAATCCACCGGCGTTGCCTCCCTGATCGCGTACGGGGAGATACTAGGCAGCGAACTTCGCTCTACCCCCTTTGGCGCCAGGAGAGACCTCCCATGCCCGTCGCCCGCGGTCCACAGATGAATGCTCGCTCGGCGATCCTTGTCGGTATCACCGGCGTGATGATCGCCGTCGTCCTCGGCGGCGGTGTGCTATTCCTCGCCAACCAGAGCGAAAACGTTGAGCTCCAGCTCGGTGACACCGACTTTGACGCGGGCCAGATCGGTCGGATCTCCGAGGAAATCGACGACCGCGGGCCGATCCTCTACAGCGACGTAGCCGGGCGCAGCCGCGACATCATCCTTCAGCACCTCGGCGACGATCCCGAGGCGGGCTGGTTCGCCTTTGATGCCCGCCCGATCGGCGCGCCGCGCGACTGCTTCTTCGAGTGGAACAGCGATGCGGACCGGTTCGATCTCATGCTGGCCGGCGGTAGCGACGCCGACTGTGCGGGCGTGACGATGGACGAGCGAGGTAATCTCTCGACCGGCGAACTGATCCAGACGTACCCCGTGACGATCGATGACGACAACAATGTGCGGGTCGACATCAACGCCAACAACGGGGAAGAGTGAACGGTGCTCTCCCTGACTGCGGGCAGGCAGCGGCTACTGACGTCGACCGAGGTGAACTCATGAAGACCATGCCTGGTAGTGGGTGGGGTTGAGCTGCAAGAGTCTTTGTCGATGCGTGCCACAGGGCTCACGACCGAATACGAAACCGATCCGATCGGTCTTGCGACGACGCAGCCCCGGTTCTCGTGGCGACTTGAGTCCGACGACCCCTCTAACGAGATTCAGCTGGCCTACGAGATTGAGGTCATCAGCAGCGACTGCGTGACCTGGAAGACCGCCATGGTGCGGAGCGCTAACCAGGTACTCATTCCCTACGCCGGCCAGGACCTGAGTTCACGGCAGCAGTGCACCTGGCGGGTCAGGGTGTGGGCTGGCGAACCTGGTACCGAGCCGACCAGGCCGGGTCCATGGAGCGAACCAGCCAGCTTAGAGATGGCACTCCTGCGGACCGAAGATTGGGGCGGCACCGCCTGGATCAGCTCACCCCGTGAATCCGCACGACCGGCGTCGCGACGCCTTCGCCGGCGACAACGAAGCGCAGACCGGCCGAGCCCGCTGCTGCGCAAGGAATTCGAGGTCGCGCCGGGCGACGATATCGCCGATGCTCGCCTCTACTGTTCCGCCCTTGGTGTCTACGACATCGAGATCAACGGCATCTCTGTCAGCGACGATCGGCTTCGTCCCGGCTTCACTGCCTACGACCACCGGATCCAGCACCAGACCTATGACGTGTCAGCGCTGCTGATCGAAGGCCGAAACACGATCGGCATCACGCTGGCTGACGGGTGGTGGCGGGGTCGAGTCGGGGTCTTCCGAAAGCCGAACAATTGGGGAACCAACGTCGCTGCGATCGCTCGGCTCGAGGCTGGCCACCGCATGCTCGTCCAGTCCGACTCCACTTGGAAGGCGGCCGAGGGCGGCGTGCGTCGTGCGTGCCTGTTCAACGGCGAGGAGTTCGATGCCCGCCTCGAGCCCGATGGATGGACCTCCACTGGTTTTGATGACCAAGCGTGGTCCACGGTGGCGGTTGTCGACGGACCGACCCGCCGCCTTGTCCCCCAGGTTGGCCCCAGTGTCCGTGTTGTCGGACAGATCTGTGCTCAAGAGGTGTTCCGTACCCCATCGGGTGAGGCCGTCGTGGATTTCGGGCAGAACCTTGCTGGGGTTGTGGAGTTCACGGTCAGCGGCCCAGCCGGTTCACGCGTTCGGCTTACCCATGGCGAGACCCTCACTGCCGATGGGGAGTTCACATCGGACACATTCGGCGACTCCCGCCAACAGGTTCGCTACACCCTGGCTGGTGCTGGCGAAACTGAGACCTTCGCTGCGCGTTTCACCTACCACGGCTTCCGCTACGCCCGGGTCGACGAGTGGCCTACCGGATCAGAACCAACCGCCGAAGACTTCACTGCGCTCGTGCTCAGCAGCGAAGCACGGGCCACCGGCCGATTCGAATGCTCCCACGGGGAGATCAACCGACTCATCGAGAACATCGACCGTTCTCAAGTCGCGAACTTCGTCGAGATACCGACCGACTGCCCTACGCGTGAGAAGGCCGGATGGACCGGAGACATCGCCGTTTTCGGGCGCACCGGAGCGCTCAACCGCAACATCGCCCCCATCCTCGTCCGATGGCTCGGTGATGTTCGGGCCGACCAACTCGATGACGGCCGGATCCCCTGCGTGGTCCCGGTCTCGTCCAGCTACAACGCTTTCTTCATGCGCCCCACTCACGGCGGTGCCGCCTGGTCTGATGCCTGCGTCGACGTGCCCTGGACTTTGTATCTCCATTACGGCGACCACCGAGTCCTTGAGGAGAACTACGCCACGATGTGTCGCTGGGTCGACGCGCTCGAACACCGCAGCAGGCGCGACCCCTGGTGGGCAACAGCCGACCCCCGCACCCGCATCGGCAGTGGGCGACACCGTGAGCACGTCATCGACAGCGGCTTCCAGTGGGCCGAGTGGCTAGCGCCAGGCGAAACACTCACGAGGAACTGGCTTCGCGGGCTTCTCAAGCCCGACCCGCTGATCGCCACGGCGTACTACGCCCGAACTCTCCAACGGGTCGCCCGGATCGCCTCGCTCCTCAACCACTCCGATGACGCTCAACAGATGCTCGAACGGCGGGAACTGGTCGTTGCTGCGATTCAACAGCACCTTTTCGCCGCCGACGGCCTTCCTCGCCGTCGCGACCAGATTGGGCTGGTCGCATGCCTGGCGTTCGGCCTCATCGACGAACCTCACCGGGCTACTGCAGGCGAAGCTCTAGCTCGCGTAGTACGGGCGAACGACGCCAAGCTCGCGACCGGGTTCACCATGACTCCCTTACTGTGCCCGACCCTTGTCGACGCCGGGCACACCGAGCTCGCCTACGACGTTCTCCTCAGCGCCGAGATTCCCTCGTGGCTGTATCCAATCTCAAAGGGAGCGACCACCGTCTGGGAGACGTGGGATGCCATCACCCCCGATGGGTCGGTCAGCGACGTAAGCCAGAACCACTACGCGTTTGGAGCGATCGGTGAGTTCTTGCACCGCTACGTTGCCGGGCTTGACACCGATTCGGAGCGGCCCGGCTACGAACACGTCCTCATCAAACCTCGACCGGATCCTGCTGGGCGCCTCACCCACGCCAGCGCCAACCTGGAAACCGCCCGCGGGACCGTATCGACGAGTTGGACCATCAGCGACGGGCAGCTCGCCGTCGACGCAACCCTCCCGGTGGGTGCCACCGCAACGATCACCGTCGGCTCCACATCGGCCAACGTCGGCGCCGGGACTCACCACGTGTCGGGACCGCTTCACGGGTGATCGCCCACCCCCTCACCGACGACCAGCGAGCACCGGCTACCAACGCCTTCACCCGATCCCCTAGCGTCTCGCCCATGCAGCTCAGCGAGATCAATCTGTCCGACATCGAGGGATTCTGGACCGAGCCGATGGCGGTCCGAGAGGCCGCGTTCGAGACCCTGCGGTGCAAGGACCCAATTCGCTTCTTTCCCGAGGCCGACACCGAGTACCTCGCAGCGGGGCCCGGCTACTACGCGCTCACCAAGCACGCCGACATCGTGGCGGCGAGCCGTCAGGCCGACCTCTTTCAGTCGGGGGCGGGCACCAACATTCCCGACCTCCCGCCTGAGTTCAACGAGTTCTTCGGCTCAATGATCAACATGGACGATCCGCGACATGCTCGACTGCGCAAGCTCGTGTCGGCCGGGTTCACGCCCCGCATGCTGCAACGCAACATGGAAGACGTTGACGCCGCGGCGAAGACGACCGCTCATCGTCTGCAGGATGCAGGGCCGGGCTGCGACTTCGTCACGGCGTGCGCCGCGTGGCTACCAGTCAAGATCATCTGCGACATGATGGGTATCCCCGAAAGTCAGCACGAGTTCGTCTTCGACATGACGAACATCATCCTCAGCCAGGGCGACCCGGAATTCGTGCCGGAGGGACAAAATCCGCTCGAAGCGTTCCTTGGCGCCGGTGCCGCTCTGGCCGGGCTCATTGACGACATTGCGAGCCGGGCTGACGGGAGCGACGGCGACACGCTCACGCATGCGCTCGTCAACGCCGAAATCGACGGCGACAAGCTGACCCGCGAAGAGATCCAGAGCTTCTTCGTCTTGCTCTGCGCAGCGGGCAACGAAACGACTCGCAACTCGATCAGCTGGGGCCTCACCTACCTCACCGCCAACCCTGAGCAGAAGGCACTCCTCCAGGGCGATCTCAACACCCACATGCCTGGCGCCGTGGAGGAAATCGTCCGGCACGCGAGCCCGGTCATCCACTTCCGCAGAACCGTCACCCGCGACGGTGCCCGACTGGGTGACACGGTCTTCGACGAGGGCGACAAGGTGGTGCTGTTCTACGGCTCCGGCAACCGGGACGAGGACGTCTTCGACGACCCGTACGCATTCGACATCACCCGCGACAACACGAACCACATCGGCTTCGGTGGCCCCGGCCCTCACTTCTGTCTCGGAGCACATCTCGCCCGCCGCCAGATCAACGTGCTCTACAAGGAGCTGCTCTCCCAGATGCCCAACATCCACGCCGTGGGCGAACCCGACCGCCTCCGGTCGAGCTTCATCAACGGGGTGAAGCACCTGGAATGCGCCTGGTAGGCGCCCCGCTCTACGCGCTCAGATCTTCTCGAGCGGCGCCCAACTCAGCAGCAAACGCTTCGGCCCGACCGACGGGAAATGGACCGATGCCTCCGCCTTGTCGCCCACACCGTCGATCTCGACGATGACGCCTTCGCCCCATTGGCTGTGGCGGACATCGTCGCCGACCTTGAGCCCGATCGACTCGGCTCCGGAGGGCGTGGACCTGTTGGCAGCGGCGAGTGCCGACTCAACGACATCATCGGAGTGGGAGTCTCGCCCACCGCCACCGAAGGTGCGGCCAGTCGGAATCTCGCTGCCGCCACCGCCACCGTAGGTGCGGCCGCCACCGCTGCGATCACGTCGCGAGCGCAGCATGCGGGTGCCGCCAATCTCGTTAATCAACTCGGACGGAATCTCATCGAGGAAACGACTCGGCGGGTTGTACTGGGTCTGGCCGTGCACCATGCGGCTCCACGCGCTGGTGAGGTGGAGCTTCTGCATGGCCCGAGTGATGCCGACGTAGGCGAGGCGGCGTTCCTCTTCAAGTTCGGACGGATCGCCCAACGCTCGGACGTGGGGGAACACGCCGTCCTCCATGCCGACGAGGAACACGACAGGGAACTCGAGGCCCTTGGCGGCGTGAAGCGTCATCAACGTGACCGTGGATTCCTCCTCGTCGATGTCGTCGGTGTCGCTGACGAGTGATACCTGCTCAAGGAAATCGTCGACCGTCTCGTACTCGCGGGCCATGCCGACAAGCTCGGACAGGTTCTCAAGACGTCCCTCGGCCTCGACCGAGCGCTCGTTCTGCAACTCGGCGAGATAGCCCGATCGATCGAGCGCCTCTTCGATAATCGTCGCTGGTTCCGCTTGCAGCTTGCGGATCTCCGTGATCATCACGAGGAACTTTTCGATGCCGGTCGCTGCGCGGCCCCCGACGCCGGCCTCGTCGAACCGCAACACAGCCTGGTCGAACGATTCGCCGTTGGCTGATGCCCAGGCGTCGAGCTTCCCGATCGACGAATCGCCGACTCCTCGTTTGGGCGTATTGATGACGCGCTTGACCGACACCTCGTCGGTGGGGTTCACGATCGCTCGCAGGTAGGCCAGCGCGTCCTTGATCTCGCGACGGTCGTAGAAGCGGGTGCCGCCCACGACCTTGTAGGGGATGCCGACCCGGACGAGGAACTCCTCGATGACTCGCGACATCGAGTTCGTCCGGTAGAAGACCGCCATGTCGCCCCAGCGCATGTGGTCGTGGTCATGGAGCTTGGCCAGTTCGTTAGCGATGAACTGGGCCTCATCGGACTCGTCGTCGGCGTGGTAGCGGACGATCTTGTCGCCCGCCCCCTTGTCGCTCCACAACTCCTTGGGCTTTCGGCCCACATTGCGGGCAATGACGGCGTTGGCGGCATCGAGGATCGACTGGGTCGAGCGATAGTTCTGCTCGAGCACCACCACAGTGGCGTCGGGGAACGCCTCCTCGAATCCGAGGATGTTACGGATGTCGGCGCCCCTGAAGGCATAGACGGACTGGTCGCTGTCACCCACGACGGTGACCTGACGGTGCTCCTCGGCGAGCTGGAGCACAAGATCGTTCTGGACGGGGTTGGTGTCCTGATACTCGTCGACGAGGACATGACCGAAGCGGTGCCGCCATGAGGCGAGGACATCGGGATGCTCGCGGAACAGCTGCGCCGTGCGCATCAAGAGGTCGTCGAAGTCCATCGCGCCGGCTTGAAGCAGACGCTTCTGGTACTCGACGTAGACCTCGCCAATCTTGCGCTGGAAAACCTGCTCGGCTTGATCGGTGAATCGGCTCGGCCCAACGTTTTCGTTCTTGGCCATCGAGATCGTGCCGTGCACCGATCGCGGCGGGAACCGCTTGGGGTCGAGGTTGAGATCACGGATGACGTAGCCCACGAGACGCACCGCGTCGGCTTGGTCGTAGATCGAGAAACGACCAGGGAAGCCGAGACGCTCCACATCGCGCCGCAGAATCCGCACGCACGCCGAGTGGAAGGTCGAGACCCACATCTTCTCCGCCACCGGCCCGACGAGCCCGCCGACGCGGTGCTTCATCTCCCCCGCCGCCTTGTTGGTGAACGTGATCGCCAGAATCTCAAACGGTGAGAGCCCGCCCTCGATCAGATGGGCGATGCGGTGGGTGAGCACACGCGTCTTGCCCGACCCGGCACCCGCCACCACGAGCAGGGGGCCACCGTCGTGCAGGACCGCGTCGTATTGGGCCGGGTTAAGACCGGCAAGCAGGGGCGACTCCGACATCGGGGCCACCCTAGCGATGCGTTGCGACAGCCGAAGGACCGGCCGACGACCGGCTCAGGTGCTGAGCTTGTAGCCCAGACCCCGGATCGTGACGATGCACTCGGGCGTGTCGGGGGTGGGCTCGACCTTCGCCCGGAGCCGCTTGATGTGCACGTCGAGCGACACCACGTGAACAGACGGTGAACGCAAGCGGCAGGCAGGGTGACGAGGTGCTACGTTCTCGCCGCGGAACCGGGAGGAGGGCGTCATGGCAGGGCCGACGGCGACAACAGAGCAGGGCCTGCCCACACCGGCGCGCGCCGTGCTGGTCGTCGCACTGATCTACATCTTCCTTGTCGGCGTCTCGATGCTCGAATCAGGCATCAAGGTGATGGGGGCCGACACCCAGGCCAGCCTCTTTGAGAGCGTCAACAACCCGATCGCCGGGCTGTTCGTCGGCATCCTCGGCACGGTTCTCGTTCAGTCCTCTTCGGCAAGCACATCCGTGGTCGTCGGACTAGTCGCCTCGGGTGCGCTCGGCGTCGATGCGGCCGTTCCGATGATCATGGGCGCCAACATCGGCACCACCGTGACGAACACCCTCGTGTCGCTCGGCTCGATCCGGCAATCCGACGAGTTCAAGCGGGCGTTCGCTGCGGCGACCGTGCACGACTTCTTCAACCTGCTCGCCGTGCTGATCTTGCTGCCGATCGAGTTGGCTACCGGCGTGTTGTCATCGATCGCCGAGTCGATCACCGAAGCCCTCGGCGGGTCGGCCGGCAGCGAGTGGAAAAGCCCGATCAAACAGTGGGTGAAAGAGCCGGTGGGCTGGAGCAAGGATCTGCTCGGAGACCTCGGGCTCGTGGAGAACTTCCTCGGCACGGCGATGGTGATCCTCGGGCTGCTCGTGGTGCTCGCCGCGCTCACCTTCATCACCCGCAACATGAAACAACTCGTTGCGGACCGGGTGGAACGATCGCTCAACGCCGTTCTGGGGAGCGGTGGTGGAGCCGTGGCGATGCTCGTCGGACTCGTCGTCACGATCGCCGTCCAATCCTCGAGCATCACAACCTCGATCATGGTGCCGCTTGCAGCTGCAGGAGTCGTAACGCTGCGCAACATCTTCCCGGTGACCCTCGGTGCCAACGTCGGCACGACCATAACTGCGCTGCTCGCCGCGCTTGCGTCGGGTTCGGTCGATGCGCTGACGATCGCGCTTGTTCACACCACGTTCAATGTGATCGGCATCGTCTTCCTGTATCCGATGCCGAGCATCCGAGCGATCCCGCTTCGTGCCGCAGAGCGCATGGCTGACCTGGCCGTAGAACGGCATACGATGGCGGTTGCGTACGTCATCATCTTATTCATCGTGATCCCGCTCATGGGCGTGGCGATCTTCCGATGAAGAGCGCGAAACTGATAGCAAACATGCAAGGAGCGACCCGATGGTCATGACGTTCTTTCGACGAGGCGAAGGCGACAGCGGCCTCGACCTCATCACGGCTCGGACGGTCTCCATGGTGTCCGACGCCCGATATAGCTTCGACATGGCATCGACCGCGCTCCTTGGTGGGGCGAACCTCGACATTGTCGGCGAGGACGTCCGGCGAACCGACGCGCGCATCAACGCAGCCGAACAAGAGCTCCGAGGCCAACTCGTTGTGCACGTCAGCGTGCAGGGAAGTGGCGACATCGGTGAGGTTCTCGGCCTGATTCTGCTGATCAAGAAGATCGAACGAATCGGCGACCAAAGCAAGAACATCCTCTACCTGGCCGAAGACGGCGCAGATCTCAGCAACGCCAAGGATCTCGATCTACTAGTCGGCTACCGACGGACGATCAGCGAGATGCTCGGCGAGGCCGCCGATGTTCTCGCTCAGGCCGACGAGGTTGGCGCTGCTTCTCTCCGAGAACGCTGCAAGGCACTCCAAGATGAGCTCACGGGCCACATCCGGGATCTGATGCACTCCGAAAAACCCGGCCATGAGGTCGTGCCCCGAGCGATTCTCTTCCGGTACTGGAAGCGCATCGTCGCCAACGTCGCAGGAGTGGTCACGACCGCGACCGAGCCGCTCCAGCACCATGGCTACGAAGATGGCGGCAACGTCGACCTCGACGACTGACCACCAGACATCCGACCGATCACCGAACCTGAACGCGAAGAGGCCCCGGCAGTGCGCCGGGGCTTCTTCGCGTAGGGGATCAAGAATCTGGTTCGGCTCAGCCCCAGCTGCGCCCGGTTGTCCGGTTCGCCCAAATCGCCTGAGCAAGCGCCTGATCGGCAGGAACGAGGTCGATATAGCAGGCGTTGGAGACGGCCTTCAGGCCCTCGTCGCTCATCATGTAGTCAACGAAGGCCGCAACCGCTGGATCGGCCGCAGCAGCCTCGGCATTGACATAGGTGTAGAGGAAACGGGCGATCGGGAATTCCGCCGAGGCGATGGTCTCCGGACTCGGCGTCACACACTCGCCACCGTCCTGCTGGCTGACGGCGAGCAACTTCACGTCACCGGCCTCCTCGGCTTCCTTGGCGAACGCGAAGCCCACCCACCCGAGGCTCGAAGGACTCGACGAGATGCCCTCGAGGATGATGTTGTCGTTCGGTGACGACGTGTAGTCCGGCCGAATCGAGTCGCTCAGCTCGCGGGTATTGATGTCGAGGCCAGTCTTTCCCTTGGCAACCGAATCCATGACAATTTCGCCGAACGAATCGAACGTGCCGGACTCCTCACCTGGACCAAAGATGTCGAGAGGCAGATCAGGGAGTTCACCTGCGGTGGAGCCGACCTCGGCAAGCAAGACATTGCCATCGGCCCAACTCGCAGAGCCGGTCGCGTCCTCGGAGATCAGGGCGTGCAGTTGGTTGAACGAAACACAGCCGATGCTGTTCTCGGTCGAGGTGATGACCGAGATCCCGTCGATACCGCGCCGGAGTTCAATGAACGAGATCCCGTTCGCTTCGCAGATCTCGATCTCCTCGTCCTTCAGTAGGCGGGAAGCGTTGGTGATCGGGACTTCGCCATCGCAGAACTTCTTGGCCCCGTCGCCCGAACCTGGACCCTCGACGGCGATGGCGACACCGCTGTTCTCAGCGCCGAACACCTCGGCCTGCTTCAACACGATGGGGAACACTGTCGAGGATCCGGAGACGAGAAACTCGCCCTCGATCTCGCCTGAGACGGCAACCGAAGAGGTCGCGTTGCCGGTGTCGTCGGTGGCGGTTGCGTCGTCGCCGCACGCCGCAACGAAGAGCGCAAGGATGGTGAGCAGGGTGGCGAGCACGCCGGCTCGCTGAACTTTGGCGGTATGCATGCCGCGCACGGTACGGATCCCACATCTCCACCAAGGGTCGCTGGAGTGAACCGTTTCGGCGCAGAAGCTGAACGTTCAGTGAACGAGCCTTCACCCGGCTTCGCCAGCGACAATCAGGCGCTGCGCCCCATCAGAGCGAGGAAACGATCGACGATCGACGCATCGGTCGGAGGTGCAACCGGCTGATCGGGCAGAACGCCTCCCGCGAGCACAGCGTCGGCATGCTCGGCCCAGAAGTCCAGACAGCCATCGACGAGATCCTCGGGTAGCTCGACCGAACGGCCCGTGGCCTGCCCGATATCCCACGCCCGAACCAGATTCTCGCTGATGCGCTGGGCGAGCAGATCACCGAGCAGAATCGGCCCCTGCTCGTGAGGCACGATCGTGCCGGCCGGATCGATGTCGTGGAGCGCTCCGATGGCGCCCACCGCGGTGCCCCGCCAAGCCGCAACGGGATTCCCACCGAGGACCGCCGCATCGAACTCACCGACCGACTGCAGGGCCTCGCCCCCTGCCGCAGCGCCCAGTTGGGCGTCGCCGACGACGACCCAGGCGACCGTCGTGATCACCGTCCAGTCGTCGGGATGCGTGGTGAGTTCCCACTCCTCATCGGCCAACTCGACGATGGTCTCGCCGAAGCGCGCTGCCGCCCGCTGATACGCCCCAGCATCAAGGCTCACAGCCCTACTCCCATTCAATGGTGCCGGGCGGCTTCGAGGTGACGTCATACGCGACACGGTTCACGCCAGGCACCTCGTTGATGATGCGGCTGCTCATCGCTTCGAGCACGTCGTAGGGGATGCGGGCCCAGTCGGCGGTCATCGCGTCCTCGCTGGTGACCGCCCGGATGATGACCGGGTAGCCATAGGTGCGTTCGTCGCCCATGACACCGACACTGCGAATGTCGGGCAGCACGGCGAACGACTGCCAGATCTCACGCTCAAGGCCGGCCTTGGCCAGCTCCTCACGCACGATGAAATCGGCGCGCTGGAGCGTCTCGACCTTGTCGGGCGTGACCTCACCGATGATGCGAACACCGAGACCCGGACCAGGGAAGGGCTGCCGCTGCACAATGTCCTCGGGGAGGCCGAGCTCGGAACCAACCTGCCGGACTTCGTCCTTGAAGAGGCTGCGGAGCGGCTCGACGAGCTCGAACTCCATGTCCTCGGGCAGGCCACCCACATTGTGATGGCTCTTGATCGTGGAGGCATGCTCGCTTCCCGACTCGATGACGTCGGGATACAGCGTTCCCTGCACAAGGAACTCGGCGCGGCGACCATCGGAGCCGCCAGCCGCTTCGGACTTGGCATCCTCGAATACCCGGATGAAAAGCTCTCCGATCGCTTTGCGCTTGGCCTCGGGCTCGGTGACGCCGGCAAGGGCGGCGAAGAAGCGCTCCGAGGCATCGACAAAGATCAGCCGCACGCCGAAGTTCTTCTCGAACGTTTCGATGACCTGGTCGGCCTCGTTCAGGCGCATCAGACCGGTATCGACATGCACACAGGTGAGCTGATCGCCGATGGCTTTGTGCACGAGCGCAGCAGCAACCGCAGAATCAACACCACCGGACAGCGCACAGATGACCGGCTTGTCGCCGACCTGCTGGCGGATCTGCTCAACCGAGGTGTCGATGATCGAGGCCATGGTCCAGTCGCCCGGCGTGCCGCACCCTTCGCGAAGGAAGCGCTCGATCACATGCTGGCCGTGCTCGGTGTGCATGACTTCCGGGTGGAACTGCACGCCGTACAGCTTGCGCTCGACCGACTCAAACGCAGCGACAGGAGCGTCGGGGGTAGACGCCGTGGGCGTGACGCGATCGGGCGGCACGGTGATGGCGTCAAAATGCGACATCCAGACGTTCTGCTGGGTAGGTGTGCCCAACAGCAGGGTGCCGCCGTCACCCTCGACGGTAAGGACCGTACGGCCGTACTCGCCCCGATCGGTGCGACCGACCGTGCCGCCGTTCTGCTGGGCGATCAGCTGAGCGCCGTAGCAAATGCCAAGAATCGGAATGTCGAGGTCGTACACCGCGGGATCGATGGCGATGGCTCCCTCGGCATGCACGGAATCGGGGCCGCCACTGAAGATAATGCCGATGGGCGCCTTCACCGCGATCTCGGCGGCGGTCGAGCGGGGCGAGATGATCTCGCTATAGACGTTGGCTTCACGCACCCGACGGGCGATCAACTGGGCGTACTGGGCACCGAAGTCGACGACCAACACCTTGTTGAATTCGCCATCGGGACCTGGCGTTGCGGTCATCGAACGAGGACCTCCGGGTGCCAAAGGGCCCTCACGTCGGTGCGGCCCTCAACGGGGACGAGCGTTCGCTGCGTTCCGTCGTTGGGCTCGTCCGCCCGACGAGCAACGGTGCCTCGCTCAATCTGCACTTCGGCCATGAGTCCCTCTCCGTCCCCCGCCGGGCGCGGGGAGGAAAAGAGCGATGCTAGCCGCCGAGAGGGGGCTTCAGAAGCCGAATCGCCGTGCTGCGTCCATCTCGTGGGCGGCCTTCGCTCCCCCTCCCGGCCTTGCTCATGCGACGGTCTCAGCCCGGGCCGCCGAGGATGGAGTCGTCGGTTCCGGTGGCGATCGCGAGCAGCTGGCGCAGCATCGATCCGGTGGCTCCCCAGATCGTGTCACCGGGGACCTCGAAGAAGCTCAGCGCTCGAGGCGTGGCGCCCTGCCAGGTCCAGATCTCCTCGCGCCACACGACATCGCTCAACAGTTCAGCGAGTGACACGTGAACGATCGCCTCGACCTCGCCGGGCGACGCGACATGCACCTTCGGCACAGACTCGCTGACCGCAACATAGGGGTGGATCAGGGTGCGGGATCCAACGGTGATGAAGCGGTCGAGCCCACCGACCGGCACCACCGACGACGGGTCGAGCGCGACCTCCTCCTCAGCTTCACGCAACGCTGTGCTCCAAAGGTCGGGATCGGTGCCGTCGCGGCGACCGCCCGGAAAGGAGATCTCGTGGGCGTGGTGGCGCATCGTCGGTGATCGACGGGTCAAGAGGACATGCGGGCCGTCCTGCTCCTCGAAGAGCACACACAACACGGCTGAGTCGCGTGCCTCGTCGGGGACCTCGCCGAGCGTGATCGGGTCGCGCCGTGCGGTAAGCCGATCGACGATGTGACCGAGCGACGGCCGGCGACGCGACGGGTCGATCCCGGCCCACGGTGCCGGTCCACCGAGTCGGGCCGAGAGAGGACGAGGGATGATCTGCGGTCCACCTCGCCCGGGAGGCGGCGCAAACGGGTCGTGACCCGAATCGCTCAGGAGGCGTCCTCGATTAGCGACCGCAGCAACTCGGGCATGCCGGCGGTCTTGAGGTTGGCGAGGACCTTGCCGGGGGGTGTCTCGCCCTTCTCCCACTCCTCCCAGTAACCGAGGAGCTTGGCGGTGTCAGTTGCGGGCTTGTCCATGAGCCGAGGTTACCGAGAACGACAGCCGTCCCTTCGATCGGGTGACCCGATGCCCGCCGACGGTCTCAGCGGCTCGCCGCTCGCAGGCTACGACCTGCCAGACCCGCTCGATGGTCGCCGTATCGACCCGGTACGGGTCGCCGGACTCCCGCTGGATCCAGGCACGCAACGCCTCGGACGCCACCGCTCGAGGGGCTGACCGGAGGGCATGGACGTCGGTGGGATCGAGTTCGGCTGCGGCCGTTTCGATCAATGCCAGCGCATCAGCCACGAGATCAGCGTGGCGGTTGAGCAACGGGATCGGGTCGACCTCGAACACCTCGGCGATCTCGCCGAGGAGTCGGTGTCGGACGGCGTTTCGGGTCATCGCCATGTCGTCATTGGTCGGGTCGTGACGCGGCACGACCCCGGCCTCGGTGCACACCGCCACCGTGTCGGCTCGGGTGAGATGAAGGATCGGGCGATGGGCCCGATCCATCCGTGCTGCGGTGCCGGTCAAGCCGGCACCGCGGAAGAGGTTGAGCAGCACTGTCTCGGCTCGATCGTTCACCGTGTGCGCAACACAAACGTCGGCGGGCAACACGTCATACCGATGGCGTCGCGCCATCGCCTCGAAGTTCGGAGAGGGATCAAGATCAAGGCGTCGATACTCGAACGGCACCCCCCACTCGGTGGCGAGATCGCCGACGAACGCCGCATCGTCAGCCGAACCGGGACGGACGCCGTGGTCGACGTGCCAGATCGTGAACGAGCGACCGGCCGCGCGAGCGAGCACGGCCATGGCGACGCTGTCTGCGCCGCCGCTGACGCCGAGTTGAAGGTGCCCGTCCGGGAAGCTGCAACGACCGAGCAGCTCCGCGATGGTCATCGGATCAGGCGGCAGGCGCCGAGGCGCCGACCCGTTCGATCCACTGCGATGGATCGCGGATCTCAGTGATCGACGGGACGTTGGCTGGCTCGGCCCACGCCTTGTCGAGGAGCTCCGTGCCACCATGCCCCTCGACCGACTGGATGAAGCGCTCGCCCTCGGCGTACTGCTTCATCTTCGCCTCGAGACCGGCGAGTTTCTGGAAGACTTTTGTGAACCCGCTCGCACCCTGGCGGCGATTGCGTAACACCCGAGCAAACCGCTCCTGGGAGGGGATGAGATCCTTGCCGGCTCGGTCCATCGTGATGTCGCCATGGCCTTCGAGCAGGCTCATCAAGCCTGCGACCTCGTTGATCACCTCGAGCTGCTCCTCCGACGCAAACAGGGCCATCATGCCGCCTTGGTCCATCGGATCTTCCCCGCGCTTGCGGGCTTCGAGCAGGCGCTGCGCCGCAGCGAGGAACCGCTTCGGATCAGGATCGACGGAGTCCACCGTGGAGTTGACGAGGCCGAGGAAGTGCTCGCGCATCCACGGCACACCGGTGAACTGGGCCCGGTGGGTGACTTCGTGCAGCGCCAGCCAAAGGCGGAATTCCTGGGGCGGGAACGCATAGCGCTGTTCGAGCATCAAGACGTTGGGCGCCACGTAGTAGACGAGGTCCTGGTCTTCGGGGTTCTCGTCCTCGATGACCAGCAGGTCGTACTGGCCGAGCACCCGCGTCGACATCCAGCCGAGCATCGCACCGAGCTCGGCACCCGCAATCTTGGGACCGAGAACGGATTCCCTGCCGTCCATCTTGTCGTCGAGCTTGGTGGTGATCGGTTTCAGGAGCCGCTGAAAGCTGGCGAGGTTCGCATCGACCCAACCCTCACGGTTGGTGACACAGCCACGCGCATTGCCGTCGAGCGACCGGAGACCAGTGCACTCGGCGACGAGGTCCTCTGCCATCGCCGTGTAGCGGGCAAAGTCCTCTTCGAGCCCGTCGCGGTACCGCCCGGCCTGGTAGGGCTCGCGCCCTGCGACCTTCGCAGCGATCGTGCGGGCGACGCCCCAGTCGACGGCGCCTCCCATATCAGTCCCGCGGATAACGCTTGAACGTCACCTGGTTGAGGTAGCCAGCGACCGAGGCGACGATAGCGAGGATAGTGGCGCCAACGAGGACCGGAGCGATCCAGAAATGCCATACGACAGCGAACATGCTGGAGAGTGTAGGCGCCCCGATGCCGCGAGCCGCAGTCAGGTGCAGACCTGCCCGAGAACGCGAACCTCAGCGACCCGAAACCGGGCTCGCGCGTCAGTCGTCGAGCACCGTGCCGCGCATCCGGGGCACCACCATCGGTGCGTGGAGCGCGCAGTACTCCTGATCGTTATACCGGCTGAGGTGCGTGGCGCAGCCGGGCTCAAGGCAGACCCGCCCGACTTCCATGACCGGAAGTTTGCGCTCGATGCTGGTGAACTTTTCTCCTATGACCCGCATGTTCGGGTCTACGGAACGACCCATGCGTTTAGTTCCACTTGTCACCAGAATGTTCCAGAACGGAGACCATCGGGGACCGGGCGTCCGGTCTACCGTTTGCGTTGGGTCTGCTGGATCGCCTGGAAGATCTTCGATTTCAGGGCGTCTGGGACCTGGTCGCTGCAGCGCCTCGACACGACCGTTCGAACCCGCATCTCGAACGCGTACGTGTCGTTGCACGTGCTGCATTTCACGACGAGCGCCTGAATGATGGCCTGGCACTCGACATCCTGCGGGCAGTTGTCGAGGTACGTCGACACGCATGGGTTGCCGCTACCACAGTCGCGGGATTCGAACTCACCACACGGATCGGTCATGACACAGGCTCAGGGTCGGGAAGGAGACGGTGCTCCTCAGCGAACGAGTACAACCGCTTCTGGAGCTGCTTTCTTCCACGGTGCAGTCGCGACATCACCGTGCCGATCGGTACGTCCAAGATCTCGGCGATCTCCTTGTAGGCAAAGCCCTCGACGTCGGCCAGCAGGATTGGCATCCGGTAGTGCTCGGGAAGATCCTCGAGCGCCAACTTCACTTCGTCCTCACCGAACATCTCCAGGAGTTCGTCCTCAGCTGAGCGGCTCAGCACCGCCGACTCAGCACCACCGAGGCGTCGGTAAAGGTAGAGGTCCTCGATGTCGTCGATGTCGGACTCGTCGGGCCGGCGCTGCTTCTTGCGGTAGGCATTGATGTAACTGTTGGTGAGGATGCGATACATCCACGCCTTGAGGTTCGTGCCCGCCTCGAACCGTTCGTAGGCGTTGAACGCCTTGAGGTACGTCTCCTGGACGAGGTCTTCGGCATCGGCCGCGTTGCGGGTCATGCGCATCGCCGCGCCGTACAGGCCGTCCATCAACGGCATCGCGTCTTCGGCGAAGGTGGCTTGGTCAGCCACACGGGCCTCCTGGTGGGGGGCGGGGGGGGCGAAACTCGGTGCGGCCGGGGTCGGAGCAGAGAGCCCGAGAGGAGAATTGAACTCCTGACCTACGCTTTACGAGAGCGTCGCTCTACCAACTGAGCTACTCGGGCGAGGGATCGAACAGTACCAAGTCCCGGTGCCTGATCCTCACCGTGCGAGCGACGGCAGCTTCAGCAACAAGGCCTGGAGAGCCAATGCCTCGTTGGGGTTCCGCACCAAGGCGTCCTGGGTGTGACGCAACGCATCGATACCGTCGAGCAGGCCACGGTGATCGTCACCTGCGACAATCGCTTCGCGATACCGAGTGGCGAGCGTGGCAAGCCCGAAGCGGAGTTCTTCGGTGCGGAACTGACGCAGCTCACGACGATGGCGGGCGTCGAGATCCTTGCGACCTGAGCCTCGAATACCCAGCTGCTCCTCGCGGGCATCCATCGCCTCGAGTTCGGCATCGTGCTGGGCAACCTTGGCTTTGCCGGCATCATCGATGAGCGCCCGCACCTCCTCCACCATCACCGCGACTGCGGCCCCGGTGCCGTCGAGTCGGTCCGGAATCGACCACCAGGCATCTCGCCGGGCCACGAGCCGATCGTCGGCCACCAGCGTGCGCGCCCGTTCGACGCTGCCCGATGCGGCGGCGGCGATGACCGGCGCCTGCTCCGGAGAAACGAGTCCTTCCGCAACCAGCGCATCAGTGATCGCCTCCTCGGCGATCGGCGGGAAATCGACGCGCGTGCAGCGACTCTCGATCGTGATGTGCTCCGGCGGGACACCCTCGGCGAGCAGCACGAAGATTGAGGTCTCAGGAGGCTCCTCGATCGTCTTGAGCAGCGAGGCAGCAGCAGCAGCGGTCGCCGTGTGGAAGCGATTGACGATCAGCACCTTGCGCTTGCCTTCGACCGGCGACCGACTGGCCTGCACGATGAGCGGCTCCGCTTCTTCGTCGCGGCGCAGGTTGTTGCCGACCGGATCGAGAATGTGGACATCGGCGTGCGACTCGTCAGCGGCAAGTCGGCGATGCCGTTCGGCGTTGTCAGGATCGGCAACAGCCAACAACTCACCGGCGAAGATGGTGGCAGCTCGACGCTTCCCGGCACCACCCGGCCCGACGAACAAGTAGGCGTGGACGGGCGCCGTGACCGCAGCTTCGAGACGACGAACCGCCTCCTGCTGACCGACGATGAGATCCCAGCTCACGGGTTCGCCGCCAACCACGCTTCGACGGCAGTGTCGACCCGTGCGGCGACCTCGTCAACGGTGCCATCAGCGTCGACGACCAACCATCGGTCGGGGTCGGCGGCCGCGAGTTCGCGGTACCCGTTTCGCACACGGGTGTGGAAGGCGGCCCCGGCCCCCTCGATGCGATCCATCTGATCGCCGAGGCGCACTCGGGCGACCGGCCACTCGACGTCGAGCAGCACCGTGAGATCCGGCTCGAAGCCATGGGTCGCGAATCGCATCATGGCATCGAGTTGACCGAGATCGAGCCCGCGTCCGTAGCCCTGATACGCCGTGCTCGACGCGGTGTAGCGATCGGACACGATCGTGTCGCCGCGCTCGAGCGCAGGGCCGACGATTTCGGCAACGTGTTGGGCCTTGTCAGCGATGACGAGCAGGGCCTCGGCCCGATCGTCGAGCGCTGCGTGCGCCGGATCGAGCAGGATCGACCGGATTGCGCTGCCGATCTCCGTCGCGCCGAACTGAAAGGTCAACTCGACGCCCAGGCGCGACGCAAGGCGTCGAGCCTGGGTCGACTTCCCGGAAGCGTCGGCCCCCTCGAACACGATCAGCCGGCCGGTCACGAGCTCGGCTCCGACTCTGCCTCGGCGATGAACGCACCGGACCCGGCGCGCAAACTCCACATCGCCAATCCACCGGCCATCACGATGATGAAGGCCGAGATCCACATAGCGAGACGCACCCCCGGCACGAAGATCGCCAACCCCCCGAGCATAATCTCACGCCCCCAGATCGAGTCCGAGAGTCCGTCGAGCAGTTCGGAGAGGATCGGTGCGATCGCGAGAGCGATCAGCACACAGAAGCGAACCAGCACCAGCAGTGAGGCGAAGATCCGGCCGCGAAGCTCGTCGTCGACGTTCTCGTGCAGCAAGGTGAAACCGAGGACATAGATCGGGCCGGCGGCAAACCCCACAACCGCGATCATCGGGACGACGATCGACAGAATCGACGCCGACCCGGCGACGAGCAGACCAGCGCCCGCAACCACGAGCGCAAGTGGGAAGACTCGGGCACGGTTGATCCGGGTTTGGAAAACCGATGCCGTCAGGACCCCGATCGCCATACCGGTGCCGAGCGCGAACAGAATCAGGTTGAAATCAGCGCCTTCACCGGCGATGACCTCATCGACGAAGATCGCACCGAGCGGTACGAGCATGCCGCCACCGATCACCCCCGTGGCCAGTCCGATGTTGACCGCCCGGACGATCGGGTTGACCGCAATGAACTCCCAGCCCTCGCGGAGTTCGCGGAACGCCCCTCCCAAGTCCCAGCTCCCCCGCTCAGCACCGAGTCGCTCCTCGCGGGTGCGGCGGGCCCAGTGAATGCGCCCGATGATGGCGGCAGTGGCCAGGAACGACAGGCCGTTGACATAGAAGGCCAACCCCTCCTCGTTGAACTGCCACGTGTTGACCCAACCCTCGTCGGCGAAGCCCTCCGAGAGCTTGGCGAGGAGCGCAGCGATGCCGGCCGCCACGGGGAACATGCCGTACGCCGCCGCCACGTTGAGCGAGTTGGCGGTGGTGAGCTTCTCTTTCGGCACGATGTTCGGGACGACCGCTTCCTTCGCCGGCGACCACAGCATCGTGAGGGCCTCGAGGACGAACGAGGCGAGGATCAATCCGAAGAGGCTGTCGACGAACGGCAACGCGAAGAACACGAGCGCCCGACCAACATCGCAGAACAACATCACCCGCTTGCGATCGAGGCGGTCGACGATCACGCCCGCAGCGGTAGCAAGGAAAAACCCTGGAGCGATGCGGGCCGCGAGAACCAACGCAATCGCGGTTCCCGCCGACCCATCGCTGATGCGTTCGGCAAGCGAGATGATCGCAATCAGGCCAAGCCAGTCACCCGTTGCGGAGATGACCTGAGCGACCCAGAGTTTGAAGAACTCCCACGATCCGAAGATCGAGTCGATGCGGCTGCCCGGGCGCGTGGCTCCGACCGCATCCTGTAGGCGTTCCGCACTGGAACCGGGGGCGCTCACGCCGACGACCTTAGGGGACCACGAGCAGCGGCTCGATCACTCGTCGCCGCTGGAAGCGGCGGCCTTCTTCTTCGTCGCCTTCTTCTTGGCGGCCTTCTTCTTGGCGGCCTTCTTCTTTGTCGCCTTTTTCTCGGCCGGACCCTTGGCCCGACGGTCGGCGAGAAGTTCGGCGGCCCGTTCAACGGTCAGCTCCTCGACCGTGTCGCCCTTACGCAACGAGGCGTTGTACTCGCCGTCGGTGACGTAGGGCCCGAAGCGGCCGTCCTTCACGATCATCGAGTTGCCGGTCTCAGGATCGGTGCCCATGTCGCGCAGCGGCGGTTTCGCTGCGGCCTGACCACGGCGACGCTTCGGCTGGGCAAGGATCGCCAGGCACTCCTCGAGCGTGACGGTGAGCAACTGGGCCTCCGTCTCGAGGCTGCGGCTGTCGGTGCCCATCTTGAGATACGGGCCGTAACGACCGTTCTGCACGGTGATGACCTCACCCGTCTCGGGGTGGGCACCGACCGTGCGCGGCAGCGTCAAAATTTGGAGGGCTTCCTCGAACGTCAACGTCTCGACCGACATCGTCGAGAAGAGCGAACCGGTGGGTGGCTTCTCCTCTCCTCGTTCCTCCCAGTCCTCGTGGGTGCCGACCTGGACGTAGGGGCCGAAGCGGCCCGCCTTCGCATAGATCTCGAGGCCGTGTTCGGGATGCACGCCGATGATGCGCCCCTCCTTCGGGATCGCGAGGTACTCGATTGCTTTGTCGAGGGTGAGTTCGTCGGGGGGAAGGTCGTCGGGGATCGACGCGGTCTGGTTGTTGTCGGCATTGTCGCTATCGCCCATCTGGACGTAGGGGCCGTACCGGCCGACGCGGGCCACGACCGGCTTACCCTCGTCGCTCATGCCGAGCGGAATGGTGTTGACCATGCGGGCGTCGATGTCGGGGAGACGGGTCGACACCTTCTCCTTCAGGCCCGGCTCGCCGACGTCGCCCTCGCCGAAATAGAAGCGGCTGAGCCACGGCTCAGCCTCCTCGGTACCGGTCGCGATCTTGTCGAGGTCGTCCTCCATCTTGGCAGTAAAGGCGTAGTCGACGAGGTTGGGAAAGTGGCCCTCCATCACGTTGACCACCGAGAAGGCGGTGAACGACGGCACGAGCGCCGAACCCTTCTTCCAGACATAGCCACGGTCCTGGATGGTGCCAATGATCGACGCGTAGGTCGACGGACGCCCCACGCCGAGTTCCTCGAGGCGCTTGACGAGTGACGCCTCGGTGAAGCGGCTCGGCGGAGACGTGGTGTGCCCCTCGAAATCGAGCGGGCCGGCAGCGCGGGCAGCATCTCCCTTGACGAGCGGGGGGAGGCGCCGTTCGTCAGCATCGTCTTCGCTGTCGCGATCCTGAACCTTGGTCTCCTCGTAGACCTCACGGAAGCCCATATGGGCGATCACAGTGCCCGACGCTGCGAACTCAACGTCTCGACCATCGCGCGCGGTGGCGCCGAGCTTCAAGGTGACAGTCTCGCCAGTGCAGTCGGTCATCTGCGACGCAACGACGCGCTGCCAGATCAGTTCATACGCCCGCGCCTCGGACTGGGGCACCTCCTGGGCGACCTCCGAAGGGGGCCGGAACGCGTCGCCCGCTGGACGGATCGCCTCGTGGGCTTCCTGCGCGTTCTTCGACTTCGTGGCGTAGTGGCGGGGCGCATCGGGGAGGAAGTCCTTCCCGTAGCGCTCCGAGATCATCGTGCGGGCAGCCTGCAGTGCCGTGTCCGACAGCGTGGTGCTGTCGGTTCGCATATAGGTGATGTAGCCCTTTTCGTAGAGGCCCTGGGCAGCCCGCATTGCCATCTGGGCACTCATCCCAAGCTTGCGGCCCGCCTCCTGCTGGTAGGTCGAGGTAATGAACGGTGCGGCGGGACGGCGACGGTAGGGCTTCGTCTCACGAGCACTGACCTCATAGGGCACGCCGTCGAGCGCGCCGACCAACGCCTGGGCCCCGGCCTCGTCGAGCACGGTAACGTCGTCACGAGCGAGACGGCCGTCGTCGCCGAAGTCGCGACCGCTCGCCAACCGGACCCCGTCAATCGTGTTGAGCGCCGCAGAAAACTCGCGCTGGTCGTCGCCCGGCGCAGCGGCGAACGTGCCCTTCACATCCCAGTAGCTGGCCTCGATGAACGCCATGCGTTCACGTTCACGCTCGACGACGATGCGGGTGGCAACCGACTGAACACGGCCGGCCGACAGCTGCGGCATCACCTTCTTCCAGAGCACCGGGCTGACCTCGTAGCCGTAGAGGCGGTCGAGGATGCGGCGGGCCTCCTGCGCATCGACCATCTTGCGGTCGAGTTCGCGCGGCGACTGCACGGCAAGCTGGATGGCGTCCTTGGTGATCTCGTGGAACACCATCCGCTTGACGGGCATTTCGGGTGCAGGGTTGAGCACCTCGATCAGGTGCCAGGCGATCGCCTCACCTTCACGATCCTCATCGGTTGCGAGATAGAGCTCGTCGGCCTCCTTCAGCAGTTTCTTCAGGAGGCGAATGTGATCCTTCTTGTCACGGTTCTCCACGTACAGCGGCTTGAACCCGTTGTCGACGTCGATGCCGGTGCGGGCCCACGATTCGCCCTTGTAGGCCTTCGGCACGTCGGAGGCGTTGCGCGGTAGATCACGAATGTGACCGATCGACGACTCGACCGTGAACTCGGAACCCAGGTACTCCTGGATTTTCTTGGCCTTGGCAGGGCTCTCGACGATGACGAGTGCATTGGCCATCAGTGGATCTCCGCGGGTTCGGGGTGGGGGGGCTCGTTGGGGTCGACCGCTTCGGGACCGACTGCAGGCTTGGCCCAGAGGAGCACAAGTGAACCGAGGGTTGCAGCGATCACCGACGCTCCCAGGATGCCGAGTTTCGCCTCGTCGACAACCATCGGGTCGTCGAAAGCCAGGCCGGTGATGAACAACGACACGGTGAAACCGATGCCTGCGATGAGAGCGAGGCCGGCGACGTGGCGGAAGGTTGCGCCCTGCGGCAGACCGGCAATACCGAGCCGCACACCGAGCCACGTGAACAGGGAGACACCGACGAATTTGCCGACGATGAGGCCAAGCACCACGCCGAGGGTGATGTCGCTCGTGACTGCATCCTTGAGGGTCTCCGAGGAGATCTCTATCCCGGCGTTCACCAGGGCGAACAACGGGATGATCAGGTACGAGCTGAACGGGTGGAGGAGGTCGGCAAGGCGCTCGGCCACCGACAGCTGCTCTCGGATCTCGAAGTTGGCTCGTCGGATCACTCTCGGGTTCGCCTCACCGGTGATCGCCGACCCGACGTGAGAATTGTCGGCGGCATCGACGCACGGGTCGGCAGCGTAGGCGCGCAGCGGATGCGCAGGGCAGATGAGCCCGAGGGCGACGCCGGCGATCGTGGCGTGGATGCCTGATTCGAAAACCGCCAACCACAAGACAACACCCACGACCACGTAGAGCGGGATGTACCAGATCCGGGCGAGCTTCATCAGCAGCACAACGGCGACGAGTCCGACGGCGGCAAGCGACCAGCTAATCGAGAGGTCGGAGGTGTAGAAGATCGCGATCACGACGATCGCGCCGACGTCGTCGACGACGGCAAGTGTCAAGAGGAAGACCTTCATCGCCTTCGGGACACGATCACCGAGCAAGGAGATGATGCCGACGGCGAAGGCAATGTCGGTGGCCATCGGGATGCCCCAACCGTCGGCGCCGACTGCACCGGCGTTGAATGCGAGGAAGATAAGGGCGGGCACAATCATGCCGCCGAGCGCAGCCATCGCTGGGAGTGCAGCAGCGCGCGGGTTGGCGAGTTCGCCGCTGACGAGTTCCTTCTTGATCTCGAGCCCGACGACGAAGAAGAAGACGACCATCAAGGCATCGTTGACCCACGCCTCGAGTGGCTCATCGATCGTGAGCAACGAGCCGAACTCGAGGCTGATGTGGAAGTGAATGAAGGACTCGTAGGACTCCTGCCACGGCGAGTTGGCCCACACCAGCGCAACGATGGTGGCGAGGATCAGGAGAAGTCCGCCGGACGCCTCGATCTGCAGCAAATCACGAACCGGACGGACCACCGAGCGCGCCAAACGACGATCGCCGCCGAGCCACGTGAGTGGCGAAGGTTCGAGGTTCTCCGTTGTCATGACGTGGGGAACCTACCGCCGCATCACTCCAAGCGACGACGGTTGGAGGAATAGACCACTAGTTTGACGTCGGTGCCGTCATCGTCGGACGACACCTCGCTCTCGTCGGTCAGCATGGCCATCAGATGGAGGCCGAGGCCCGAATCGTGCAACAAGCGATCGGGGTGATCGGGCTCGGGAAGTTCGGGAATATCGCCTCGATCAAAGCCCTGACCCCGGTCGTGGATGACAACCGTGATCTCGTCGTCAGTGACCTCACATTCGATACGGATGCGGTCGATCGTCCCGACGCGATCTTGGGCGTTGATCGAATTGGTGACGGCCTCGGAGACGGCGAGTTTGAGATCTTCGACGCGTTCGATGGCGATGTCGGGTCGCAGTTCGGCGGCTGCGGCGACTGCGACACGGACGAAGGACACGAAGTCGGATCGAGCCGGGATCTCGATCGCGATCGACCCAGGGCCGACCACAACCTCCGGATCCTGCTCGGTGCCCGTTCTCACGCCGCAGCCACCGCCGAATCGAGATCGGTGTGGATCGCGAACACCCGATCAAGGTCGCACACCTCGAGTACCCGCCGCACCCGTGACTCGGTGATGACGAGCCGCAGGTCGCCGTCGAGCAGCCGGACCCGCTTCAGCGCGCCGACGAGCACACCAAGCCCGAACGAATCGACGAATGCGACACCGGTGAGGTCGAGGACAAGACGACAATGGCCTTCGCGCACAACCTGGATCACATGCTGACGCAGTTCGGGCGCGCCGACGACATCAAGTTCACCGGCCACGGTGAGCACCGACCAAGGGTCGGCGAGGTGGGTGTGCACGACGATGTCCACCCGGGGCACGGTATCGGACCACATGCAGGTGATTCGGTCACAGGGCTGCCGTAGCATCGGACGATGGCCCTCGCGCCGGACCCAACCACCCCGTTCGAGACGCTGCTCGACGAACTCGATGCCGATGGACGCCTGGTGCACGTGGAGCACCTCGAACCTCGCGCCGAACACCATCGTGAGCTTGAGCAACCCCTGCCGTCCGGTCTTGCTAACCGACCCGACACGCGACACCTGTGGCGTCACCAGGCCGAAGCGATCGACGCGATCCGGCGCGGTGAGAACGTCGTGATCGCCACCGGCACGGCGTCGGGCAAGTCCCGGTGCTTCCAGATCCCGATCGCCGAGGCCGTCGCCGATCCGGTCACGCCCGGCGCAGCACTTCTCCTGTATCCCACCAAAGCGCTCGCCCACGATCAGTTGCGTTCGCTCGCCACCCTCGACTTTCCCCGGCTCGTGGCCGGCGCCTACGACGGCGACGCCACCCTGGAGGAGAAGGCCTGGATCCGCGACAACGCCAACGTCATCCTCACCAACCCGGAAATGCTGCACGGTGGGTTCCTCCCCCGGCACGAGAAGTGGGACACCTTCTTCATGCGGCTCCGGGTGGTGGTGATCGATGAGCTCCACGTTCTGCGCGGCGTCTTCGGCACGCACGTTTCCCACATCCTCCGACGACTCCGCCGGATCTGTCGCCACTACGGCTCCGATCCGGTCTTCGTCTTCACCTCCGCTACGATCGGCCAGCCCGAGCGGCTGGCATCGGCGTTGTGTGCAGCGCCGGTCACCGCCATCACCGACGACGGCTCCCCCACTGGTCCGCGTCGGTTCGCGCTGCTCGACCCACCGGTCATTGACGAGGAGACCGGTGCACGCGCCTCGGCAAATAGCGAGGTGGCGGCGGTCAGCGCAGCGCTGGTCGAGTCCGGCCACCGAACGATCACCTTCTGCCAGAGCCGCAAGGGCACTGAACTCATCGCCGCCGACATCTCCCGCCGGGTATCGAGGCACCTGAAACGCACAGTGATGGCGTATCGGGCCGGCTACCTCACCGAGGAGCGTCGGGCGATCGAGGAGCAGATGAGCGACGGCACGCTGCGCGGCATCGTCGCCACCTCGGCGCTCGAGCTCGGCGTCGACATCGGCGACCTCGACGCCTGCGTGATCAATGGGTTCCCCGGCACGATCGCATCGATGTGGCAACAGGCGGGACGCGCCGGGCGCCGCAACGCGCCGAGTGTCTCGGTGCTCGTTGCCGGCGACGACCAACTCGACCGCTACCTGATGCGTCACCCCCACGAGGTCTTCGAGCGACAGCCGGAGCCATCGGTGATCAACACGGCCAACCCGCACATCCTCGGCCCGCATCTCGCCTGCGCGGCCTACGAACTGCCGCTGTCATACGACGATGTTCGCTGGTGGAGCGACGAGGAACTCCACGATGGCATCCGTGATCTCGTCCGCGCCGGCCAGTTGCGGTTGCAGCGGCGCCGACTCAACGGGCAAGAGGAACCGTTCGCTCATTGGTGCGGCACGGGCTATCCGTCTCGGGGAATCGGCCTGCGTTCGGGTTCGTCAAGCGAGATCACGATCATCGATCACCACACCGAGCGCCTCATCGGCACCGTCGATGAGGCTCGGGCCTACACAGCCGTGCACCAGGGCGCGATCTATCTGCACCGCGGGCAGAGCTATGAGGTTGTCGAGCTTGATCTGCACGACAAGCGCGCCCGTGTCGTCGAGTGCGGCAACAACACCTACACCCAGCCCCAGACCGACAAAGACATCCGGGTCCTGCGGGTTGTCGACCAGCGCCGAGTCGGGCGTGCCACGCTTCACATCGGCGAAGTCGAAGTCACCGCCAAGGTGCTCGGCTACCAACTTCGCGATCGCTTCAGCCGCAAGATCCTCGCCAACGAGACACTCGACCTTCCCGAGCAGCGCCTCGTCACCCGGGCCTTTTGGTATGTCGTTGACGACGACGTGATCGGCAAGGTCGTCGGCACCGGTGGCGATCCCCGCGGCACGCTGCACGCAGCCGAGCACGCTGCGATCGCGATGCTTCCTTTGTTCACGATCTGCGACCGCTGGGACGTCGGTGGCGTCTCCACCGCCCACCATGTCGACACCGACGGCGCCACCGTCTTCGTCTACGACGCCTATGCGGGAGGTGCGGGCATTGCCGAACTCGGCTGGGAGACCGGCACCGAACACCTGGTCGCCACGCTTGAGGCGATCGATTCGTGCGAGTGCACCGACGGCTGTCCGTCATGCGTGCAATCCCCGAAATGTGGCAACGGCAACGATCCGCTCGACAAAGCAGGTGCGATCACGCTGCTGAGGCGGATTCTGGAACCAGATTCCCCGGCAGATCCCGTGACCTGAGCCACCGGGCCCTCCTGGCCCCGACCAATCCACCGGGGCTCCATGTCGGGCCATCACCGCTCCAGGCGCATCGTCGCGTCGGCGTCGAGGGCGAGATCGCCCACTAGCGCCCCGATGATCGGCGCGTCGAAACGCACCACCACGGTGACCCGGCCGCCGCCGGACACCACCTCGACCTCGAGCGCAGTGAGGGCCTCGACCGGCACATCATCGCCCCCTGCAGCCCAGTCGCCGATCCCGAGCTACGACGGCGGCGCCACACCGAAGAGATCGGGTTGGTCCCCGGCAAGATCGACGGGGACCGTGGGGCGACCGGCATGGGCGTGGCAGAGCGCAAGCGCAGCGGCCACGACTGACGTGGCGACACCGCCCTTGGGCGATCGGCAAATAACGAGCACGACGTTTCTCCCGGAACAGGGGCTCGACGGGGAAGTCGCGAGTCGTCCCTAGGCATGGCCTTCTACGATGCCAACGTGACCGAGGCCGCCTTCTTCGATCTTGACAAGACCGTCATCGCCAAAGCAGCGATGCTGGCGTTCGGTCCCCGCCTGCACCAGGAGGGGATGCTCAACCGTTGGCTGGTCGTTCGGGCGCTATGGGGCCAGATCGTGTTCCGCTACCTCGGCGCCGACGAGGGCCGCATGGTGAAGATGCGCGAGACGGCGCTCAAGGTCTCGGCCGGTTGGGAGAAGGAGAAGATCTCCAACCTGGTCGACGGCGCACTGACCGACGTCATCGATCCGTTGGTGTACACCGAAGCGGTTGAGCTCATCGAATCCCATCAAGAGGCCGGACGTCGGGTGTACCTCGTGTCCGCCTCGCCGGAGGAGATCGTGATGCCACTCGCTCGACACCTCGGGGTCGATGCTGCGATTGCAAGCCGGGCCAAGATCGATGCCAAAGGTCGATACACGGGCGAGGTCGAGTTCTATGCCGCCGGCGAGCACAAGGTCGCCGCCATCCTCGAGCAAGCCGAACGCTACGACCTTGACCTCCCCGGTTCGTTTGCCTACTCCGACTCGGTCACCGACCTCCCGATGCTCGAGACGGTCGGCCACCCCGTCGCCGTGAACCCCGACAGGGCCCTTCTCAAGGAGGCCACCAGCCGGGGCTGGGAGATCCGGGTGTTCGAAAACCCGCAACCCCTCGTCGAGAGCCGAGGCGTTCGACCCCCGAAGCCGATGGCACTCGGCGCGCTCGGCGCCGGAACGCTGGCCGGCGGTCTTCTGTGGTGGAAAACCCGCAAGTCGATGGGGCGGCGCCGATGAACGACGGACACACGCATGGTCACGGGATGACAGACGGCTGGGAACGCTGGCTCGCCGTCCCGACCCTTCGCGCTGTGCTCGGCGCCGTCAGCTTCGCCGCCGTGGCCACCGTCGTCGGGGTGATCGTGCTGTGGCCTACTGGCGAGGGCCGAGATGCGGCGATCTCGAACGCCGCCGACCTCGGACTCGTCACCGAGCGGGTGGGTGCCACCGTCGAGGAGCAGACCGTCGGCCCGTGCAGCTACTCCTCTGCCGAGAACCCGCAGGAGTGTCGCGAGATCGCGGCGATCCTCACCAGCGGATCAGAGGACGGATCGCTCATCATCCTTCCGGAGATCAACACCGAGTTCCAGAGCGGCATCCCGGACCTCAGTCCCGGCGACACGATCATTCTCGGCTTCGAACCGGCAACCAACGCCTACTTCTATGCCGACCTTGATCGGCAGGCGCCCCTGATGTGGCTGGCGATCCTGTTCGCGATTGTCGTGTTCGCGCTCGGGCGCCGCCGCGGCCTCATGGCACTCGCCTCGATGGCCGTCACCGTGTTCGTCTTGGTGGTCTTCATCGCCCCGTCGGTCCTTGACGGCAACGACCCGGTTGCGGTTGCCGTCGTTGCCGCGGCCGTGATCGCCTTCGTCACGCTCTACCTCACGCACGGTGTCTCCCCCACCACGACGGTGGCGTTGGCCGGCACGCTCGGTTCGTTGTTCCTGACCCTGGTGCTCTCGCGGGTCTTCTTCGATCTGACTCGTATCACCGGTTTCGGAACCGAGGAGAATCTGCTCCTCCCCTTCCTGGCCGGCGACATCGATCTCGCTGGCCTCCTTCTCGGTGGTGCGGTGATCGGCACGCTCGGGGCACTTGACGACATCACGGTCACACAGGTGGCTGCCGTGTCGGAGATCCATGACCGTCGGCCCGATCTCACCGTGTCGGAGCTCGTGGCTTCGGGCATCCGGGTCGGCCGCGAGCACATCGCGTCGACGGTCAACACCTTGCTGTTGGCATACGCCGGCGCCAGCCTGCCGGTCCTTTTGCTGTTCTCGGTTTCGGATCAGTCGCTCGCCAACGTCGCGAACACCGAGGTGGTCGCCGTTGAGATCGTCCGCACCCTCTGTGGTTCGATCGGCCTCGTCGCTGCGGTACCCCTCACCACGGCGATGGCTGCACTCGTCGTTACCCGCGCAACGTCCCCCGCTCTCCCATCCTCAGGCGGCGCTCCCGCCGAGGAACCGACACCGAGCTGGGAGGACTTCGGACCTGAGGATTGCGAGGAGTAGCGGCCGATCGGCCTGGCGACGCCGGCAGCGATCAGCCGGCTCAGCAGGGAACGGTCAGACGTCGCGGACCTTGCGCGCCAGGACGGCGAGCAGAACTGCGAGGACAACGAAGAGGAGTTTGCGGTTCTCCGACATACGTCCGACGCTACCTACCTCCGCCGGGGATGCCCCAGCACAGTGTCGGTGACGTCAGGCACGCCGATAACGTCATCGCTGGAGGTGTCCGAGCGCCTGGTGGGCTCCCCCGCCTTCAAAGCGGGTGGGATGGGTGATCCCTGTCCGGCGGGTTCGATTCCCGTCCACCTCCGCCACCCGCTCTCCCGCCCGGGCGCGAGTCGCGGGAGCGGCAGGCTCGGGGGCGCTGTCAAGTGGCCGGGTGCGTTCGGGCCTGTTCGAGCAAGAAAACCCGAATGTCACGTCCGTCGACCCGCTCGCGGTACTTCGTGTAGCCGCCATAAATCGAACCCGCGGCTGCGAACACGGCTTCGAACTCATCGGCAGTGGCGTAGCGTGCCACCACATCGATCTCGGCGGTGCGGTACCCCAGTTTCACGTGCGGTTCGGCAACGAGGTTGAAGACCCAGCTCGGTGTCCGCTTGCCGCGGAAGTTGGTGCCGAGCAAGGCGAGGTCGTCGCCGATCGGCACGGCGATCAAGGGTGTGCGGCGCGGCTGGCCGGACTTGCAGCCAACCGTCGTGAGGTAGACGACTGGCAGACCGGCCAACAGTTCGGTGGCGGTCGTCGTGTTGCCGGTGAGCTTTTGAACGGCGCCGTCGATCGGCTGGATCGTCTTCGAAAAGAAGATGGCACCCGGCTTTGGGCCCGCCACCGAACGCATGGCGCTGTAAACCAGATTGCCCGCCTTGTGCTGGTAGCCGAGCGCTGCCCGGACCCCCAAAGGGATCAGACGCTCAGCAGATCACGGGCGCCCGTGTCAGACGACGGATGACGCAGCTTCGACATCGCCCGGGCCTCGATCTGACGAATGCGCTCACGGGTGAGATTGAAGTGCTCGCCGACCTCTTCGAGGGTGCGAGGCTCGCCTCGGTCGAGACCGAAGCGGAGCTTCAAGATTTCGCGCTCTCGCTCGTCGAGCGGAGCGAGCAGGCGAGCGATTTCCTCGGGGAGCAGCGCCGTGGCCGCCACTTCAAAGGGTGAGTCAGCGCCACGGTCCTCGACCACGTCACCGAGTTCGGCGTCGCCGTCTTCGCGCAACGGCTCGGAGAGCGACAACGGCTCGGCGGCAAAGCGAAGCGCCTCGGTGACCTTCTCTTCCGGCATCTCGACCTCGGCGGCGAGTTCGGAAAGGGTGGCCGGACGGCCGTACTTCAGCTCCAGGCGGGCACGAGCCTTCTGGAGGCGAGCAAGGGTGTCGCCGGCGTGCACGGGCAAGCGGATGGTGCGGCCGGTGTTGGCGATACCACGAGTGATCGCCTGACGGATCCACCAGGTGGCGTACGTGGAGAACTTGAAGCCCTTGCGCCAGTCGAACTTCTCGACGGCGTGCATCAGACCGAGGTTGCCCTCCTGGATGAGGTCGAGCAGCGGCAGGCCCGAGGCCTGGTACTTCTTAGCGATCGAGACGACGAGGCGCAGGTTCGACTGCACGAACGTACGCTCGGCCTGCTCGCCCTTCTGCATGGCTCGACGAAGTTCGCGCTTCTTGGCGGGGGTCAGTTCGGTGTCGATGCTCTCGAACTCGGCACGCGCCTCGGAGCCTGCCTCGATGGCCTGAGCGAGGCGGACTTCATCTTCCTTCGTCAGCAGGGGGTACTGGCCAATATCGGTCAGGTAGAGCCGAACGAGGTCTTCTTCATCTCGTTCAACGCGTTCCTTCGCCACCGAAGACCTCCTCACACAGCCGCCGTGGGGCAGCGTACCCATCGCGCGGCTGCGAACAACTGTCGGGCGAGACCATGTTTTCGACAACGTGGGTCGAGTCGCTCATCCGCGGTACCGATTGATGACGGGAACCCGCCGATCACGTCCGAATGCCCTGCCGGTGACACGGGTGCCGAGCGGGGTCTGGCGGCGCTTGAATTCGGCGATGTCGACCAGGCGACACACCCGCTGCACGATCTTTGGATCGGCGCCCTTGATGTCCATCGCCAGGATTTCGGCGACGGTGTGGTCGCCCTCGACGTACGCCTGCAGAATCGGATCGAGGACCTCGTAGTCGGGCAGCGACTGATCGTCGCGCTGATCAGGCTTGAGTTCGGCCGATGGCGGCTTGGTCAGCACATTGGTCGGGATGATCGCTCGACCGGCGACCTCGTTGCGCCAAGTGCACAGGTCATAGACGGTGAGTTTCCAGATGTCGCGGATCACGGCGTAGGCGCCAGCGGTGTCGCCGTACATCGTGGAATAGCCGACCGCTGCCTCGGACTTGTTGCCGGTCGTGAGCACGAGCCAACCGTGCTCATTGGCTATCGCCATCAAGATCACGCCGCGGATACGAGACTGCAGGTTCTGATCGGTGAGATCGCCGACGTCGATCTGCTGATCGGCAAGGTTCGGCGCGAGCATCCCGGTGAAGGCCTCATGAGCCGGTTCGATCGGAACGGTATAGGTGGTGATACCGAGGTTCGTTGCAAGTTGTTCGGCGTCGGAGAGCGAGTGGTCGCTCGAGTAGCGAGAGGGCATCAGCACGCCGAAGACGTTCTCGGGGCCGAGCGCTTCAGCGGCGACGACGGCGACGATCGACGAATCGATGCCACCGGAGAGCCCAAGGCAGGCCTTGGTGAACCCGGACTTGCGCACGTAGTCGCCAGCTCCGAGGACGAGGCTTTTCCAGATCTCGGCGAGTTCGTCAAGCGGCTCTGCGATGGGAGCAGCCATCAGAGTCCGGATGTGGGCAACCGCCGGCGTGACCGAGATCGTCGGATAGCGGTCGTGCGTGGGGCCGCAATCAGGCGCGGCGGTGTCGAAGACTTCGAGCGACTCGACGAAGCTTGCGCAGCGAGCGGTGACGACCGGCCCGTCAGCCGACGGCGAAACGGCGAATGATCCACCGTCGAAGACGAGTTCGTCCTGCCCGCCGACAAGGTTCGCGTAGACGATTGGGATACCCGTCTCCTCGACTCGCTTTGACATGACGTGCTCACGGGTGTGCTGCTTGCCGACCCGGAACGGCGAACCGTTGATGTTCACTACGATGCGGGCACCTCCATGGGCGAGCTGGTTGACCGGCCCGTCAGGGATCCACGAGTCCTCACAGATCGTGACGCCGACGGGCACACCTGCGATCTCGAAGAGCTCGAACGGCCCGTCACCAGGACGGAAGTGCCGCAGCTCGTCGAACACGTCGTAATTGGGAAGGTGGCGCTTGTGGTAGGTGCCGTGGATCTTGCCGCCCGCACACACGGCGGCGGCGTTCCAGACACCGTCGGCTCCGCCATCGCTCGGACCATCGGCGAAACCGACGACCGCTGCGCAGCGGCCGGTTCCGGCGGCGAACCTCTCGAGCGACGCGCGCACATCACCGATGAAGCCCGGCTTGAACACGAGATCCTCGGGCGGGTAGCCCGTGATCGTCATCTCGGGCAGCAGAACGAGGTCGGCGTCCGCCGCCTCGGCCCGCTCGACCATGGCGAGAGCCTTGGCGACGTTGCCGTCGAGATCTCCGACGATCGGATTGAGTTGGGCGATCGCGATGCGAAGCGTGTCGGCCACGTCTTCACCCTACGGCGTGGACCGACCACCGACTGCTTCGATGCTCCCTCCCAGTCAGCGCATCACCAGGGTGTGCCGTAAGGGTCCCGAGAACGCTGCGCTGACCCACGACCGCAGACGCTGCGGAGCCGCACCCGAGGGCACGGCTCCGTTCAGGCTTTGCTGCCAGGCAGGCACACGTCCTGCCGCTGTTCGCCTACGCCAAGGCGGCACCGATCGTGTTGGTCAGCAACGTTGCGACCACGTAAGGGTCGGCGTTGGCGTTGGGGCGACGATCCTCGATGTAGCCCTTCTGGTCCTGCGCGACCTGCCACGGGATGCGGATCGAAGCACCGCGGTCGGAGACGCCGTAGCTGAATTGATCGAAGCGCTGTGTCTCGTGCGCACCGGTGAGACGATCCTCGATACCCACGCCGTAGCCCTCGAGGTGCATCTCGGGAACACCCTCGGCACCCATCGCCTCGCAGGCGGCGACAATCGGGGCGTAGCCCTCACGCATGGCCTGGGTCGAAAAGTTGGTGTGCATGCCGGCGCCGTTCCAGTCGCCCTTCATCGGCTTGGCCTCGATCGAGACCTCGACGCCGTGATCTTCAGCCAGACGGAAGAGGAGGTAGCGGGCGACCCACAGGTGGTCACCGACGGTGACGGTGTCAGCCGGGCCAATCTGGAATTCCCACTGGCCGGGCATGACCTCGGCGTTGGTGCCGGAGATGGCGAGGCCGGCCTCGATGCACGCCGTGGTGTGCTCTTCGATGAGGTCACGGCCGTGGATCTTCACGGCACCGACACCGCAGTAGTACGGACCCTGCGGAGCCGGGAAACCGCCGGCGGGGAAGCCGGCCGGCCAACCGGTGATCGGGTCGAGGAGGGTGAACTCCTGCTCGAGGCCGAACCACGGCTCCTGGTCGCCGTACTTCTCCATGGCCTTGACGGCAGCAGCACGGGTGTTGGTGGGGTGCGGCGACATGTCGCTGGTGAGCAACGTCTCGCAGAGCACGAGGATGTTGTCGCCGCCACGAATCGGGTCCAGGCACTGGAAGACCGGATTCAAGACAACGTCGGAATTATCGCCAGTGGCCTGGTTGGTGCTGGAGCCGTCGTAGCCCCAGATCCCGGGCGTAGCGCCATCAGCGAGGATCTTGGTCTTGGAGCGGATCTCTCGAGTCGGCTCGGAGCCGTCGATCCACAGGTATTCAGCCCGGTAGGCCATGTGGGATTTCCTTGTGTTCTGGGTAGGGATGGTGTCGGTTGGGTGCGATCGGACCGCACGTCTGCATTGACGATACCAATGCACTCAGGTTTCGTCGGCCTGGCAGGACCGGCGAGATGGGCGACTCGGAAGTCGCTCGAAGAAGAGCGTTCCACCCGCCAATTTCCGACCTGTTGCTCAATTGTGAACGGAGTGTGAACGAACACTTTTCGCGCTAGCGGTGCTGTCAGGAACCCGGCACCCTGAGGAAACCCACGCAGTCGCCGCATCGGCGTTGCGCCGAAAATCCGGCACCATAGAGGTGTCGGACTTGTCCACGAGGAGCCGTCATGAGCCGAGAGCAGGAGTACGTCCTTCGCACCGTCGAAGAACGCGGTGTCCGCCTCATCCGTCTGTGGTTCACCGACGTCCTCGGTCAGCTCAAATCGGTGGCGATCTCGCCAGCCGAACTTGAGCAGGTGTTCGACGAGGGCGTGCAGTTCGACGGCACCGCCATCGACGGCTTCAGCCGAGTCCACGAGGCCGACGTCCTCGCCCGCCCCGACGCCACCACCTTCGAACTGTTGCCGTGGGCCAAAGCCGACGAGCCGTCGGGCCGGATGTTCTGCAACATCGAGAGCCTCGATGACACCCCATTCGAGGGGGACCCCCGACAGATCCTGCAGCGCAACCTCACCGCCGCGCGCGAGAAGGGGTACACCTTTTTCGCCGCTCCTGAGGTGGAGTTCTTCTACTTCGAGTCGGGGGAGACCGAGGGTGGTGCCCCCAAGCCGATCGACCACGCCTCGTATTTCGATCTCACGACCGCCGATGTGTCGAGCGATCTCCGCAAGACGACGATTCACATGCTCGAGGCGATGGGCATCCCTGTTGAGTACTCGTTCCACGAGGACTCGCCGAGCCAGCACGAGATTGACCTCCGCTACACCGAGGCGCTCAGCATGGCGGACAACATTATGACGCTTCGGCTGGTCGTGAAGAAGATCGCCATGGATCGCGGCGTGTACGCCACGTTCATGCCGAAGCCGCTGAACGGCGTCCAGGGCTCCGGCATGCACACGCACCTTTCGCTCTTCGAGGGCGAGACCAACGCCTTCCACGACGCCGACGATGAGGGGGGACTCTCCATCGTCGGTAAGCAGTTCACCGCCGGCGTGCTCAAGCACGCTCGGGAGATCACCGCCATCACCAACCAGCTGGTCAACAGCTACAAGCGCCTGGCCGAGACCTCCGAGGCACCGCCGTATGTTGCCTGGGCCCGCAACAATCGCTCGGCCATGATCCGAGTGCCGGTCCGCAAGAAGGGCAAGCCCGAGTCTGCCCGTATCGAGTACCGAGCGCTCGACGGTGCCGCCAACCCGTACCTCGCCTACTCGCTGATCCTCGCCGCTGGCCTCCGCGGCATCGAAGAGGGTTATGAGCTTCCTCCCGAGACCGATGCCAACCTTTTCGAACTCTCCGAGAGCGAGCGCCGCGCCCTCGGGGTCGAACCACTCCCCCGGTCGCTCAACGAGGCGCTCGACGTGATGGAGGAGTCCGAGCTCGCCCGCGACACGCTCGGTGAACACGTCTTCGAGTGGTTCCTCCGCAACAAGCGGGCCGAGTGGTCCGAATTCCAGTCGAGGGTCACGCCCTTCGAACTCGAGCGCTACCTCGGCAACTGGTGAACCCGATGGATCCGCTTCTCGTCTTCCCCTCCCCAGCCCAACCCGAGCTCGCCCAGGCTCTCGACCTGGGAGGCTGGGCGTGGAAGGCAGCGGCCGATCTCGACACGGCGCGCAGCGAACAGCCCGCTGACGGCTGGATCGGCGCGGTCGTCGTGGCCGGGAACGAACCCGACGAGGCCTTTCGCCTGTGCCGGTCGATCCGTAGCGGTGACATCCACGTTGGTTCGGTGCTGTTGTTGATCGGTGGTGGCCATCTCGCCTCGCTGGACTTCCGCGAAGATCTCTTCGACGACTTCTGTCTCAACCCGTTCCAACCAGTAGAACTCGAGGCGCGCCTCAAGCACCTCTTCCGCCGCAGCGGCCAGATCGCCCGTGCCGAAGTCATCGAGTACGGCCCGCTCGGGATGAATCTCGAGACGTACCAGGCCGCCATCGAGGGCAAGCCGCTCGACCTCACTTACATGGAGTACGAGCTCCTGAAGTTCCTCGCCTCGCACCCTGGCAAGGTGTTCACCCGGGAGACCCTGCTGAGCCGGGTCTGGGGCTATGACTACTACGGCGGTGCCCGCACGGTTGATGTCCACGTGCGGCGTCTCCGCTCCAAGCTCGGCGAGGAGCACGCCAACCTGATCCAGACCGTGCGTTCGGTGGGGTACAGCTTCGGGACCAGCCGCTGGGTCTGAGCGAACCACAAGCTGATGTTAGGCAGACTTGATTCTGCTGGTTCATTTAACCTGAGACGTCGATAACGTGTCGCCCTATGCACACCACAAAACTTCGAGTGCTCCTGTTTGGATTGTCTGCATCAGCCGGAGCCTTGGCGTTGTCCGCCTGCGGCAGTGACTCCGAGGACACGATTCAGATCTACACCGGTCGCCACTACGACCTTGAAGTTGCGTTCGAGACCTTCGCTGAGGAGTTCGACATAAGCATCGAGTTTCTCTCGGGCCGCGACGCCGACCTCCGTGAACGCATCCAGGCAGAGGGCGACGACACCTCAGCCGACATTTTCATGACCGTCGACGCTGGCAACCTGGCGATCGCGGCCGAGCAGGGGCTGTTCGCCTCGCTCGACTCGCCGGTGCTCGATGCGGCGGTCCCGTCGGAGCTCCGCGATCCCGATGGCTTCTGGTACGCCCTCAGCGCCCGGGCGCGCACGATCGTCTACTCGACCGAGCGGCTCAGCACTGACGAGATCCCCACCACCTACGAGGAACTCGCCGAGCCTCAATGGGAGGGCCGGGTCTGCATGCGCAACTCGTCGAACGCCTACACCCAGTCCCTTGTCGCCAGCATGATCGGCAACCTCGGCTACGACTCGGCGCTCGAGTTGGTCACTGGATGGGCTGACAACTCCTACATCATGTCCAACGATGTCATCTTGTTGAACTCAATCCGCGACGGCCGCTGCGACGCCGGCATCTCAAACCACTACTACCTGGCCCGCGAACTCGCCGAGGACTCCGCTTATCCGGTCGGCCTCGTCTGGGCCAACCAGGACGGCCGCGGCGTGCACGTCAACATCTCCGGCGCAGGCGTATTGGCCAATGCCGACGACCCCGAACTCGCCCAGCAGCTGCTGGAATGGCTGGCCACTGATGGGCAGAACTCCTTCGTCGACGGAAACAACGAATACCCCGTAAACCCCGCCGTCACGCCAGAGGCCTTAATCGCTAACGAGTTCGGCGAGACGTTCGTGCGCGACAGCACCAACGCATCCGAATGGGGTCTGCTCAACGCCGACGCGGTCCGTCTGCTCGACGAGGCTGGCTACGAGTGAGATGACCGCTCCAGCGCCCGTCGCAGAGACGGGCGGCGACCGGGTCAAGACGAACGCCGCCGACCGGGCCAGCCGCCGAGGCTGGCCCGGTGGCGCGTTCCTGCTCGCTGCACTGGTCGTTGTTCCGATCGGCTTCCTCGCGATCAGCATCCTGGATCCCGAAACCGACGTCTGGCGTCAGCAGTGGGACACGCGCCTGCCCGGCCAATTTGTCGACACCGCAGTGCTCCTTATCGGGGTGAGCTTCGGCGCCCTTTTCCTCGGCAGCAGCCTCGCCTGGCTCGTCAGCGCCTACCGCTTCCCTGGATCGAAAGCCTTTGGTTGGTTGATGGTCGCACCCCTTGCGATGCCGTCGTACGTGCTCGGGTTCGTGACCATGTCGGTCTTCGGTTTCACCGGGCCGGTGCAGAACCAGTGGCGCGACTGGTTCGGTCGCGACGCATGGTTTCCCGAGGTCGAGTCGATGGGCGGCGCGATCGTGGTCTTCACGCTGGTGCTCTACCCGTACGTCTTCTTGTTGGCTCGCGCTGCACTCGCCGACCAGGCCGGTTCGGCCTACAACGTTGCAAGAAGCCTCGGAGCCGGCCCGCTCGAGGCAGCGAGTCGTGTCGTGATCCCGATGCTTCGACCGGCACTCGCCGCCGGTGTGGCCGTCGTGATGATGGAGACGATCACCGACTTCGCAACCGTCCAATATTTCGGCGTTGACACGGTGACGGTCGGTGTCTTCCGCATCTGGCGCGGCACCTTCGACCGTGACGCCGCATCGGAGTTCGCGACCCTCGTGTTGGTGGTTGCGCTGATGATCATCGGGCTCGAGCGCATCATGCGCGGCCGGGCCCGCTTCGGTGAGGCCGGCGGCGCCGCGGCCGGGCTCGGGCACCGTCGCCTCGAGGGCGTACGAGCGTGGGCCGCCTTCGCCGTATGCAGCATCGTGCTGCTCCTCGCATTCTTGGCCCCGACCCTTCAGCTCGTGTCGTGGGCATTCCAAGAGATCACCGGGCCGAGGGGCACCCCAAACACCGAACGCTTCCTCGAGTTCCTCGGCAACTCCCTGCAACTCGCACTCCTCACCGCCGTCGTGTGCGTGCTCGCGTCGATCTTCATCGCCAACGGGTCACGATTCGTCTCCGGTCGAACGACTGGCCTCGCTGCGCGGCTCACCGCCGTTGGCTATGCCGTCCCAGGGCCGGTCGTGGCGATGGGCGTCGTGCTCAGCCTGGT
>PBTQ01000034.1 GCA_002729125.1 Acidimicrobiaceae bacterium | reverse complement strand
GACTTCTTCCGGCGGAACCGAGGAGATCTCGGTGGTCGCACCGAAGAACACTTCTTGCTCCAGCTGGAGGCGAAGGTCCTGCAGGCTCGCCGCCTGCGGCGAGCGACGCACTAGCACGCGGTCGTTGAGGAAGTTGCCCTTGGCGTCGAGCGGGGCGTTGGCCTGGGCGACGACGTACTCCTCTTCCTCATCTGCGGTGAGGTAGACGATCTCGTCGGTGACCTTGCCGTTCTTGACGACGCGATACGGCGACTCGATGAAACCGAACGGGTTGACCCGAGCGAACGAGGCCAGACCGCCGATCAGGCCGATATTGGGGCCCTCCGGCGTCTCGATCGGGCACATACGGCCGTAATGGGAGAAGTGGACGTCGCGGACTTCGAAGCCGGCCCGCTCGCGGGACAGGCCACCCGGCCCGAGCGCCGAAAGACGACGCCGGTGGGTGAGGCCCGACAGTGGGTTGACCTGGTCCATGAACTGCGACAGCTGCGAGGTTCCGAAGAACTCCTTCATTGCCGCCACGACCGGGCGGATGTTGATCAGGGTCTGCGGGGTGATGGCCTCGACGTCCTGGGTGGTCATGCGCTCACGCACGACCCGCTCCATCCGGCTGAGTCCGATGCGGACCTGGTTCTGGATCAGCTCGCCAACGCTGCGGATGCGGCGGTTGGCGAAGTGGTCCTGATCGTCAAGGCGGTAGCCCGGCTCTCCCTTGGCGAGGTTGAGCAGGTAGGTGGTGGCGGCCAGCATCTCAGCCTGGGCGAGCACCGACTGATCTTCTTCGGGGCGCTCGAGGTCGAGACCGAACTGTTCGGTCAAGAAGTCGAGTTCGGGGCCGAGCTTGCGGTTCAGCTTGTAGCGGCCGACACGGCTGAGGTCGTAACGACGGGGCTCGAAGAAGGCGTTGCGGAAGTAAGCACGGGCCGACTCGACGGTCGGCGGCTCACCCGGACGCGCACGCTTGTAGATCTCGAGCAGCGCCTCTTCCTGGGTCGGGGCGATCTCGCGGTCCTTCTCCCACTGCCCCTCGAGGAAGTCGAAGTGCTGAACGAAACGATCAAGGAAACCCGGCTCGTTCTCCTCGTCGTAGCCGAGGGCACGGAGTAGGGTGAACAACGAGAGGCGACGCTTCCGGGCGACCCGGGCGCCGGCGGTGACATCCTTGCCCGGCTTCTGCTCGACATCCATCTCGATCCACTCACCGCGGTAGGGGTGAATCGTGCCGGTGACTAGCTGGTGCTTGCTGAGGTTACGCAGGCGGAAACGCTCACCAGGCTGGAAGATGACGCCCGGCGATCGGACGAGCTGAGACACGACGACACGCTCGGTGCCGTTGATGATGAAGGTTCCCTTGTCGGTCATCATGGGGAAATCGCCCATGAAGACCGTCTGTTCTTTGATCTCGCCGGTGTTGGCGTTCATGAAGCGAGCGCGAACGAAGATCGGCGCGGTGTAGGACATGTCCTTTTCTTTGCACTCCTCCACCGTGTACTTCGGCGGCGGGCGCAGATCCTCGTCGTCGGGATCGAACTCGAGCTCCAGCTGGAGAGTCTCAGTGAAGTCCTTGATCGGCGAAATGTCGCGGAAGGTCTGAGCCAGGCCCTCGTCAAGGAGCCACTGAAAGCTCTCTCGCTGGACGGCGATTAGATCGGGAAGTTCGAGGACTTCCTCCAGATTGCCGAATGAGTACCGTTCGCGTTGCG
The DNA here is from genome assembly GCA_002729125.1 of Acidimicrobiaceae bacterium. Taxonomy (GTDB): domain Bacteria; phylum Actinomycetota; class Acidimicrobiia; order Acidimicrobiales; family Aldehydirespiratoraceae; genus UBA11606. Next base: position 9,937 of record PBTQ01000034.1, on the reverse strand, counting down.
CAGCGCGTGTGGTCACTGAGACTCCCAGGAGTTGGGTGGAAAAGGTCGCCAAGCGGACGTCAATGCGCGCAAATCAGCTCGGAAAAAGCAGAACAGCGCGCAGCGACGACCACCGTGTCACTCAAGCTAGTGCTCAGATACCAATGCGACAACTCTCCAGCAATCCAAGTCAACACCGACTGTGTTCGATTCGAACACACATGGCGGTGCTGCGATTGGGACCTAGAGGCCGCAACAAACGCGCAGAGTAGGGAGTCAATCGCGACGGGTCAAGGAACCTCAGCCGCCGAAACCAGTGATGCAGCAGCCGGTGACGATGTCAGGGCTGAACGAAACGCAGATTGGCGCGGGCCGCCACCCGACGGCCGGCGTCGAGGCCGAGGAAGTCGGTGTAGCCCTCCATCCCACCCCATCGATCGCGCAGCGAGTCGATCGTCATCCGCATCACCGGCCGCGGGGAACCGAGCATCGCGTCAAGGTCGAACAGATTGGGATCGATGCCCTCATCGGTCAGCATCTTGGCGAAGAAGTCGATGCGTCCCTCGGGCTGATGCCGAGCCGAGATCTCGTAATCGTCGAGCACATGGCCATCACCGACCTCCGCGACCCCCAGCAGCAACATGGCAGTGATACCGGTGCGGTCCTTACCGGCGGTGCAGTGAAACAGGATCTTCTCGCCGTCGGCGACGGCGTGCGCCATCTGCGCAAAGTGCTCCGGAAAGCCTTCGAGCATCCGGACATAGCCCTCAGCCATGTCCGCCTTGGTGAAACTCGTCATCTCGCGATCACGGATTCGCTCGAAAAGCCCCTTCTGCAGGGCGACACTCGAGGACATCGGCAAATGGACATGCTCGATGCTCTCGGGCAGGCGATCCGGTTCGGTGTCAACCTCGGCCTGGGTGCGGAGGTCGAAGACCTTGGTGATGCCGAGTCGTTCGATGCGTTCAAGGTCGGCGGTGCTGGTCTCGTTGAGCCGAGCGCTGCGAAAGACCTGGCCCCAACGGGTCGCTCCGCCGTCGACGGTTGGATAGCCACCGAGATCCCGGAAGTTCGTCACGCCGTCCATCGCAAGCAGCCGTTCCCCTACCACGGTGAAGCCGTGCTCGGGATCGAAGAGGTGCACGTATGTCTGCTCGCGGCGCGGCACCGTGATCTGGTTGGGGCCATCTGGGGCCCGGACATCGGTACCTGCATCGATCGGGTCGTCGGACACGAAGACGTTCATCGCTAGCCCACCACCGCGCCAGGTCACGACGAGTTCGTCGCCGACCGGCCAAACATTGACGTGGGAAATGGAGGCGGAGGGGGTGTCGCTCACGACCCGCACCCTACGCGGTCGTGTTGTCGCACCGCCCACCGGAAAACGAAAGCGCCGGCCCCGAAGGGCCGGCGCTGTTCCGTTCACGCTGCACACCCGAGGGTGTGCCCGAGGAACCGGGAACTACTGGAGTTCGACGGTGCCGCCGGCGGCCTCGAGGGCCTCCTTGGCCTTCTCAGCGTCTTCCTTCGAGGCGCCCTCGAGGATCGGCTTCGGGGCGTTGTCGACAAGCTCCTTGGCTTCCTTCAGACCGAGGCTGGTGATGCCACGAACTTCCTTGATCACCTGGATCTTCTTGTCGCCAGCGCTGGTGAGGACGACGTCGAACTCCGACTTCTCCTCCGCGTCGTCGCCGCCGGCGTCGCCGCCGCCAGCCGGGGCCGCCATCACAGCAGCCGGGGCCGCTGCGGTGACGTCGAAGCGCTCTTCGAACGCCTTCTTCAGTTCACTCAGCTCAAGGACGGTCATGCCGCCGATCGCGTCGAGAATCTCTTCAGTCGTAGCCATGGCTACTCCTCCTCAGTGTTGTCGCCGTCGGCTTCGCCGGCGGAATCTTCGGTGTCACCTGCATCGGAGACGTTGTCTTCGGTTGCCTCGGCAGTGGCCTCGGCGGGTTCTTCGGCGGCTTCCTCGGCAGCGTCATCATCGCTGCTGTCGTCGGATGCCTCCAAGGGAGCAGCAGCACCGGCTTCGCCGGCGCCACCCTTGTCGATGAGGGCCTGCAGTGCGTACGAGAAATCTCGCGGCACAGCGTCCAGAAGGCCGACGAATTCTGCAAGCGGGGCCTGCAGAAGTCCGGCGATCTGGGCGAGCAGGACGTCGCGGGATGGAAGTTCGGCAAGCGCCTTGATGTCGTCCGCGCTGAGCATGGCGCCATCGAGCACGCCGCCCTTGAGAACAAGGTTCTCGTTGGACTTCGCAAACTCCTTCAGGGCCTTCGCGACCGCAGCCGCGTCGCCCGCAGAACCGTCTTCCTTGGCGTTCACGAACGCAACAGCGGTCGGGCCGGTCAGCAGATCGTCAAGATCAAGATCCTGCTCGCGCGCAGCAATGCGCACGAGCGTGTTCTTGTAGATCTTGTACTCACCACCAGCAGCGCGAAGCTCCTTGCGGAGTGCAGCCAAGGCAGGCACGTTCAGGCCTCGGTACTCGGTCAGCAACGCGCCATCGCTGGCGTCGAGCTTCTCACGCACCTCGGCGACGATTGCAGCCTTGTCCGTATTCGGGTCTCCCATCTCACCTCCTTTGTTTTCTGTCGGGCTCTTTTCCGGGTGAAAAGAGCGGTGGGCGCCCACCGAAATTCGGTAAGCGCCCAGTCGACGGCCCATACGTGAGATGGGGACGGTCAGCAGAGCTCTTTCCTCGTCCGGCGGGAAGTGTCTCCCACAGTCGGGCTGCGGGGACGGTGCCCATTGGTTCTCGCATTGCAGCGAGCGCACCGGAGGTCTTCGGGTGAGCAGATCTTGAACACCGCGGGCCGAAGCCCGGGCTATGTGAACCCCAGGCTACGAGTGCCCGGGGAAAAGCCAAACGATCAGGCCTCAATGGTGCCGATGGCGGACGGCTCGATCCGAACGCCGGGGCCCATGGTGGTCGAGACGACGACCTTCTTGACGTACGTGCCCTTCGACGAAGCCGGCTTGACCCGCTCAAGTTCGCCAACGAGCGCACGCAGGTTGGTGAGGAGCGCATCCTCACCGAAGGACGCCTTGCCGATCGGCACGTGCACGTTGGCGAAACGGTCGGTGCGGTACTCGACCATGCCGCCCTTGAACTCATTGATCGCCTTGACGACATCGGGGGTGACCGTGCCGGTCTTGGGGTTCGGCATGAGGCTGCGGGGACCAAGCACGCGACCGAGCTTGCCGACGGTGGGCATCATGTCCGGGGTCGCGATCGCAACGTCAAAGTCGGTCATGCCGCCCTCGATCTCGGCGGCGAGATCGTCGGCGCCGACGAACTCCGCACCGGCTTCACGAGCGGCCGTGGCAGCTTCACCCTGGGCGAACACCGCAACGCGGACGTCCTTGCCGGTACCGGCCGGGAGGGCCACGGTGCCGCGGATCATCTGGTCGGCCTTGCGGGGATCGACCCCGAGGCGGACCACGATGTCGACGGTCTCGTCGAACTTCTTCGTGCCGAGCGACGTGATGATGCCGATGGCCTCTTCGTCGCCGTGTAGACGATCACGATCGAACTTCTGCGCGTTATCGCGGTACTGCTTGTCTTTCGCCATGGTTGGCTCCCTCTCTGTTCACGCCGCCCGGTGAGGTGTTCCGGTGCGAGCGGGGAACCAACGTGGTTCCGGTTGTGGCGCCCACCGGAGTGGGCGGGTGCGATCACCCAAAGATGATCGATGTGCTGACGCGGGTCAGCGCGATTCAGACGACCTTGATGCCCATCGAGCGGGCGGTGCCCTCAACCTGAAGCATTGCGCCCTCGAGATCGATGGCGTTGAGGTCGGGCATCTTGGTGTTGGCAATTTCCTCGACCTGAGACTTGGTGATCGTGCCGGCGACCTCGCGGCCCGGGTTGTTGGCGGCGGTCTCGAGACCGGCGGCCTGACGGATCAGGAACGGGGTGGGCGGGGTCTTAAGGGTGAACGAGAACGAACGGTCTTCGTAGATCGTGATCTCGACGGGAACGATCTGACCGCGCTTGTCCTCGGTCTTGGCGTTGTAGTCCTTGCAGAAGTCCATGATCGCGACACCGTGCGGACCGAGCGCGGTACCGACGGGCGGCGCAGGCGAGGCCTGCCCGGCGGGGATCTGGATCTTGACGACAGCAGCGACCTGCTTCTTGGCCATGATTGCTTCCTAGCGAGAAATGCGGACCCATAAGTCTGGGCCGGTTGTACACGCGCGCCAACCGGTGACACGCAGAAATGTTGACGGGACCGCCCGAGGGCGGTGAGCGCTCAGAGCCGAGCGACCTGGGCGAATTCGAGCTCGACCGGAGTCTCACGCCCGAAGATGTTGACGAGCACCTTTACCTTAAGCTGATCCTCGTTGATCTCGATGATCTCGCCGGAGAAGTCGGCGAAGGGGCCTTCCTTCACCCGAACCGTCTCGCCCATCGAGTACTCGAACATGGGCTTGGACTTCTTGGACTGCTCTTGCTTGCGGTCTGCTTCGACGCCGAGGAAATTCTCGACATCCTTGCGACGCATCGGCGAGGGCTTCCCGCCCTGGTTGACGAAGCCGGTGACACCAGGGGTGTTGCGGATCACGTACCAGGCGTCATCGTCAAGCACCGTGCGGCAGAGGAGATAGCCCGGGAAGAGCTTCTTCTCGGTCATGACCTTCTTGCCGTTCTTGAACTCGGGGACCTCACGGGTTGGGATGATGACCTCGTGGATGCGGTTCTCCATGTTCATCGAGGCGATGCGGGCCTCGAGGTTCTGCTTGACTTTCTTCTCGTAGCCCGACTGGGTGTGAAGCACGAACCACTTGCCAGGACGATCGAAGGGCGAGATGTAGCGCTCCTCGTCGTCGTCCTTGCCGGCTTCGAGCAGGGCGTCCTCATCGAGGACCTCCACATCGGCACCGCCGGTCTCGGTCTCAGGGCGGCCCGCCATCGCTTCGCCGCCGGTCCACTCGTTGGCGAGGCCGGCACCGCCGGGCACGACGTCGGCGGGGGCTTCAGCGTCGGACGCCTCGTCGGCGGCCTCGGGTTCGATGGTTGTGTCGTCAGTCATGAAACTCAGTTGTTGTCGAAGAGCTCGAGGATAAAGGTCGAGAACAACCAGTCGAGCCCATAGATCATCGCGCCCAGGATGATGATGGTGATCAAAACGACGATCGAGTAGTTGATCGTCTCTTCGCGAGTCGGCCAGGCCACCTTCCGGAGCTCGGCCCGGACCTCGCGCAGGAACTGCCCGGGGCTGGTGCGTTCCTGAGGTGAAGCGCCAGAAGGCGCTGTGCGGGAGCGAACCGGCGCGCCATCGGCGTCGATCTCTCCTTGCTTCTGGAGCATCCGCTTTTGCTGTCGGTTCATCGACATGGGTGCAGGTCCTCGGGTCGGTACTCGAAGAGATCGCCGGTTGACGACCTCGTCATGCAGGGGCGGAGGGACTCGAACCCCCAACCGCCGGTTTTGGAGACCGGTGCTCTACCAATTGAGCCACGCCCCTGAGAAGGCATCAGCGAGGCTACCACCGGCATCAGCGTTCCCGACCGGCGAGATCGCGTGCTCAGGACGGTGACCGCTAGGGGCATCGCAGGCTGGAGAGACGAATCAGCCGGCGAGTCGAACGATGCGACGGTGACGGATGGCAAGCGCGATGACCCCCGCCGCCGCAGCGACGCCACCGATGGTGGCGGCGGTGAGCGCTGGGACCCGGGTACCGGATGTGCCATCAGCAGCGTCGAGTGCAACGAGGATGCGTTGCTCGAGATCAGAGACCTCGACATCGTCATGGTCGGCAAGGCTGCGCATCACCCGACGCATACGCTTGTAGTTGGCGATCTCGGCCTGGCAGCGCAGGCATTGGGCGACATGGGCAGCGGCGTCACCAGACAGCACGCCGTTATCGGCGGCGAGTTCGTCGGCGAACCGGGCGCATTGGTCGAGCAGCGTGATCTGTTCGGGGTCGTCGATAGTGGGGTCAACGGGCATGGGTCGTATCTCCGGTCGGGTTCTCCCCGGGAAGGGGGAACACCTGCTCGCGAAGGCGGCGGCGAGCGCGGTGTAGGCGGACTTTGGCGGCGCTGACGGAGATGCCGAGTTCGTCGGCGATCGCGTCGTGTGAGAGGTCATAGACGTTGCGCAGCACCACGACAGCCCGCAGGCGGGGTGGGAGGTCGCGAATGGCGGTGTCGAGTTCATCGCGCAGTTCGCCGGTCTCGGCGGCGACGACTGGGTCGGTATCAGGCCGCTGGTCGGCAATCTGGGTATCGTCGACCAATTCGTCGTGGCGATGGCGGCTGCGCTTGGTGAGGTGAGTCGACGACGTGTTGGCGACGATGCGATACAGCCAGGTGCTGAAGCGCGCGTCGCCACGGAATCGGCCGATGCTGCGATAGGCCCTCAAGTAGGCGTCTTGCACCACGTCTCGTGCGTCTTCCTCGTTGCCGATCAGTCGAAGAGCAAGGCCGAATACGTCGCGATGGGTGAGGCGGACCAGTTCGTCGAACGCTTCGCGCTCGCCGCCGGCGGCCCGATCAACCAGCGCGGCCATGTCGGTCTCGGAAGAGTTGGACCTCCGGGACCGACCCGGGTTACGTGTCGAATCCGTGACGATCTGAAGACGGCGGGGCTGTTGGGCCATCCTGCGCCTCCTCGGGTCGAACGGATTCGGGTGGTAGCGACGGACAGATTCGAACTGTCGACCTCTCGATTATGAGTCGAGCGCTCTCACCAACTGAGCTACGTCGCCATGGTTCGGCTGGCGAGTCGAACCGACGAGCTCCCTGTCAGAATTGAACTGACGACCTTCTCCTTACCATGGAGACGCTCTGCCGACTGAGCTAAGGGAGCCTGCTCCGGCCGGGGCCAGAGCGGAGAAAATGATGCCACGACTCCTCGTGGTTCCCAACCCCGTTCCCGAATCCTCAGCGCGGTCGGGCGGAGCTCGGACCGAGAACCCGACGGCCACTTCCCCGCTCGGTGGGGTGCGTGGGTCGATGTCGCCCCTCCGGGCGTGGCATCGTCTCGTCATGGCAAACTTCGAGACCTTGGCCGTGTCGGTCGACGACACGCTCGGCCGCATCCAGTTGAACCGACCAGCACAGCTAAACCCGTTGTCGACCACATGCCTGCGGGAACTCGTGGCGGCAGCCGACTGGTTCGATTCGCACGACGAGGTGCGGGTGGTGATCGTGCACGGTGCTGGTCGGGCCTTCTGCGCCGGCGCCGACCTCGCAAGCTTTGGCGATCCAGCCGGGCCCCTGCCGCGCGACGCAGCCGACGCCGGACGCGAAATGGCGGAGGCGATCGAAGCGATGCGGGCGGTCACGATCGCAGCCGTACATGGGCACTGTGTCGGCGGCGGTGTCGTGTTGGCTGCGGCATGTGATCTACGGATCGCTGCTGAGTCGACGCGTTTTTCGATCCCGGAGGTCGACCTCGGCATCCCACTCGCCTGGGGGGGGATCCAGCGACTAGTGCGCGAGATCGGTCCAGCTGCAACCCGCGAGTTGGTGCTCACCTGTCGACCGTTCAGCGCCGCCGAAGCGAAAGCGCTCGGGATGCTGAACACGATCGCCGCCGACGGCGAGCACCTTGTCGAGGCACAGACCCTCGCCGAGAACGTGGCCGCGAAGTCCCGGCTCACCCTGCGGGCCACCCTGATGGCAGTCGATGCAGCAGCGGAAGCGCTCGTGCCGACCGGCACGGCCTGGGGCGACGCCGATGCCCTCATCAACGCGATGCACGATCCGGAATCGCGGGCGGCCGGTCAGGAGTATCTCCGCGCACGTGGTCGGCGCTGATCAGTATCCGGCCGGGCGAGTCGGCAGACCGGATCGGTGTTCGGCCATTTTTCAACGCCGCCCTAGAGGGCGATCCTCATCGGCCTCGGCGCCTTCGTTCAGCTTGGATTGACCAACGGGGCGATCGGCACGGTCTGGCCCGACCTCCGCGACGACTTCGGGCGCACTGACGGTTCGTTCGGTCAGGTCTTCGCCTGCCTCGCCGGGAGCTACTTGGTCGCCTCGGTGGCGTCGGGTCACCTCAGCGAACGGTTCGGGATGAAGACGGTGTTCCGGATGCGCTCGACGCTGGCTGCGTTGGCGTTCGGGGTCATCGGGCTCGGTTCGTCGTGGGCAACGACGCTCGTCGGCTTTGCGTTACCGCTCTTGGGCTTCGCCTTCTCGGTGATGTTCCCGGCTGTTGTCAACCGCACCCGATCTATCTCGGGGTGGATCGGGCGGCTCGCATCGTCAGGTGTCAGCTGGCGACGTCCTCCGCAGGCGCCATCATCGGCCTGCTTGCCGACCGAACTAGTCAGGAGGTGCTCGGCTGGGTTTCGCTCGTCGTCGTGTTGATGATGGCGGCGATGTGGGCGGCGGTGCGAGCGAACGCTCCGACCGGGAGCGCTACTCCGGCGTCGCGAGCACGCCGGCCTTCGAGGAGATCGCGATCCCTCGCCGACCGACCACGAGATCGTTGCGGTCGAGCCCGTGGGTCATGAAGCCGAGCGAGATGCCGGTCGCCGGGTCGGCCCAGCCGATCTGACCCTTCGCCCCACCATGACCGAAGGCCCACTCGCTCGATGTGTGGCCGTGGCCGCGGAGCGCTTTCTGCTCATCGGCGCCCGCGATCGTGAAGGCGTGGGTGCGGTTGGCGCGGGTGCCTAGTGGGTCGGGGTGCGTCTGGCGGATCGTGCGCAGCGCGTCGTCTTTTACCTCCGGGCGCAAGATGTCGCCGTCATCGTGGAGGATCGCCTGGTACCAGCCAGCCATCGACGACGCCGAGGCGATGCCGCCGCCACCCGGGTGCCCACCGGCGCGGACCATCGGGTCGTTGAACATCCTGAGGGCATCGTTGGTGACTTCGGTCTCGGGCATGTCGACACCATGGAGAGCTCTGAACTCCGCCGGGTCGATCGGCTCGCCGACATCGAAGACATCCTTGATGTCGCCCTGCTCGTCCTCGGGGATCGCGAGCCAGCGAGGCTGGCCAGCCGGGGTCATGAGGCGTTCGGTGATGACGTCTGCGTACGGGCGTCCCACCACTTCTTCGATCATGTCAGCGAGAACCCAGTGTGCCTGGGAGGGGTGATACTCGAAGCGAGCACCCGGCTCCCATGTGGTGTGCCAGCTTGCGTACCGCACGAGCCGCTGTTGACGATCGATCGCCTCAGCGCCGATCGGGGCGGTCGGGAAGCCGCCTGCGTGGAGCAAGACCTGCGAGAGCGTGATGATGTGCTTTCCGTTCTCACCGAACGACGGCAGCACCGACGCCACGGTGGCATCGACGTCGAGCAACCCCTCGGCTGCGAGCTCGAGCACGGTGAGACTGACGGTCGGCTTCACTGCAGAGTATGTGTGGAAGCGGTTGTGGTCGGCTGCGTCGCCGTAGGCCTCTGCATAGGCGATTTCGTTCTCGAAGCCGACAGCGAATTGGTACCCGGGCAAGCGGCCCTCGTCGACTTCACGACGGCAGCGGGCGACGAGGGCGTCGAGGCGGGATTGGACGATCAAGGTCATTGCGTGACGGTAGACGCCGAGGCATCCGTTCTCCGAACCCCGTTCTCGCTGCGAGCGGGGCGCACGGCCGCCAGCGAACGCTCACGCACGACGCCCTGCCACACACCGATGCCGTAGGCGAGGTGGTCGACGAGCCGGGCCGCCGTCGCCTGGAGCGGGTCGACCGCCGGGCGGCGCTGGAACACCTCCACGGCGGCGGCGGCAACCACCATCGCAGCGAGTCGGCGCCGTGGCCGCTGTCCGGCCGCAGCGGCGACAAACGCGAACGGGGCCCACGCACGTGGGATCGCGGCGACGGTCGATCCGAATGCCTGGGCCATGGCTTCGTTCACAGCGGACGGCTGGTTATGTTCCCCGAGCGCTCGGCGGACGCGAATCTGGGCTGCGGTGACCGTGGCGGCGGTTGCGCCTGCGACGAACACTCCCGGTGCGACCAACGCAGCGGCGATCGTGCCGTACAACTCGGCGG
>PBTQ01000033.1 GCA_002729125.1 Acidimicrobiaceae bacterium | reverse complement strand
GGTGCGTTGGCCTGCAGCCATCGCATGGCTTCACCCATGTCGAGTGGGCCCGGCTGCGGCGGAATGCATGAGCCATCGACGAAGGCGGCTCGGCGGGCCAAACACCACTCACGGCGGGGTTCGCTGGTCGGGACGCTCATCCTCCGCAGTGCGCTGATCGTCACCGAAGGGTCACCGCACACACCGACGTCGGTCGGGTAGATCCGGCCGAGCTGGGTGCGTTCCGGGTGAATATGAACGATGCGTTGTGTCGGTTCGTCGAGATCGATCAGGGTCCACCCGGCGGTGGTCATCTCCCCGAAGCGGATACCGAGGCCGACGATGAGGTCCGCCTCGGTAATCGTGTCGCGAACCGCCTGCGGCATCGCAAGCCCGGCTTCGCCGCAATAGATGTCACTGAGGTTGTCGACGACGTCATGGAATCGCCAGGCGGCGAGTACCGGAATGTTGTTGTGTTCGGCGAAGGCGGTGAGGTCGGCCCGGGCGTCAAGGGTCCACCGGCCGCCGCCCGCGATAATGACGGGACGCTCGGCGTCGGCGATTGCGGCGACAATCTCATCGACTTCATCGCTGGTCGGTGTCGCCCGTTCGATCGTCACGGGCGCGACGTCGGTGCTGGTCGTGTCGGCGCGCAGCATGTCCTCGGGCAATGCGACCGCGACCGGCCCGGGTCGGCCGCTGGCGGCGATCTTGAACGCCATCGAGATCGTTTCGGCCAGCTCGTCAACATCGTCGACCTGGGTCGCCCACTTGGTGATGGGTCCGAGAAAGGCGCGGTAGTCGATCTCCTGAAAGGCCTCTCGCCCCATCTCGTCAGTGGCGACCTGGCCGATCAGCACGACCATCGGTTGTGAGTTCTCGCGAGCGGCGTGGATACCGACCGACGCGTTGGTTGCGCCCGGTCCACGGGTCACCATGCAGACTCCAGGGTCGCCGGTAAGGCGGCCCCACGCCTCGGCCATGTAGGCCGCGCCACCTTCTTGACGACAGATGACGAACTCGATGTCGGTGTCGTGCATCGCATCGAGAACTGCGAGGTAGCTCTCGCCGGGCACACCGAACACATGGCTGACGCCGTGAGCGACGAGCCCGTCGGCGACGATCTGGCCACCCGTGCGGGAACCGGTCATGGAATCAGAGATCGTCGACCGACGGGAAGGTCTCGGGATGCACGATGTCGACCGTGGCCGACCGCTGCTGGGCAAGCATGCCGCCATCGACCTTGATGACGTCGCCGGTGACATAGGAGGCATCGTCGCTGGCGAGGAAGAGGGCGGGCCCGGTCATGTCGCGCGGATCGCCGATCCGTCCGGCCGGGATGTTCACGCCGCGGTAGGCCCGGGCGTCGGCGTCGAGCCCTGCCGTGTCGATCGAGCCGGGCATCAGGGCGTTGACGCGGATGTTGTACGGCCCGAGGTCGAGTGCCATCGCCCGAGTGAGCGCCTCGATACCGCCCTTGCTGGCGTCATAGGCCGTGAAGCTGCGATGGGCCCGGGTGGCGCCTCCGGAGCTCATGTTGATGATCGACCCGCCGCCATTCTTGGCCATGATGCGGGCGGCTCGATGGCAGCACAGGAAATGGCCGGTGAGGTTCACGTCGATGATCCGCCGCCACCACGCCTCGTCGGCATCGAAGAAATGGAGCATCGGCGAAACGAGTCCAGCGTTGTTGACGAGCACATCGACGGTGCCGTGGGTGGACATCACCGTGTCGAACATGGCGGCGACCTGTTCGCCATCGGACACGTCGGCGGGCGCTGCCATCGCCGTGCCCCCGGCATCGACGATGCCGTTCGCAACCGCTTGCGCTGAGACATCGTCGACGTCGTTGACGACGACCGATGAGCCGACTGCGCCGAAGCGTTCGGCCATCGCTTGGCCGATGCCCTTGCCGGCGCCAGTGACGACAACGACCTTCCCGGCTAGATCCGGATGACTCGACATGTGTCTCCCCTCCGAGACCGATCCGGCCCCTCGCGTGAACGGTCCCTAAGCTAGCGCTGCGCCCCGATGTGAGGAGTAGCGATGAGTTGGATCCGAACAGTTCCCGATGACCAGTGGGTGGGCGAGCTCGAGCCGTTGCACGGCCGAGTCGTCGATCGCGACCTCGGCCGGGTCGACCACATCATGGCGGTGCACTCCATCAACCCCCGAGGATTGGCCGCCCACGACGGCCTGTACCGCTCGGCGATGGCAGGCACCGGGACGCTGCGCAAGGTCGAGCGAGAGTTGATCGCCTACGTCGTGTCGCTCGAGAACGATTGCCACTATTGACTCACCCACCATCGGCGCGGTCTGCGCCGACTCCTGAAGAACGACCCGCTCCTCGCGCAGATCGACATCGACTGGCGAACCGCCCCGATTGGTGAGCGGCGCGCTGCGATGCTGACGTATGCGCTGAAGCTGACCCGTACGCCCGGCGAGATGGTCGAAGCCGATGTCGATGCGCTCCGGGCGGTTGGTTTCAGCGATCGAGATGTTCACGACATCTGTGAGGCGACGGCGTACTACGCGTACGTCAATCGGGTCGCCGATGGTCTCGGTGTCACCGTCGAGGACTGGTATCCGCCAGATCCCCCCGATGGGCACTGGCCAGGCGATGCGACGGGTGAGCCGGGGCAAGGCAACGATCCATGAGGTTCTTCACCGATGCTGATATCGGTGCCGTGCTCGGCTGGGCGGAACTGATTCAGGCGATTGAGCAGATCATGGTGGAGCCCGAAGCGACGGCCCCGGCTCGAACGTTTCACACCGTGCCCGACGGCAACGGCAACGATGCGGCATTCCTGTTGAAGCCCGGTTGGGTGGCCGGGGAGATCATCGGCGTGAAAGCGGTCACCGTTTTCCCCGACAACGGTGAACAGGGTCTTCCGATGGTGCAGGCCGGCGTGTTGCTGTTCGACGGCGTGACCGGGTCGCTGGTCGGTGCCTGCGAGGCCAACACGCTTACGACCCGGCGAACGGCCGCTGCCTCCGCTGTCGCAGCGAAACGTCTCGCACGGGCCGACGCCTCCCGGCTGCTGGTGATCGGCACCGGCGCGCTCGCGCCGATGACGATCCAGGCGCACGCACACGTACGTGACTTCGACACGGTGCAGGTCTGGGGCCGCACTCCCACCAAGGCTGCGGCAGTGGCCGAGGAGGTCGCTCTGCACGGCTTGACGATCGACGTCGTCGCCGATCTCGACGCGGCGGTCGCCGGCGCCGATGTGATCTCGTGCGTCACCGGTGCGACCGAACCGATCGTCCGAGGTGCGTTGGTGAAGCCCGGATGTCATGTCGACTTAATTGGCGGCTTCAGCCACGAGATGCGAGAAGCCGACGACGACGTCGTTCGGCGGGCCTCGGTCTTCGTCGACACCTATGACGATGCGGCAATCGCCGGAGATATTGCCCAGCCGCTGGCGTCAGGCATCCTCACGCCGGCTGATCTGCTGGCCGACCTCGCCGAGCTTGTCGCCGGTGAGCACCCGGGTCGCCGGGACGACGACGAAGTGACGCTGTTCAAGTCGGCAGGTACCGCTCTCGAGGATCTCGCTGCTGCTCGGTTAGCCGTTGATTGATCAGCGCTGGTCGATCTGTCCGTCGGCCGAGACCTGCGCAGCGGTGAGCGATGCGATGTCCCGGTAGGTGGCGTCGTCGACCAGGAGGATCGGCATCACGGTGCGGTACATCTCGTCGGCGACGATCGCTCCCAGCACGATGACCTCGTCGGATTCCTGCAGGATCAGTGCCGCTGGGGCATTGCCGTCGCGGATGGCCTCCGCGAGAACCGAAGATGCAGAGCTCGATCCGCGCCCGACGGTCATCATGACGATCTTCCCGACGAGCGACTGGCCGACCTGAGGGTGGGCCTGATCGATGATCGTGCCGGTCTCGGATTCGAATCCACCCCAGAAGCTGAGGGGTTCGTCGAGTTCAAGAATCTCGCCGTGGGCCTCACCGGCGATGAGTGTGCGCGTGGCCTTAAGCATCGGCCCAGACTCCTTCGTTGCGAACGACCTCGCCGCGAATCGCTGATTCGACACAGTCCTCGACCGAACCGAAGGCGACATCCAGCCCGAGGTTCCCAGGGGCGTAGTAGGCCCATTTGGCGGAGTCGGTCATCGCCGTGCCGTGAATGTCGGCCATGACCGGCGTGATGTAGGTGCAGGTGTCGGTGACGAGTTGCACGCCGGCGTCGGCGAGTCGGGTGCTCCACCCGCGAAGGTCAAGTTCGTGGGCGACACTGCGGCCGGTGTTGACGTAGGCGTGCACGTCGGGGTGGATCCGGCGGTCACCGAGCAGTTCGATCAGCCGAGCGAATTCGGGCACCGAGTAGTGGGGTGTCCCCAGGCTGATCGCGCCGAGGTTCGCCTTGGTCGAGTTCGTGAGTTGATCGCGGGCGGTGCGAAGATCGGCAGCGGTAATCATGTGACGGTCGGTCGGGACTCGGCCGCCGCATGCGGTTTCGAGGTCGGGTGCTTCGGGTGTTGAGCCGACGACGTGGAACATCGCCAGCGAACCCGACGATGCCCCTGCGCTTCCGACCCCCTTCAGACGATCTTCGCTCAGTCCCGCCGGTGCGCCAACGATGACGGGGACGGCGCTGCCGACGAGCTTGCCGATGTGGTGCCCGATGACCGGATACGCCACGTCGAGGTCGAGCAGTTTCGCTGGCACGGCCGACACGTCGAAAGCAATCGTGGCGTGCCGTGCCGAGTCGAGGTGAAGGCCGGCGGCCGGTGCCCGCCCCGTGATCGCCGCCGCGATATCGAGGAAATCGCCGTAGCGGTGGGTGCGGGCACCGAGCACTGCGTTGGCGAAGACGATGGCGTTCGACTCGGCCCAGGCGACGTGCTCACCGAGCCGAGGCCGGGCATCCATCTGGTAGGGAGCGCATGTCCAGGTTGGCTCGCACCCCATCGCTTCGTAGGCGTTCATCAGCGCTCGTGCCTGGTCGCGCGTGTGGTCGTCGCCTCGGTAGAGCTCCGGGTGGAGCAGGTCGAGCGAGCTGACGTTCAGCGTGGTCGGGACCGAGACCTGCGCGCCGTCGCCGGCCAGTCGCTGTGCGAAGTCGAGCCCGGCCTGCCCGTGGTAAAGGCACGAATCAATGTGGGCACCGGTGATGTCGAGCAGATGTTCGGCCTCCATCGACTCGGCCGTGCGGACGACGACCCGCATGGCGAGCGCCGCCGCAGGTCCGGCGGTGCCGTCGAGAAGCGCTTGGTCGCGTGCGTCGAGGGTCAAGGGCATGGCGTCACCGTAGCGGTGGGGCCAGGACGCCCGGTGACGTCTGAGCCTTCTAGTCTGACGGAGTGGAGGCGAACCCTGAGCCGACGTTGGCCGACGACGAGGAGCGGTTGGCGGCGTTCGCGGAACACTTGATCGAGCAGGTCGACACCTCGATCGATGGCTGGGTCACGCGTTCGGTTCTCGCTGCCGCGAGCGCCGGTGGAGTAGCGGTCATCGAAGATGATCTCGCTGCCGTGATCCAACAGACACGAGCTGCGGCCATGCCGGAGATCCGGCGGGTGCTTCGAGCCGACGTGGATACCGGCGCAGGCAGCCCGCTCGCAGCGTTGCGGAACGCCGTCGGGCCCATGACCGACCACCTCGACCGGTGGGGAGCAGTCCGCCCCCCGCGCGACGAGTTCCTCGAACGCCAGTTCCCCGGCGATCCCTATCAGCTCGGCCCCGCTGCCTTCTCCGATTTCGACGAGGATCTGCACGAGTCGGGGCTGGTATGGGGTGCGGCCCGAGCCCACGTGCATCTCCGCCGTCGCCGGGAGTCCGATTGTGGCTGAACATGTCGTTGTCACCCGAGACCTGATGGACGGCAGTCGCTTCCGGTCAGCGGCGCCGGGTGTGGCGATCGTCCGCTCGACCGATGCCCCCGAACTCGCCGACGCACGCGTCGTGCTGGTCGACCTCGCGCTCGGCGTCGACCTCTCAACACTCGTCAGCGATGACCGCACGGTGATCGCCTACGGCTCCCATGTTGACGACGAGGCGCTGCAGTCGGCGATCGCCGACGGGTGCGCCGACGCGCTGCCTCGATCAAAGGTGTTCCGGCGCGCTGCTGAGCTGCTCGCTGACTAGCCTCACCGTCGTGCCTGGTCGCCCACACTTTCCCGACATCCTTGCGTCGGTTGCCGACGTCGAGGGCTGGATGACCGATGACCAGGCCCAACGGCTCCACGACCGGGCTGCTGAGCTGGGCGCTGGTGCGCAGATTGTCGAGATCGGGAGCTTCCGCGGTCGGTCGATGATCGTCCTTGCGTCGGTGGCTGCCGATGGGGTGACGATCACGGCGATCGACCCGCACATGGGTTCCGATCGCGGACCGCAGGAAATCGAAGCCAACCAGGCCCGAGGCGACGACGACTACGACCTTTTCCACGCCAACCTCTCGGCTGCAGGTGTCGATGAGCGCGTGACCCATGTTCGCAAGATGAGCGATGTCGCCCTTGATGACGTGGAGGGCGACATCGACCTGCTCTACATCGACGGCGCCCACCGTTTTGGTCCGGCCCGTGCCGACATCGTCCAGTGGGGCGGGCGGGTCAGTGGTGGTGGCACGATGCTGATCCACGACTCGTTCAGCTCGATCGGTGTCACCCTTGCGCTCATGACCACTACCTTCTACGGCGGCCGTTGGAAGTACGTCGGGCGATCACAGTCGATGGCCGAGTACCGCCGGGTGAATATGACGTTCGGCGAGCGGCTCCGCAATGCGTTGCGTCAGGAACTCCAGTTGCCATGGTTCGTTCGCAACGTCGTGATCAAGGCGCTGATCGTCGCCAAGCTCGCGCCGCTCACCCGTCTGCTCGGCCACCGCAACACCGACGAGTGGCCCTACTAGGAGCCGTTATGGCCGATCAGTCATCGCCGATCACGCCGAAGATGAAGCGCAGCGTCCGCACCGGATCGCTGGCCCTGTTCTTCTTCATCATCATCACCACCGGGTTTTTCGGCACGGCCGGCGCGCTGATCGCCGCCGTTGTGATTGTCGTTGTCGGACTCGCGTTCGTGTTGTGGCTGCGTCGCCTGGTCGCTGAGGGGAAGGCGAGCGGTCAGTGGATTACCGACGACGAGACCTGATCTCGGCGTCGACCACGGCAGCGCAACTCTGACCCGTTTCTGACCGGATTTCGGCCCGGCAGTAACACACGGATCAGTCTCCCGAAACAAGCACGAAACACTGGGTTCCTAAGTTCCCTCGTGACTCTCCCGAAGGGGGTGGGCGCGAGGAGGAAAACCGCAATGGAAGGCAACACCGCCTGGATGTTGATCAGCACCGCTCTGGTCCTGTTCATGGTCCCCGGACTCGCACTGTTCTACGGCGGCATGGTCCGTTCGAAGAACGTGCTCAACATGCTCAACATGAACACCTACTGCCTCGGCATCGTGCCGCTGGTGTGGGTGCTCGTCGCGTTCTCGCTCAGCAGCAGCGGCAGCGGCGACGGTCTGGAAGCCGTCATCGGCAACCTCGACTTCCTGGGCCTGCGGGACGTGAAGGGCACCGACGCGCTGATCGCCGTCGCCTTCTCAATGACCTTCGCCGCAATCACCCCGGCCCTCATCTCGGGCGCTGTCGCCGACCGCATGAAGTTCTCGGCCTGGGCGATCTTCGTCCCGGTCTGGTGCCTGCTCGTGTTCACCCCGGTCTTCTACTGGGTCTACGTCGGCTGGCATCACAGCAAGCTCGACCCGGCCGCCATCGACTTCGCCGGCGGTACGGCGATCCACATCAACGCTGGCGTCGCGGCGCTCGCCCTCATCATGGTGCTCGGCAAGCGGGCCGGCTGGCCTGACCAGGCCATGCCGCCCCACAACCTGCCGTTCGTCATGCTTGGCGCCGGCATCCTCTGGTTCGGCTGGTTCGGCTTCAACGGCGGCTCGGCCTTCGCGGCCGACGGCGTCGCCGCCCAGGCCGTGCTCAACACCTTCGTCGCCGGCGCTGCTGGCATGGTCGCCTGGCTCGCCATCGAGTGGAAGCGTGACGGTCACGCCACGACCCTCGGCGGTGCGTCCGGCGTCGTCGCCGGCCTCGTCGCCATCACCCCGGCCGCCGGCTTCGTGGGTGGTCTCGCCCCGATCATCTTCGGTTTCGTCGCCTCGGTCGCCTGCTACTTCGCCATCCAGCTGAAGACCAAGTACGGCTACGACGACAGCCTCGACGTTGTCGGCATCCACATGGTCGGCGGCATCGTCGGCGGTGTGCTGCTCGGCTTCTTCGCCGACGCTTCCATCGGTGGCATCGACGGCGCCTTCTTCGGCGACGGCGGCCTGGTGCTCAGCCAGATCATCGCCATCGTGTCGGTCATGACCTACTCGTTCGCCGTCACCTACGGCATCGCCAAGGTGCTCGACAACGTCATGGGTCTCCGAGTCAGCAGCGACGAGGAACTCACCGGCCTCGATCAGACCCAGCACGCCGAGACGGCCTACGTCGACTGAGCGTGAAGCGGGGTACTGTCGACTCATGATGCGACGTACCCCCGACGTCCAATGAAGACGATTCCCGCCGCCGCCGGCGTCGTGGCCAACCGTTCCCTGGTCGGCACGGCGCTGGCGGTCGCGTACACCGCAGAGATCGATACCTGGCTCGGGTCGGTCATCGATGATGTCGGCGATGTCCCGGGCTTCGCTCTGGCGGCGGTCGGTGGCTACGGCCGTGGCGACCTGAGTCCCGGTTCCGATCTCGACCTACTGTTGATCCACCAGTTCGAAGGGTCGGCGGCGGAGGTCGCCGAGCGCATCTGGTACCCGATCTGGGACACTGGGATGAAACTCGGCCACGCCGTGCGAACGATCGACGAGGCACTCGACCTTGCCTCGAGTGATCTCGATACGGCGACGTCGCTGTTGCAGGTCCGATCGCTCGGTGGCAGTCAGGCGCTCGTCGACGAAGTGCAGCGAAAGGCGCTCGACCAGTGGCGCGAGAACGCCGACCGAATGCTCGACCAGCTCGATGTGCGCATCCGCGAGCGCCATCAGCAGGCAGGCGAGCTCGCCTTCCTGCTCGAACCGGACCTCAAGCTCTCACAGGGCGGCCTGCGAGATCTTCACTGCCTCCAGTGGATCGATCTCGCCGACCCGACCCTGCTCGAGGACTCCGAGCGAGAAGCGCTCGACGGGCCCCATGGTGTGCTGCTGTCGGCCCGTATCGAATTGCATCGCGCCACCGGCCGAGCCAACAACCAGCTGCTGTTGCAAGAGCAGGACGAGGTCGCCGACGCCCTCGGCTACGGCAACGCCGACCTCTTGATGGCAGCGGTCGCCGAAGCAGCCCGCACTGTCACCGGGATCGAGGACGCGGTGTTGCATCGGATCCACAAGCGGGGCCGTCGCCGTCGCTGGCTGGCGCGCACCCGCGATCTCGGGCACGGCATCCTCCTCGCCGAGGAGACCCTCACGCTCGCCGACGATGCCCCCGTCAGCGATCCGATCATGCCGCTGCGGGTGGCGGTCCACGCCGCTCGCGAAGATGCCTTCATCGTCCGCGATGTGCTGGACCGCATCGCGGCCGAAGGTACTGATCTGCCGGACCCGTGGCCCGATGAAGCCCGTGAGCTTTTCGTCGACTTGTTGTTGATGGGGCACGACATGATCCGGGTGGTCGAAGCGCTCGACCAGGTCGATCTCGTCACCCGCCTGATTCCTGAATGGGCCCCAAATCGCCATCGCCCGCAGCGGAACGCGTACCACCGGTTCACTGTCGATCGTCACCTGCTGGAGGCTGCGGCCGAAGCCGCTCGGCTCGTCGATCGGGTCGAGCGGCCCGACCTGCTCGTCCTGGGAGGCTTGTTCCACGACATCGGCAAGGGCTACCCCGGCGACCACAGTGAGGTCGGTGTGGGTCTCGTGCACACGATCGCCGAGCGGATGGGCTACCCGCCCACCGACATCGAGACGCTTGAGGCGCTCGTCCGCCATCATCTATTGCTCCCCGATGTGGCATCGCGACGCGATCTGGAGGACGAAGGCACCGTGAAACTCGTTGCCGATGCAGTGCCGTCGACGGGAACGATCGAACTGCTTGCGGCGCTGACCGAGGCCGACTCGATCGCCACGTCCAAGTCGGCCTGGAACAGCTGGAAGGCCGGGCTCGTCAACGACCTTACTCAGCGCACGGTCCGGTACCTGCAAGGCCACACCGATCTTGAGTCCGACGAGTTCCCGACCCACGAACTACTCGCCCTCGCGGCGAAGGGCGAGACCCACGTGTCGATCGTCGGCCAGATCGTCACCGTCGTCGCTCCCGACCGTCCGGGTGTCTTCAGCCGGGTGGCCGGCGCGCTTGCACTGCACGGCATCGAGATCGTCGACGCGAACCTCGGCACAGCCGACGGTATGGCGATCGATCAGATCCGCATCATGGGTGGCGCAGCGCTGGCGGACCGACCTGACGCTGTCATCACCGACATTGAACGGGCGTTGCGGCGACAGCTCGCTATCACGGCCCGCCTATTGCGTCGGGCGAAGTCGTATCGCTTCCAGCGCACTGCTGCGGCGCGCCTCGTCGAGCCGGCAGTGATCGTCGACAACGAGGTGTCTTCGTCGGCGACCGTGCTCGAGGTGCGGGGCCCTGACTCGATCGGGTTCCTCTACCGAGTCACCCGTGCGTTCGTCGAGCTCGATCTCGACATCGCCCGGGCGAAGGTGCACACCCTTGGCGACGATGTGATCGACACGTTCTATGTTCTCGGTCCGGACGGCGCAAAGGTCACCGATCCGGAATACCTTGCTGAGATCGAGATCGCAGTGCTTTCTGCGATCGGTGCTGACGCCTAGGACTTCATGAGCGACCGTCCCGCGACCGAACGAGAACTTCTGCGCTGGGCGGAGGCGCTCTCGTCCACCGCCATGACCGGTCTCGGTTTCACCGAAAACCTTTACGAGCGTGAACGGTTCGAGGAGGTCCTCGAGATCGCAGCCGACATCCGCAGCCATGTGGTGGGAGGTCTCGACCCGCAGCGCCAGGTGCAGGAGTGGCTCGATCGCATCGGTGTCGGTGTCGCCGGCTACGTCACGCCCAAGATCACGGTCGGTGCGGTCGTCGGCAACGACCACGGTGAACTGCTGATGGTGCAGCGGGCCGACAGCGGTGTGTGGCTGTATCCCACCGGGTGGGCCGATGTCGGCTACTCACCGGCCGAGGTTGTCGTGAAGGAAGTGAAGGAGGAGGCCGGGATCGACTGCGAAGTCGTGCGACCGATCGCGGTGCTTGATGGGCAACGCCGGGGCTTCACCCGGATTCCGCTTGTTTCGCTCGTGTTTCACTGTCGGGCTACCGGTGGCGAACTCACCCCCCATCCGCTCGAGTGCATCGATGTCGGCTGGTTCGCCGAGGACGCCCTGCCCGACCCCACGGCAGGGGCCGATTTGTGGGCAGCCCACGCGTTTGCGGCGATCCGGGACGAAGATGTGCCGGTGTTGTTCGATCTGCCTCGTACGCCGCCGTGGAAGGGCGTCCCCAATCATCTCGAGGGGCCCTTGTGACCGCAGCCGTCGACTACGGCACGACCCGAGACGGCCTCATCCAGCTTCGTCGCCGTTGGCGACCTGCGGGTGATGCCACGGCTGCGATGTTGATGGTGCACGGGCTCGGTGAGCACTCCGGCCGGTACGAGCATGTCGGCGCTCGCTTTGCGGAGCGAGGGTTTGAGGTCGTGATGCTCGACAATCGCGGCTTTGGTGCGTCCGGCGGCCGGCGCGCCTATGTCGACTCCTTCTCGCAGTTCCAGGACGACGTCAAGGATCAACTCGCCGCGATCCGCGAACTCGGGCTCCCTACAGTCCTGCTCGGGCACTCACTCGGCGGGCTGATCTCCACGGGGTACTGCACTAGCGGCCGCCCGCTCCCTGACGCGCTCGTGCTGTCGGGCCCTCCGCTCGGCTACGAGTTGGAGGGTTCGCAGAAGATCCTCAAGATGACAGGCCCGTTGATCCGCCGTTTACGTCCCGGGTTCGAAATCCGCGACGAATTTGATCCAGCCAACTACGCCACGGACATCACGGTCGGTGAGCGGTTCTTCGAGGATCCATTGCGCGTCGATTTCATGACGATCTCGCTCGCCCTCGAGATGATCGGCGAGATCGACCGGGTAAAGGCCGCAGTCGCCGGGCTCGACCTGCCGACGTGGGTCGGTCACGGCGAAGTCGACCGGCTCGTGCCCGTATGGGCCTCGGACCCGCTGGAGTCGGTTGCCGCCGTCCGCAAGGTCTACAACGGCCTCGGTCATGAGATCCTCAACGAGCCGGTTGGCCTCGACATCGCCGACGAGATGGCCGCCTGGATCGAGCAGACCTTGGGGCTTTGAGCCTCCAGGCTGCGCTCAGTCGACGTCGCGGAGGAATTCCTCGACCTCGGCGACCAGCAACTCGGGGTCGTCCTCGAGGTCGTCGTCATCGGCCTCGTCCCACTCGGTCTCGAGGTCGCGGACGTAGGCCGCTGTGTCCTCGTCTTCGGCGACGAGTTCGTCGACCTGGCGTTCATAGCTGGCTGTGGCGATTTCGAGGTCGGTGACGAACACGGAGGTGCCGAGGGTCTCGCACACGCGGCGGACGAGCGCGAGCGCCGCCTTCGGCGACGGGGCGCCGGGCGCGTAGGAGGGCACGGCTGCCCAGTAGGTCGTAGTGGGGTGGCCGGCGGCTGCGGATTCGGTGGTGAGCACCCCGACGATGCCGGTGGGCCCCTCGTAGGTCGACGGGGACAGATCGAGACGTTCCATGAGGATCGGATCATCGGTAGCGCCGTAGATGTCAACCGGACGAGTGTGGGGAACGTCTGCGAGCAGGGCGCCCAGGGTGATGACGGATGACGCGCCGAGGGCATCAGCGATCGAGAGGACTTGACAGCAGTATCGACGCCACTGGAGTTGGGGTTCGAGCCCGACGATGATCACGACGTCGCGCTCGGCGGTGGGGACTCGAGCGGCGAGCACTTCGGTGTTGGGCCAGGTGATGGTGCGGCGACGGTCCTCGTCGAGGTGGACGAGCGGTCGGGTCGTGCCGAAGTCGAAGTAGCGCTCGGGGTCAATCGACGCGAGCGGGGTTGCGTCAAAGCGTTCGGCGAGGTGACGGGCGGCGGAGGTAGCCGCGCCGCCGGCGTCGTTCCAGCCCTCGAACGCCGCGATGATGACCGGCTCGCGGAGCTCGGGTAGGGCTCGGTGCCAGTCAAGATCGTGGTCGCCAGGGAAGGAGGTCACCCTGTCACGTTATCGGCGCTGCTGAGGCTCAGCTCTCGAGCTGGTCGGGCTTGCTGTAGCGGTAGACGTTGGTCCCGCGCTGCACGAAGCCGATGCGCTGGTACAGCCGGTTGGCTGCATCGCGAGACGGGCGAGAGGTCAGGTCGACGGTGATCGCCCCCTCGTCGAATGCGTGGGCGATCGCCGCTTCGTTGAGGAGCCGACCCACTCCCTTGCCGCGAGCGGCGTCGTCGACGATGACGTCCTCGATCCACGCCCGGATGCCCGTCGGGATGCGGAACATGGCAAGCGTGAGCGTGCCGAGGATGCCTGTCTCGTCGGTGGCGATGAACATCGTCGACGCCTCCGAGCAGCAGAGGGCGTCGAGCGCTTCCAACGAGGGCGGCGGGTTCGATTTCGACAGTTGAGGGACGAGTCGCTCCATCGCCGCGTGGAGTTCGGGTGTGGCTTCGGAGGCGATCGTGATCTCGACCATGGCGACCACGCTAGGGGTTCACGCCGTTGAGGCGCGGACCTCTCACTGGTGGGCGTTTACGGGGCGCTCCCATGCGCTACGCGGGGAGGATACGGACGACCTGCCCGCCGAGGCTCATCGCCACGAGCTCCCCATTGGGGTCGCTTGCGAAGTCGACCAGTTCACCGCCAGGCAGTAGGGCGTTGAGGTCGCGGAACACCACCTCACTGGAGCGAACGGAGATGGCCCAGATCCGAGAGGTGCAGTAGTCGCCGAACACGTAGGCGCCGAAGAGGTCAGGGATCGCTGAACCCCGGTAAACCTCACCACCCGTGATCGAACAGCCGCTTGGGACTCCGTCTCCATGGGGATACACGAAGACCGGGTCGATGTTGTCCTCGGGCCGGTCGCCAGCGAAGGTCGATGCCCCCTCTCGCAGTCGCCACCCGAGGTTGTCGCCGCGGCCCCAGCCGTTGGTGCCGAGCAGAAGCGTGATTTCCTCCCAGCGGTTCTGGCCGACGTCGGCGACCCACAGGTCATTCGTGATTGGATCGAAGGCGATGCGCCACGGGTTGCGGAGACCGACTGTAAAGATCTCTGGGACACCGCCGCCGTTCGCGTACGGGTTGTCGTCGGGGATCTCGTAGGACTTCCGCTCGGTCGGGGTCGGGTCGATCCGAACGATCGAACCGAGGATCTGATCGGGGTCTTGACCGGCGTTCAGCGGGTCGTCTGCCGCACCCCCGTCGCCCACGCCGATGTAGAGGTTGCCGTCGGGACCGATGGCGAGCGCGCCGCCGTTGTGGTTACCGAAGGGCTGATCGATCGTCAGCAGTGGAATCCGGTCGCCGGGTCGACCTCTGGCATCGAAGACGAAGGCGTCGATCGTGGTCGTGCCGCTGAGGTCGGTGAAGTTGACGTAGAGGGCCTCGTCGTCGACGGCGAGACCGAGCAGGCCGCGCTCACCGCGGGCGGTGGTCTCATTGTTGATGTTGAGCACCACATCGCCGGCGACGCCGGTGTCGGGGTCAACGACGAGCACCTCACCCGTGCGCTGAGCGATCCACCACTCGCCGTTTGGGGCGACGACGGCATCGATCGGCTGGACGAGTCGCACGAGCGGGTCGAGTTTGATCGCGGCCTGGTTGATGTCGCCGAGCGACGGCGTTGTGGTCGTTGTCTCCCCGGGGTTGTCGGGTTCGGGGACTGTGGTCGACGGCGAAGCCGTCGTTGGCGCCGTGGTGATGCCGTCGGCGGTTTCGATGGTGTCGTCGCTCCGGCATGCCGCAGCGAGCAGGGCGACTGCAGTGAGCGCAGTGGCAAGGCGTCGGCTGTTCACGGCTCGACCCGCCGGATCAGGCCTTCCTGCACGACATTGGCAACGAGGCGGCCGTGCTGGGTGAAGACTCGTCCGGTGGCGAGTCCTCGGGCGCCCGAGGCGGCCGGGGTGTGTTGGTCGTACAGCAGCCATTCGTCGGCCCGGAAGGGGCCGTGGAACCACATGGCATGGTCGAGACTCGCCATCATGACCGAGCGGTCGGTGGCGCCCGAACCGTGGGGGAGAAGCGTCGTGTCAAGCAGGGTCATGTCCGAGGCATACGTGAGGAGGCAGGTGTGCAACACCTGGCCGTCGGGGAGGTCACCATTCGCTCGGAACCAGACCCGTTGGGTCGGCGGGAGGGCCTTTCGGCGGTTGAACGGGTCGTTGGTGACGTAGCGGACGTCGAGTGCGCTCGGCCCGTAGGTGTCCTCGACGCCGGCGGCGGCGAAACGCTCCTGGCGAGTAGGGAGTCCGTCGGGTTCGGGGACATTGGGCATCTCGTCGAGATGGTCGAAGCCGGGTTCGGCGACGTGGAACGACGCCGACATGTGGAAGATCGCCCGTCCGTGCTGGATCGCGGCCACGCGACGAGTCGTGAACGAGCGCCCGTCGCGGATCCGGTCGACTTCGTACAGCACCGGCACGTTGGGATCGCCCGGTCGCAGGAAGTAGGCGTGCAGCGAGTGCACGGCCCGGTCGTCATCGACGGTGCGCGCTGCGGCGACGAGGGCCTGGCCAGCGACCTGGCCACCGAAGATCCGCTGTCGCTCCTCGTCGGGGTTCACCCCACGGAAGATGTTGACCTCGATGGGTTGAAGGTCGAGGAGATCGATGAGCGCGTTGACGTGGTGTTGGGACATCTCCACAAGCATGGCCGCTCGGGCGGCTCGGTCGGGGGCGGAGCGGGATTGACGGAGCGCCCGTGGCGGGTTGACAGGACGGGGTGGCAGTAGCCTCTCCTCCCGTGACCTCGACTTTGCGGCGCCTGCGTTCGCTTCTCGCTGAACACGGTGAAAAGATCATGCGCTACTGCGGCGTGTCGGCGATCAACGTCATCGTTGGTCAGGGCGTCTTGGCCTTCTGCCTGATCGTCATGGAGTTCGGCGGCGTCGTGTCGCAGGTTATTTCCGTGATGGTGTCCGCCATCCCGGCGTACTTTCTGAGCCGGCAATGGGTATGGAAGCAGGATGGCGAGGTTTCGTTCCGCAACGAGGTCCTGCCGTTCTGGGGAATGGCGCTCGCCGGTCTTGCGCTCGCCGTGACGTGTATCGCTGCCATGGAACGGGTGACCGATCAGCCGCTCGTGTTGATGGCGACCAGCCTCGGGGCGTTCGGCGTCGTGTGGGTTGCGAAGTACGTCATCCTCGACAAGGTGATGTGGCGGACGGAACCGTCGGCCGCCACATGAGTCTCGATCCCGACCTTCTCCGTCACGCCGAGGCCGCTCGTGGCTTCATGCCCCCCGACGAAGGTCTGGCCCTGTCGGCGGCTGCCGAGGCGGTGTCCGTGCCCGGCCCCTATCTCGAGGTCGGCACCTACTGCGGGAAGTCGTCGATCTATCTCGGTGGCATCGCCAAGCGCCAGGGGCGGGTTCTGTTCGCCCTCGATCACCATCGGGGCAGCGAGGAGAACCAAGCGGGCTGGGAACATCACGAGCCGGATCTCGTCGACGATGACATCGGCAAGATGGACACCCTGCCGATCTTCCGGCGCGCCGTTCATAATGCGGGCCTGGAGGGCACGGTTGTCGCGCTGGTCGGTGATTCGCCGACGGTCGGCGCCGTTTGGGACATCCCCCTCGCGCTGCTCTTCATCGACGGCGGTCATGGGCACGATCCCGCCCATCGTGACTATGAGACCTGGGTGCCGCACGTGAAGGTCGGCGGCACCCTGTTGATCCACGATGTCTTCCCGGATCCCGCCGACGGCGGTCGTCCGCCCTACGAGATCTACCTGCGGGCGATGGAGTCGGGGGCGTTTCGGGAAGTCGATGTGACCGGTTCGCTGCGTCGGCTTGAGCGCATCACCGACGGTATCTAATCGCACACCCGCCTGGCTCGTTCGAACGTGATCGGCCGCGTCGATCAGTCGGCGACGGGGGCCTCGCTGTCGACCGGGTCGATGTCGATGATTGGCGGCAGGAACGAGTGATCGGAGAAGAGGCGAGCGGCCGGACTGGTGCCTTCGAGCGCCTCAGCACAGAGCACGACTGCGGCTGCGCTGTAGGTCGATCGTTCGTCGGGCGGGAAGAGCACGAGGTCGGGGTGCACGATGCCGGTGATGTACTTGCCGTCGTCTTCACGCATCGCTTGTGCACCTCGGAAGAGCTGCTCGGCGATTACGCGCTCGCCGACACCCAGGTGGGCCATGGCGCACTCGCACGTCTCGGCTGCGGTCACCCACGGACGATCGGAGACACAGCGGATGCCCTTGTCCTCGAGCATGAAGGTGCCGCATCGTTCGGCGAGGTGGGCGCGCCCGGCCTCGCCGGAGATCACGCCGGACAACACCGGGTAGTACCAGTCCATCGCCCAACGGTGCTTCGGTGAGAACGCCTCGGCCCGCTCGTGGCGGATCGCGTGGGCGAGTCGGCCGAGCGAAAGCTCCCAGCCCGGACGCTCGTGTCCGAGTTCTTGCGCGATTGCGATGGCGCAGCGCAGCGAGTGGGCGATCGACGACGAACCTGTCAGCAGGGCGAACGACCAGGGTGTGCCGTCGGGATGCCGGGCCCAGAGGATCTCGCCTCGCGGCTGCTGAAGATCGAGCACGAATCGGATCGCCTTGTCGACCACCGGCCACATCGATTCGATGAAGCCCTGGTCGCGGTAGAGGAGAAAGTGGTGCCAGGTCCCGGCCGCGATGTAGGCGATGACGTTCGCGTCGAGTTTGTCCTGCTCGATTTCGTGCTCGAGGTAGTACTGATGCCACGAGCCGTCCGGGCGTTGGCAGTCGACCAGCCACTGGTAGGCGGCTTCGGCTTCGGCCCGGTGCTCGCCGATGGCGAGCGCCATGGCGGCCTCGATGTGGTTCCACGGGTCGGCGTGCCCGCCGGGGAACCAGGGGATCATGCCCGACGGCAGTTGCCAGTCGGCGATGTGGGCAGCGGTGACGCGGGTCTGGTCGGCGGTGATCAGGCCGGGGAGGTCAGGCGCTGGCATCGGCGGCCTCCCGGATCTGCGACAGCCTCTCGGTACGGAGCGGAGACTTCGTGGCCTGGACGACGAGGCTCTTACCCAGCATCGGGTTGAGGAGTTTCTCGGCCGTGCGGGTGATCCACGGCTGCGAGACGATGTCCCACTCGAGCAGCTTGTGGTACTGCCTTACGGTCCAGTTGTCGTCGACCTCGTTGTTCACGCCGACCGCGCACCGGATCCACCAGTACGGCGAGTGCAGGGCGTGAGCCTTGTACGACAGGCCCGGATCGAAACCGGCGCCCTCGAGCTTTGAGCGCACGTCGCCCTCGGTGTAGATGCGGACGTGGCCGCCTTCGGCCTTGGGGGCGTAGTACTCGTCGCTGAGCTTCCAGCAGATCCTCTCGGGGAAAGTTGCCGGCACGGTGGCAGCGAGCATGCCGCCTGGTTTCAGAATGCGAAAGAACTCGTCGTAGGCGGCGCTGTCGTCGGGGATGTGCTCCAGGACTTCGCTGGCGATGATCTTGTCGAAGGTGTTGTCCGGGTACGGCAGACGGGTGCCGTCTCCCTGGACCTGGGTGTGCATCAGCTGACCGTCGAAGAGGCCGTCGTCGATCAGCATGGGGGCGGTGTTCTTGATCGCCTCGAGCTCGGGCATTGCCATGTCGCAACTGACGACATGGGCGCCGCGGACAAGGGCCTCATAGGTGTGGCGACCGAAGCCACAACCGAGATCGAGCAGGAGGTCGCCTGCGCAAAGTTCGAACTTCTCGTAGTCGACCGTGAGCATCAGCCCGCTCCGTTGACCCGAGCGCCGTGCTCGTCGAGCGCGGCGCGGTACTGATCGACGGTCTTGATGGCGGTGTGACCCCATGACCACTGGCTCTTCACCCGCTCGCGGCCAGCGGCACCGACTTTGGCTAGCCGTTCGGGGTTGTCGAGCGCTTCGCGGATGGTGGCGGCCAGGGCATCGGAGTTGCCCGGCTCGGTCTGGAAGCAGGTTTCGCCGTGGGTGCCGGTCACCTCGGGTAGTGCGCCGCCGGTGGTGCAGACGAGCGGGGCGCCGCACGACATGGCCTCGATGGCGGGTAGCGAGAAGCCTTCGTAGAGCGATGGCACACAGGCCAGCTCGGCTTCGCTGTATAGCTCGACGATGCGCTCGTCGGGGACGCCGCTGACGAAGTTCACGCAGTCGTCGAGGCCGAGGGCGGTCATCGTTTGGCTGGCGTGGGAGTCAGGGCGACGCTTGCCGATGATCGTGAGTTCCATGTGGCGCTCGGTGCGCAGCTTGGCGACCGCCTCGAGCAGGAACTTCAGGCCCTTCATCGCGACGTCGGCTGATGCCGTGGTGACGATGTGTCCGGGGCGGCGTTTGACGCCGGGGACGGGCAAGAAGAGGTCGGGGTCGACGCCGACGGGGACGACGTGGATTTTGTCGAGATCGACGCCCTTGTCGGCGGAGATGTCCTGCTTGGAGTTCTCTGATACCGAAAGGATCCGGGGCATGCGCTGTGCGACTCGGGTCTGCATCTTGGTGAAGGCGTACCAACGACGCTTGCCGAATTTCTCCCACGGGGTGCGGGCGTGTTCGAGTTCGAGCTTGCGGTCGATCGTGATCGGGTGGTGGATCGTTTCGAGGATCGGCCAACGCTCCTGGTGGAGCTTGAGGATGCCCCACCCGAGGGTCTGGTTGTCCTGGATCAAATCGAAGTCGTTCCGGCGGGCGCGCAGCTCACGCCAGACGCGCCAACTGAACGCCATCGGCTCGGAGAAAGTGCCCGTGGCGAACGACAGGTGTTCGAGGGCATCGGTCCAGTCCTTCCATTCCCACAGGCGGGGCTTGCGCATCGGGTGTGGGTCGGCCCAGATGTCGAGGCTCGGCAACGGGTGGAACGGGATGCGCTCGTCGATGATCGGGTAGGGCGGTCCGGCATAGACCTCGACATGGTGGCCGAGGTCGACGAGGGCTTTGGTGAGGTGGCGGCTGTAGACACCTTGGCCGCCAACGTGTGGCTTGCCTCGGTAGGTGAGGTACGCGATCCGGAGCGGTGCGTCGGGGTCGGGGGGCGTCCACGGCATAGGGCGACAAGGCTACGGCTACCGCGGGGTAGGTTGCGACCCGTGAGAGGACTGGTGCAGCGGGTCAGCCGGGCAACGGTGACCGTCGAGGGGGTCTCCGGTGGGCGAGAGGTCACCGGTGAGATCGGTGCCGGGATCCTCGTGTTCGTCGGTGTAACCCACGACGACACGGAGGCCCACGCCGCAAAGCTCGCTGACAAGATCTGGAATCTGCGGATCTTCGATGATGCCGACGGGGTGATCAACCGGTCTGCGGCTGACGAGGGTCACGAGGTTCTCGTCGTCAGCCAGTTCACGCTGTACGGCGACACCCGCAAGGGGCGGCGTCCCGGCTACAGCGAGGCAGCCCGTCCTGAGCAGGCCGAGCCGTTGGTCGAGATCGTGGTTGAGGCGTTACACGCTGCCGGCGCGGTCGTCGCCACCGGTCGGTTCCGTGCCGATATGGCCGTCGAACTCGTGAACGACGGTCCCATCACCCTGTGGATCGAGGTCTGACTCGCCGACATTGCGGAGTCGGCGTCGGCCCTGGATCACAGCGAGCGTGGCGATGCCGTAGACGAGCATCGGCCAGGCCCCGAGCTGTACCGAAAGGGTGTGGCCGGTACGGAGTTCGACCGTGTCGTAGAGCACCTTCTGCTCGCTGATACCCGTGCGCTGCAGCACCTCTCCATCGGGGGCGATGACCCCGGAGAAGCCGGTGGGCGCCGCTTGAAGCACGAAGCGGTCGGTCTCGACCGCTCGGAGGCGGCTCGAGGCGATCTGCTGGCTCTGCACGATCGTGAGCCAGTAGCTAGACCCGTTGGTCGGGTTGAGGAGGAGTTGGCCGCCGTTGCCGATCGCGTCGCGGGCTCGGTGATCGAAGAAGATCTCCCATGAGATCGAGATGCCGAGCGTGCCGACGTCGGTCTCGAGGATCGCCGGCCCGGTGCCTGAGCGCACGTCGCGACCGGGGATCTCGTCGCTGAAGTTCTCGATGAAGGACCGCAGGGGGACGAACTCGCCGAACGGGACGAGTCGGACCTTGTCGTAGCGGTCGGTCACGGTGCCGTCGGGTGACTGGGCAATCGAGTAGTTGGCGTTGGCGCGGCCGTCGGCGGTGGGTTCGAACCAGCCGCTCACGACGACTGCGTCGAGATCGGCGGCGAGTCGAGTGAGTCGGTTGGTGGCCTCGGTGGTGCGGAGGAGGTCGTCGTCACACCGCTCGGGGGTGGGGCGGCCGTCGGCGGCGGGGTGCACAATGTCTTCGGGCCAGATGACGAGGTCGATCTTGCGGTCGATGATTTCCGAGGCGGTCATGTGGCGTTCGAACACTGCCCGGGTGGTACACACGTCGGCTCGGGTGTTCTGAGGTCCACCGCCTTGGACGACTGCCACGTCAACGGTGTCGATTGTCTCGACGCGGTAGGAGCCGAGCATGCCGCCCGCGACAAGGGCGATGACTATGCCGGTGGCGATCACGGTTTCGCGTCGGCGCTGAACGAGCTGCCCGAACGCAAGCCCGGCCCAGGCGACCACGACGGTGAGGCCCGGCGAGCCGAATGTGCGAGCTGTGATCCAGAACGGTGTCGACACGCCGACCATGGCGTACGTCGCGATCGGGGTGCCGCCGAAGGGGTAGTTCCAGCGGATGAGTTCGATGAGAACGAGCGCCGCAGTGAAGGCGAACGACCGGATGGTGAAACCGGCGGGTGGGGTCGCGATGCCGACGGCGCCGGCGCCGAGCGAGAAGATCGCCACCGCAACCGGCCAGCCGACGGCTGTGAGGTCGAACATCCAGAGGGTGGCGGGCAGTGTCCACGCCAGGCCGACGATAAACGAGATCGAGAACCGGCGTCGCCAGTCCTTTCCAGCGATGAGTTCGAACCAGAGCGCTATGCCGACGAGGGTCAGTGGCCACCAGCCCCATGGGGGCAGGCCCGCTGCGATGAGCAGGCCGGTGGGAATGGCGAGGAGACAGGGGCAGGAGCTCACGGGCTGAGTGGCATCCGGAGTGCGTCGGCGGGCTTGTTGAGACTCGGATGTCGGTCCGCTGAGCGGCGGGCGTTCGAATCAGGCACGGGCGTCAGGATCGCACATGCGAGTTCGATCCACACCGACAACCGCTTGCGTTGGCGAGCGGCACCGGTCGTTGGGTCAGACTCGCTTGCCGCAGACGGGCCAGGGTTGGCGACCTCGCTCGCTCCACAGGGCGCGGGTCATTGCGTCCTGCCACCAGCGGTTGACATCGACCGGATCCATGCCGACGAGCCAGGGGAAGTGCCGCTCGGCGACACCGTTCCAGGTCGGCTGGTCGAATTGGTACGCACCGCGGTACGTGCCGGACGGCGAGACAGCCTGGTAGTTGTCGGTCGACTCGCACATCCGTAACCGGAGGAGTTCGTCATCGGTAAGGACGCCGCGTTGCGGAGCGGTGGTCTCGACGAAGAGCAAGATTTCCGCGGGGGTGCAGGCGGTGCCGGCGAACGTGAGTGAGAGCGCGAGCGCAATGAGGCGAAGTCGGGTGCGCATGTCGAGTGCTGCCTCCTCGGGCGGTGCCCGTGTCTGGCGTCGTTCCGGGTGTTCGTTCACGCGACCGTTGGTCGTGGGCAGGGGAGCAGGCGAAACACCGACGCCGATTCAGCGATGGGACCCTACCGGCCATTTCGTCATACAACCGCAACATTGTGGCCGATTTCACAACACCGCCGCAGGCGGCTGCAGGAGACCGCTCGCACCTGTTTCGAGTTCATGGAAACGAAATACGCCGGACCTTGCGGTGAGACAGGCGTTTCGTATCTTTGGCCCATGGCACCCACGGAGCACCCCCAAACGGATGGGCGCTCCACTCTGTGACGCAGCCCGACAATGTCGTCGAACTACGTCCTTGTGGCTAACTCGACGCTACCAACGCCTGTTTCCTGCACGCTCGCCTCGACGCCATGGTGCGTTCCGGTTACGACGAGATCATCGTCAACTGTCGGCATCTGCATTACATCGACGCTGACGGCGTGGCACCGACCCGGCACATCGCGGAGATCTTCGGCGAACTCGGCGGAAAGCTGACATTGCCGAGCCTTGATTTGCCGATCGACGGGCTCGGCGAAGGCGTCCTCCCGCTCGCAGCCTGAATCGCCGAGCAGGATCTATGACGCGGAGATCCCGGCGGCCGAGGCACGGCCTTGACGGACGCATGCCGGAAGCCCGAGACCCCGCATCTGGGCACCGGCGACGATCAGGCCCTCGGCGACGAGGGCGAGTTCGGTGTCGATCTCGTCGCACCGGGCCATGTGGCCGGGCCGGTACTGGGGCAGCGACTGACGCCATGGTGTGATTCGCGTGACAGGTTCGGTGTGCAGGCCCACGGTGAGCGCGAGTTCGGCGCCGAGCTGGTCGAGCAGTTGTGCCGGGTCGAGTTCGAGCCAGCGACAATCATCGGTGCGGCCGGCGGAGACCCGCAGGATCGCATGGCGCCCGTCGTCGTAGTGATCCCATTTCGACGAGGCCCACGAGCACGCCGTCATCAACAAGCCCTCTGAGCGAGGGACGAGGAAGCCCGAGCCGGCGAGATCGTGCTCGAGCCCTGTCTGGTCGACGACATAGGTGACGAGCACGGCGTCGCCGTAGGCGAGGTTGGCGAGGGTGG
>PBTQ01000032.1 GCA_002729125.1 Acidimicrobiaceae bacterium | reverse complement strand
GCATCGAGACCGGCCTGAAGGGAGGCGCCTGCGCCGCCATAGTCCTCAGGCACCCACAGCTTGAACGAGCCGGCCTCGACAAGCGCAGCCACCGTGCTCGGAGCGAGACGGCCACCGGCTTCGGTTGCCGCTGCGTCGTTTCGGATCGTGTCGAGCATGTCCATCTCGGTGGTCGTTCGGGCCTTCGGTGCCGAGCCCAGACTGAAGGATAGGGTCCCATGCATGGGAGAAATGATCGAATTGGACGACCACGCACGCGGCTACCTTGCGCTGCCCGACAGTGGATCGGGGCCTGGGATCCTGGTGATCCAGGAGTGGTGGGGTCTGAATCCCCAGATGAAGGGCACGGCCGACCATCTCGCGGAGAACGGCTTTGTTGCGCTTGCTCCTGATCTCTACCGAGGCGAGCTCGCTCGCCATGACGAAATGGACAAGGCGGGTCACCTGATGAGCACGCTCCCGGCAGAACGGGCGGCCGCCGACATGAGCCTCGCTGTCGACGCGTTACGCGATAATGCGTCCACGACAGGGAGCACTATCGGCACAATCGGCTTCTGCATGGGTGGGACGCTCACCCTGCTGGTCGCTGCGCTCCGAGGCGACGCCGTGGGGGCAGCGGTGCCGTTCTACGGGTACCCGACTGGCGATGAACCTGACTGGACCGATCTACGGGCCACCGTGCGCGGACACTTTTGCGAGCATGACGACTTTTTCCCGGCTGACGGTGCTCGGGACCTCGAAGCTCGGCTTCAGAGCATGGGCAAAGATGTGCAAATCACGTTCCATGCCGCAGGGCACGCCTTCATGAACGAGACTGATCCCTTCGGCATTCATGACGCAGAACTCGCCGGCCAGCTCTGGCCGGAAATCATCGATTTCCTTCACACCGAGCTCTCGTAACGGTGTCGGAGATGGATGCCCTGTGCTGCGCACCCATTTTCACGAGCCCGATCAGCAAACGGAAAGCCGCCGATGTGACAGTTGTCTTGAAGGCGCTTGCCGACCCAGTTCGGCTTCGCCTCGTCAGCGTTGTCGCAACCAGCGGTGAGGCCTGCGCCCGCTATCTACCGGCACTGTGGGCAGAGCGCAACCTACGATCAGGCATCACCCCTCGCAGTTGGTGAAAGCAGGCATCCTCGAGCGCGAACAGCGAGGCAAGTGGGCCTGGTTTGCGGTGAACGAAGCCAGCATCGCTCAAGTGCGCTCGCTTCTCGGTTCGGGTGACTCGCCTCGGGGCCACTGCGACACGTAGCCTGACCCTATGACCGACACCCAGGAACCCGACCTCGGCGCGTTCGAGCCCGACCAGGAGGGCATCACTCTCGAACGGCCCGAGGCGCAGGCCGACATTGAGGCGGAGCGTCTCAACCGGAAGCAGCGACTAGCAGCGGGTTTGCGGATCATGGGACGCCTCCGGCTCGCCGAAGGGGTGGCCGGCCATGTCACGGTCCGTGATCCTGAGTACCCCGACCGGTTCTGGGTCAATCCATTCGGCCTCAACTTCAAGCTGATGACCGTGTCGGATCTCATCTGTGTTGATCATGAGGGCACGGTCGTCGAGGGCGACAAGCCGGTGAACGCAGCGGCGTTCGCCATTCACTCCCAGTTGCACGCTGCCCGGCCCGACGTCATTGCGGCTGCCCACTCGCACTCAATGTATGGGAAGACCTTCTCGACGCTAGGGAAGCAACTGAAGATGATCAGCCAGGACTCCACGATGTTCTTCAACGACGTCGCATTGTGCGATGCAGGCGCCGGGGCCGTCGTGCTCGATACCGCAGTCGGCGCTGCGATGGCCGAGGCCCTCGGTCCCCGCAAGGCTCTAGTACACCAGAACCACGGGATCATCACGGTTGGAGGCACCGTCGATGCCGCCGTGTGGTGGTTCGTGGCACTCGAGCGCTGTTGTCAAAGCCAGCTGGTGGCTGAGGCAGCGGGAACACCCATCGAGATTCCTGAGGATCTCTGCCAAAGCGGTTACGACGCTCAGGGCCACGATCTCGCCGGCTGGTTCCAGTTCCAGCCGTGGTGGGACGAACTCTGCCGCGACGAACCCGAGTTCCTGAACTAGACGCCCCGATCAGAGGCTGCGCTCTGCTCCGGCCGGTCGCGCCGGTGATCGGCGCGAAACGGGTGGTCGCCGCAGCTACGGTCCAATCTATGCGACTGCGGACATACTCCTCGGAGGCATCGCGCCTCGGCTGATAGTCCCAGCCGAGGCGACGGCCGGCCGACATGCCGGCGAGCACGGCAAGGCGCATCCGTTGTGAGGCGCGCGCATCGAGGTTCAGCGTCCGCGCGATGTGGTGGTCGAGGGTGCTGGGAACTGCGGCGCGAGTTGGTCCGCGATAATCACCTCGATGTTCACTCGCTTCGTCACGGCCAGGACGCTACCGACGCCCTGAATGTTCGTTCCACGACCGTATCGTGCGGAGCTCAGAGCCCGAGCTGCTCCAGGATGTGCCCGACGCACTCGTCGACCGGCCGGGTCGTATCGACCCGGATCTCCGCATTCGTGGGGGCCTCATACGGTGCCGAGATCCCGCTGAATTCAGGGATGTCGCCGGCTCGAGCCTTGGCGTAGAGGCCTTTCACATCTCGGTCCTCGCACAACTCAATAGGCGTATCAACGAACACCTCGACGAACTGCCCAGGGCCGTGCAGCGCCCGAACCTGGTCTCGGTCGGCCTGGTACGGCGAGATGAACGCCGTGAGCACAACCAGTCCGGCATCCTGAAAGAGGCGGCAGACCTCGCCGATACGCCGGATGTTCTCGGTGCGGTCTTCCGGCGAGAAACCGAGATCACGGTTGAGGCCGAATCGGACGTTGTCTCCGTCGAGCACGTAGCACGCGACACCGTTGTCGATGAGCGCCCGCTCGACCGCGAAGGCAAGCGTGGACTTGCCCGAACCCGACAGCCCGGTGAACCAAATGGTTCGGGAGCCGTGGCCGAAAAGGGCAGCTCGGTCATCCCCGCTCACGTGTCCGTCCGCGCGGACGATGTTGCGGCTGACCGGCGTGTCAGCCACGGAGGTGGCCGCCTTCGGTGAGCGTCTCAATGATGGCGGCGACGCTTTCTTCGATGCGCAGGACGGACGCGTCAAGGCGAAGGTCGAACGTCTCGGCGTGGTCGTAGGGTGCCGACACGCCGGGAAAGTCCGCGATCTCACCGGCATCGGCGCGCTCATAGAGTCCACTGGTGTCGCGCTCGCGACACACCTCAATCGGCGTGTCGACAAACACCTCGATGGAGCGCTCGTCACCAACCAGTTCTTTGAAACGCGAGCGAACGGTGGCGTCGGGCGAAACGAACGCGGCGATCACGGTGATGCCCTGGTTGTTGAGCAAACGGGCGATCTCGGCGGCGCGTCGTAGATTCTCGGAACGATCCACTGCGGTGAAGCCGAGGTCGCGGCTGATGCCGAGTCGAATGTTTTCCCCATCGAGCCTGACGGCGACCTTGCCGCGATCGAACAGCTGCCGTTCGAGGGCCGTGGCGATAGTGGACTTGCCGGCGGCGGTGAGCCCGGTGAGGAGCACTGTCGCAGGCTGCTGACCGAATCGCACAGCACGCTCGGCCGCTGACACCATGGACACCTGGCGTTGGAGGGAGTGCTCGGGAGCGCGATCCCACGAAGACCCGGCGCCCGTGATCATCCCGGCGCCGACCGTTGCGTTGGTGAGCCGATCGACGAGGATAAAGGCGCCGGTCTGCCGGTTGTCGGCATAGCGATCGAAGAGCAACTCACGATCGGTGCTCACCTGCACCGAGGCGATGTCGTTGAGCGCAAGTTCGTCGGCGGACTGCTGCTCGAGTGTGTTGATGTCGACGCGGTGATGGATGGTCGTGACCGTGGCGTTCGACAGGCCGTTCGCATGCTGCAGGAGGTACTGGCGACCGGGGGTCACCGCCTCGTCGGTCATCCAAACGACCATGGCGTCGACCTCATGGGCACGAAGCGGCTCCTGTCCTTCGGACACGAGAACGTCGCCGCGGCTGACGTCGATCTCGTCAGTGAGCGTGAGGGTGATGGCGCGGCCTGGTCCGGCCATCGGGAGGTCGCCATCCATCGTGACGATGCGATCGACGGTCGATGACACGCCCGATGGAAGGCTGATCAGCTGGTCGCCGGGGCGGACTACGCCCGACGCGATGGTTCCGGCGAAGCCCCGAAAGTCGAGATCGGGTCGGGTGACCATCTGAACAGGCAGGCGGAACGTCTCCAAGTCGATCCCGGCCTCAACGTCGACGGTCTCGAGGTGCGCCATCATCGTCGGCCCGTCAAACCATGCCAGGTTGTCACCTTTCTCGACGACGTTGTCGCCGAGCAGGGCAGACATGGGCATAAACACCGGGTCGATCAGGTCGAGCGGCTTCGCGAACTCGAGGTACTGCTCGCGAATCTCATCGAAGCGCTCCTGGCTCCAATTGACGAGATCCATCTTGTTGATCGCAACGGCGACGTTGCGGATGCCGAGCAGGTTGGCGATGTAGCTGTGACGTTTGGTCTGGGTGATGACTCCGTGACGCGCGTCGATCAGGATGATCGCAAGCTGGCAGGTCGACGCGCCCGTGACCATGTTGCGGGTGTACTGCTCGTGGCCTGGCGTGTCGGCGATGATGAACTTGCGTCTCGCCGTGGAGAAGTAGCGATAGGCAACGTCGATGGTGATGCCCTGCTCGCGCTCGGCCTTGAGCCCGTCGGTGAGGAGCGCTAGATCGACCTGGTCGCCGGCGCTGCCCTGGGTGGTGGAGTCGGCTTCGAGACTGGCGAGTTGATCTTCGTAGATCATGTGCGAGTCGTGCAGTAGGCGGCCGATCAGGGTCGATTTTCCGTCGTCGACCGAGCCGCAGGTGAGGAACCGGAGAAGGTCCTTTCGCTCGTGTTCGGCGAGGTAGGCCTCGATGTCGGTGGCGATGAGTTCGGACTGATGACTCATGACGAACCGCCGTTGGTCAGCGCCTGCGTGGCCGAGGAACGCATTAGAAATATCCCTCCCGCTTCTTCTCCTCCATCGAGCCGGACTGGTCGTAATCGATCACGCGCCCCTCCCGTTCGGAGCGCGTGGCGAGCAGCATTTCCTGAATGATCTCCGGAAGCGTCGTTGCGGTGGACTCGACACCGCCCGAGAGGGGGTAGCAGCCCAGCGTTCGGAAGCGCACCCACTTCTCGTTGGCCTCTTCGCCCGGCTCGAACTGGAAGCGGTCGTCGTCGACCATGATCGTCACGCCGTCTCGCGTCACGACTGGTCGAGGCGCCGAGAAGTAGAGCGGGACGATTTCGATGTTCTCCAGGTGGATGTACTGCCAAATGTCGAGTTCGGTCCAGTTCGAGATGGGGAAGACCCGGATGCTCTCGCCCCTGTTGACCCGGCCGTTGTAGAGGCTCCAGAGCTCGGGGCGCTGGTTCTTGGGGTCCCAGCGGTGAAATTTGTCGCGGAAGCTGAAGACCCGTTCTTTGGCTCGGGACTTCTCCTCGTCGCGGCGAGCGCCGCCGAATGCGGCGTCGTAGCCGCCGGCCTCGAGGGCCTGCTTGAGGGCCTGGGTCTTCATCATGTCGGTGTAGTTCTTGGAGCCGTGGTCGAAGGGGTTGATGCCCTTCTCGATCCCCTCCTGGTTGGTCCACGAGATGAGTTCGAGTCCCATTTCCTGCACGATGCGGTCTCGGAACTCGATCATCTCGCGGAACTTCCATGTCGTGTTCACGTGGACGAGTGGGAACGGCAACGGGCCCGGAAAAAACGCCTTGCGGGCAAGATGCAACAGAACAGAGGAGTCCTTGCCGATGGAGTAGAGCATCACCGGACGCTCGAACTGGGCCACGACCTCACGCATGATGTGGATGGCTTCGGCTTCCAGTTGCTTGAGATGCGTCAGGCGGAGTTCGTCAGGGAGTGTCAATACGGTCATAGCGGTGCTTTGTCATGCTAGCCGTCGTCTCCTGTGGCGCTCGTATGTCACCGACTCGGGAGGAGTCACCGGAAGTTGACGAGCCACTGAACGGACGTCCAGGATCGGTGGATGCTTGTGCTCTGGACCACCCCACGATCGACCTCGACCGCTTTCGAGTGGACGATTCGACATCCGGCGACTTCACCTGCTTTCACGAGCCCTTAAACGAGGTGCTCTGCTGCGGCAGCGATTGACGCAGCGAGCCCGACGTCGACGTGGCGGATACGGAAGGTCTGTCCTTTTCGGCCGTGTGGTCATCTCTGGCAGAGGCGGAAGACTTTAAGCCCGTGTTCGTGAAGGACTTCGCGTATTCGGTCGAGCACGAACTGACCAACGAGCGCCTCGCCGACATTACGAGCGCGTTCCTTCGCGAACCCCGGCGGGTGATCCAAGAGCTCACCAAGTACTGGCCGGCTTGCACACGTGACGAGGTCGGATTCACCGCGCTCCATCGGCTCTTTCACCGAATCGCCGACCGAGACGGCGAGGCGCCTCCACTGCTGTTGTCGGCTGACCTGCTCAAGCATCCAGGTAAGCCACACGCGCCTACTGCCAGGCGGCGGGGATCGACTTCAAACCGAAAGTACTGGAACGGGACGCCGGCAAGAGCCCGGAGGTGAGCTGGTAAGGCGAGGGCACGGGTCCTTGGCACAAGGCCCTACGCGAGATCACCGGCATCCAGAAACCGGAGGCCACCTATTAGGCGTTTGAGGCATTACCTCGCCTCGTCGAGCTCTACGAGGAGGCACTGCCGCTGCATGAGGACTTGCTGGCGCACGCCTTCCCAATCGAGGTTGCGTCCTGGTCAGGCCCAGTGAACCCGGGCGAGCGTGAGGGTGCTGCAGTAGTAGACATCGCGATCGTCGCCGGCGCTGAGGAACATGCCGTTCGCAATCCGCGAGCCGGTGTCGACGCGATCGAGCATCTCACCGCTCTCGACATCGACGACCACGAGATGGTCGATGCCGTCGTCGGCAAAGTCGTTGATCACAAGTTCCCCTGAGTCCGGATACACGACCGGTTGCATGCTCGGACGGATGTCGAGTGTCCAACTCGGCTCCATGTCGTCGATCGAGACACCCGCAAGGCCGCCATTGATCGAATCCCACGCAACGGCGACACCTCGCTCGGGTACGACCACCGGTGGCGCGATGATCCCGCCCCCGGGCAGGCCAAAGGGGGCAACGCTCATTGTTTCGCCCGTCAACGGATCAATACGGTGGAGTCGCTGTGGGCCATCCCACGGTGCCGGTTGCCGCCACGAGAGATCCGGAGGCGTCTCGAACCGGCCGTTCGGAGATGTGTTGTGGATATGCCGCACGGAGGGCACGTCTCCGTTGTCCATTAACCACACCGCCTGACCCGAAAGGCAGGCGTCCCAGGCCAGACCGTGCGGTCCCCCGAGGAACCGGTAACGGGGGCGCCACCCGTCGAGCGCCATCCGCTCACCATCGATCACGACCCGGAACACATGCTCCGTGCCCGGCACGTAGACACACTCGACACCATCTGAGCCGACATCAGCTGCGATGCGGCCCATAGAGCCTTCGGGCAGGGTGAGTGCCCGACCGACCGGCTCGAGCGTTTCTGGATCGAACCGACTCAGCGTCGTCTCCCCCTGCCCATCGAGGCGGAGGTCCTTGGTGAACAGCGAGCCATCGCTCAGAACCAAGAGGCCGTTGTGACTGCAATCGACGAGCGCACGCTCCTGCTCGACCTGGAGGTCATTCGCGTCGAGACGGTGCAGGTACGATCCGTTGACGGAGTAGATCGATCCGTTTGCATGGGCGAGGATCGCCCCGCACCAGACGTGACTGCCGCACGGCAGCTTGGGAGATACAGCCAACGGCTCGAGCGTGACCGGATCGAACTTCTCGACCCAGCCAAATGGCGCAGGTCCACTGAAGGCCGCCATCGTGCCTCCCACGTACCACTCCCCCAGGTCGCGTCGGACGGCCATGACGTCCCACCGTCCGGTACGACGAGTGGTCACCGCCGCCGTGCCGGAGGCAGCGTCCAGCCGACCGGACGCTGACTTCTGTCGACGATTGCCACCGCATTCAACCGGCCAAGGCGACGGCCAGTAGCCCGTGGCGGTGGTGGTCCGGTCATTGGCGAACATCGCCGGACCCTAGGCGAAGCGACCAACCACAACACAGCGCCAGGAACCTGCCTGGTGTGGAGAAACGCACACGGCCCCAGCGCCCAGGCGTATTCACCCAGGTGCCGGGGCCAAAAGGCGGATCAGGCGCGAGCGCCGAGAATGGCCTTGCTCTCGAGGAACTCCTCGAAGCCGAGCTCGCCCCATTCGCGGCCGTTGCCCGACTGCTTGTAGCCGCCGAACGGGGCGTTGAAGTCGGGACCGGCTCCGTTGACGTGCATCATTCCGGTGCGGATGCGTTTGGCGACGGCGACCGCCTCGTCCTGGTCGCCGGATATGTAGCCGGACAGGCCGTAGTCGGTGTCGTTCGCAATCTCGATTGCCTGATCGACGGAGTCATAGCCGATGATCGAGACGACCGGGCCGAAGATCTCCTCTTGGGCGATGGTCATGTCGTTGGTGACGTCGGCGAACACGGTCGGCTTCACGAAGTAGCCCTCGTCGAGTCCGTCGGGGCGTCCGGTGCCACCGGCGGCAAGGGTTGCACCGTCGTCGATGCCCTTCTGGATAAGGCCTTGCACCTTGTTCCACTGGGCCTCCGAGACGACTGGGCCCATCACGACACCATCAGAGGTCGGGTCGCCCACCGTGATCGCAGCGGCCGCCGTGGCGGCAGCGGCGGCCGCTTCGTCCATCTTCCCAGCCGGCACGAGGATACGGGTGCCGGCGTTGCAGCTCTGCCCGGTGTTCATGCACATGCCGAAAAAGTCGCGGCCGACGGTCTCGCCGACATCAGCGGAAGGCAGGACGATGTTGGCCGATTTGCCGCCGAGTTCCTGTGCGACACGCTTGACGGTTGGAGCAGCGTTTTTAGCGACCTCCACACCCGCGCGAGTCGAGCCGGTGAAGCTCATCATGTCGACGTCAGGGTGCGAGGAGAGATGGGCGCCGACGGTGGGACCGTCGCCGTTTACGAGGTTGAACACACCGGCGGGCACGCCGGCATCGTGGAGCACCTCTGCGAACAGAACCGCGTTGAGTGGTGCGATCTCGGACGGCTTAAGCACCATGGTGCATCCGGCGGCGATTGCAGGCGCGACCTTGCAGGCGATCTGGTTGAGCGGCCAGTTCCAGGGCGTGATCATTCCCACGACGCCGGCCGGTTCCTTGACGAGCAAGAAGTTCTCGTGCTGCTCCTCGAACTCGTAGCTGCGCAGGATCTGAGCAGCCGTGGCGAAATGCATCAGGCCAGTCGGCGCCTGGGCGGCCTTGGCGAGGCCACCGGGTGCACCCATCTCCGACGAGATCGTGTTGGCGAACTCCTCGGAATGCGCGCCGATCAGTTCGGTGATCTTGTCGAGGAGGGCAATTCGCTCCTCGACCGAGGTCTGCGAGTACGACTCGAAGGCGGCCTTGGCAGCAGCGACGGCCGCATCGACGTCAGGCGCACTACCCATGGCGATCGATGCGATCGGCTTTTCGGTCGCCGGGTTGATGACGTCGAGCGTGTCGGTGGTGCTGGGCTCGACCCATGCACCGTTGATGTAGAACTTCCGTGCGTTGTCCATGGGACTCCTCCAGGTAGGTCGTGGGCGAACGCGAAAGAGGCTAGCGGGAGACCGATAGCACTGAGTAAGCCTGGCGTTGCCAGTCCCGTTCCATCACGAGGACGGTCGGTACGACTCGGCGGTAGCGTTCTCAGCCGTGAAACTGGCCGTCCTCTCAAGAGCCCCGCGCTCGTACAGCACCCAGCGACTTGTCGCGGCTGCGTCCGAGCGAGGCCACGATGCACGGATCCTCGACACGCTCCGTTTCGCCATCGATCTCTCCGGCGATGTTCCGGATCTGCAGTACCGCGGGCGCCAGCTTGATGATTTCGACGCCGTCCTCCCCCGTATCGGTGCATCGATCACGTTCTTCGGACTCGCCGTCGTTCGCCAGTTCGAGCAGATGGACGTCTACACGCCGACCCCCTCCAATGGCATTGCGAACTCGCGCGACAAGCTCCGTTCGATTCAGATCCTCTCCCGACACGACGTCGCCATCCCGGCCACGACGTTCGTACGCGACCGTGCCGACGTGCTGCCTGCGATCGACCGCGTCGGTGGGGCTCCCGTCGTGATCAAGCTGCTCGAGGGGACCCAGGGAATCGGAGTGATACTCGCCCCGGATACCAAGATCGCCGAGGCGGTCATCGAGACGCTTCAGTCCACTCGTCAGAACGTGCTCATCCAACGATTTGTGGCCGAAAGTAGGGGACGCGATGTTCGGGCCCTGGTGGTCGGCGATCGCGTGGTGGCGGCGATGCGGCGGCAGGCCAGCGGCGACGAGTTCCGGTCCAATGTCCACCGCGGTGGCAGCGTCGAGGCCATCGATCTCGATCCTGTGTATGCCGACACCGCCGTACGCGCCGCTCAGATTATGGGTCTACGAGTAGCGGGGGTCGACATGCTCGAGGGCGCCGAGGGGCCGGTCGTCATGGAGGTGAACTCCTCGCCGGGTTTCGAGGGAATCGAGCGTGCAA
This sequence comes from Acidimicrobiaceae bacterium, assembly GCA_002729125.1. Classification (GTDB taxonomy): domain Bacteria; phylum Actinomycetota; class Acidimicrobiia; order Acidimicrobiales; family Aldehydirespiratoraceae; genus UBA11606. The sequence continues at coordinate 10,456 of PBTQ01000032.1, read as the reverse complement.
CCGGGCTGGACATCGCAGGCGCGATCACCGATTACGTCGCCGCCCAAGTCGCATTCCCCGAGATCGACGTCCGTCAACGCCTGTCGGTATCGGCCGGCTACGGCGTCGTCGAACTCAGCATCAACGAGGGTGCGGCTCTCGTTGCGGCGGGCACCACGATCGGGGAACTCCGCGAACAGGACATTTCGGTGCTCACGCTCAACCGCAACACGACCGTGATCCCCAACCCGCAAAGTGATCGCGTCATCGAGGTCGACGACCGTCTGCTCTGCTTCGGAAATCTTGAGGCAATGCGAGGCCTCGTTCCGGAACGTCGACGGAACCGTCTCCGTGTGCAGCCCCTCCACGACGAACCGCTGCTCGAGGAAAGACGGTAGTGCCGAAGCGTCTCCCGTTTCCGATCGGCGACGTCGAAGCGGTCGCTGGAAAGCGCACGCAGGCCGAGATCCCAATCGGTCGCCTGATGTCGGGTACGCCGCTCGCGCTCCCCATCATCGTGGTCCACGGCAAGTTGGACGGTCCTACCATTTGGATCAATGCCGCCACGCACGGTGACGAGATTTGCGGGGTCGAGATCATTCGCCGAGTGCTCGACGCCGTCGATCCGAAATCGGTGTCGGGGACCATCATCGCTGCCCCGATCCTGAACGTGCACGGCTTCAATACCGGAGATCGCTACCTGCCGGACCGCCGCGATCTCAATCGCTCGTTCCCCGGCTCCGCGCGTGGGTCGCTGGCGAGTCGGATCGCTCACCTCTTCATGACCGAGATCGTGAGTCGCTGCGAGCTCGGGATCGATCTCCACACAGGCTCTGACCACCGCGCGAACCATCCTCAGCTCCGTGGTGATCTCGATGACGAGCGCACGCTTTACTTGGCGAACCTCTTCGGGGCACCCATTGCGATTCACTCACGTGTTCGCGATGGCTCGCTGCGTGGGGCAGCCGTCGCCCAAGGGGCAACCTGTCTGCTGTTCGAGGGCGGTGAGGCCTATCGCTTCGATGAAGAGGCGATCATGATCGGCACCGACGGCGTCCTGCGCGTGCTCCATTCCTTGGGCATGACCGACGAACTCGTGCCGCCGGCTACACCGCCTCACATCGCCCGGTCAAGCAGGTGGGTCCGCGCGGCTCGCAGCGGCATCGTCGACTGCCGACTCGCACTCGGTGCTGACGTCGAGAGGGGTGAGCAGGTCGGGGTGCTGCGCGATCCGTACGGCAAAACGCTCGCCAAGCTGAAGGCCCCGGCCACCGGCATGCTGATCGGCAAGCTCCAGCACCCACTCGTCAACCGAGGTGACGCCATCTTGCACGTCGCGGCACTCGAGCAAACCTGACAATTCGGCAATGCGCGAGGCTGCCGCGATACTGATCCGATGGACACCGCCGCCATCCGGAACAAGTACCGAGCAGAGCGTGACAAGCGCCTGCGAGCAGACGGGAACGATCAGTACATCGAACCCACGGGGCGGTACGCCTATTATCTCGACGACCCCTACGTCGAGGTAGAGCCGCGAGCTTTACTAACCGACGAGGTCGAAGTTGCCTTCGTCGGTGGCGGCTTCGCGGGATTGACCACCGGTGCTGCGCTGAAGCAGGCCGGGGTCACCAATGTCCGGATCATCGAAAAGGGTGGTGACTTCGGGGGGACCTGGTACTGGAACCGCTACCCCGGCGCGATGTGCGACACCGCAGCCATGGTCTACATGCCGCTGCTTGAGGACACCGGACACATGCCGTCGCAGAAGTATGTCCACGCTCCCGAGATCCTCGATCATTGCCGACGAATCGGGAATCACTTCGACCTCTACGACAACGCAGTCCTTTCAACCGAGGTCACGGCGCTCGACTGGGATGACAACGCCAAGCGGTGGATCATCCGCACGAATCGCGGCGACGAGATGCGGGCGAAGTTTGTCGCGATGGGCACGGGTCCACTCCACCGCCCGAAGCTGCCGGGTATCCCAGGGATCGAAACGTTTGAGGGCCATTCGTTCCACACCAGCCGCTGGGACTACGAGTACACCGGTGGCAACCCTGCCGGTGGCTTGATGACAGGCCTTGCCGATAAGCGTGTCGGCATCATCGGGACTGGCGCCACGTCGGTGCAGTGCATCCCCCATCTCTCTGCCACCGCCGGCGAGTTGTTCGTGTTTCAGCGAACGCCTTCGTCGATCGACATCCGCAACAATCACGATATCGATCCTGACTGGTTTGGTGAACTTGAGCCCGGCTGGCAGGACCAATGGCTCATGAACTTCACCACCCTGCAGACGGGCGGGTTCGCCGACGAGGATCTTGTCAAGGACGGCTGGACCGACCTCAGCCAGCGGATTCGTGATCGCATGGTCGAGATGGTGAACGACGACCCATCTGCGTTCAGCCGGGAGGCATTCGTCGCCGCCTACCGAAACTGCGATGACGAAAAGATGGAGGAGATCCGAGCACGAGTCGATGCGCTGGTAGCCGACGACTCCACGGCCGAGATGCTCAAGCCGTGGTACCGACAACTCTGCAAGCGGCCGTGCTTCCACGACGAGTACCTGCAGTCCTACAACAACCCAAACACCCACCTCATCGACACGGGCGGCAAAGGTGTCACCGAGATCACGCCGACCGGTGTGGTCGTGGACGACACGCACTACGAGCTCGACTGCCTCGTTTTCGCCTCGGGCTTCGAGGTCGGCACGACCTACGCCCGACGCTCCGGCTTCGAGACGACCGGCCGCGACGGCCTCACCCTCACCGACCACTGGGCTGCCGACGGCATGCGGTCGCTGCACGGCCGCAACGTCCACGGCTTCCCGAATCTGTTCGTGGTGGGCTTCTCCCAGGCAGCCAACCTGATCTCGAACGTCCCGCACAACCTGGTCGAAGCCGGCCGAACGGTGGCCGCGATGGTGAAACACGCCATCGACGTCGGCGCCGACGAGGTGGAGGTGACCGCGGAAGCTGAGCAGGCATGGATCGACCGGCTCAAGGCGGGCGACCGACGCTTTGCTGCAGATCCCGATTGCACCCCCGGCTACTACAATAACGAAGGTCAGCCCGATGAGACGGCGTCACAGATCGGAGGCCTAGGCTTCCCCGAGGGCCCCGTCGCGTACTTCCAGCACATCGACGCGTGGCGCTCGTCGGGTGAGTTCACCGGCCTCGAATTCCGCTGAGCGACACCAGCTGCCTCGACTTTCCGGCACTGCGCTCTGCGTCTCGGCGCTGGGCTACGGTCGTCGATCGTGGCCAACCCGGGTTCCTTGCGGCGTCGCCTTGGCGTGACCGATGCCGTTGTGATCGGCGCCGGCTCGATGATTGGTGCCGGTGTCTACGTGGCGTGGGCACCCGCTGCTCGCGCCGCAGGCGATTGGCTATTGGTCGGACTCGCAATCGCCGGTGTCGTAGCCTTCTGCAACGCGACATCATCGGCTCAATTGGCGGCGATCTATCCCGAGTCAGGAGGCGCGTACGTATACGGTCGTCGTCAGCTATCGCCCTTTTGGGGCTATGTCGCCGGGTGGGGGTTTGTCGTCGGCAAGACGGCGTCGTGCTCCGCGATGGCACTCACACTCGGCGCCTATCTGTGGCCGGAGCAGCAACGCCTCGCCGCCGCCTTGGCGGTGATGGTGATCACCGGCGTCAACATCGGGGGCTTGCAACGCACGGTAGCCGTCACCAAGGTGCTCCTCGCCGTCTCGCTTGTCGCGATCGGTTGCGTGGTGTGGGTCGGCGTCACTGAGTCCCCGCCAGCCGGTGTCGTGACGACGTCAGGCCCTGACGAGAGTGTTCTGGGCGCAGTGCAGGCGGCCGGCTTTCTCTTCTTCGCCTTCGCCGGCTATGCCCGGATCGCTACGCTCGGCGAAGAGGTTCGAGACCCCGAGCGCACGATCCCGCGGGCGATTCCGCTTGCTCTTTTAGGTGTGCTCGCCGTCTACGCCCTCGTGGGGGCAGTCGCCATCGACTTCGGTGGTGTCGATCGACTTGGGGGTAGCGACTCGCCGCTTCGAGATCTCGTCGGGAGTGTCGACTCATCACTCGAGCCGCTCGTGCAGCTCGGAGCGGGCATCGCGTCACTAGGCGTCCTGCTCAACCTCGTCCCGGCGGTTTCACGTACCACACTCGCGATGGCCCGCAACGGGGAAGTGCCCGCCTGGTTCGCCCACATCGACAACGAGCGTTCCCTCCCGTTGCGTGCTGAGCTCACGGTTGCCGCCGTGGTGATCGCGCTGGTGCTCACAATCGACATCACGAGTTCGATCGCCGTCAGCGGCGTGGCGGTCCTCGCTTACTACGCCGTCACCAACGCCGCCGCTCTAACGCTGAGACGCGATCAGCAGCGGTGGCCCGGGGTGGTCGCCGCCGTCGGGTTGCTCGGCTGTGTTGTGCTCGCCGCAGCGCTTCCACGATCAGCGCTGCTGGGCGGCGGTCTCGTGTTGGTGACCGGTGTTGCAGCTCGCCAGGTAGCGGCTCGCAGATCGAGCAACGAGCACACGTAGGACCGACGATCGGTTCGAGCAGTGGCAGACTGGCTTCACCTACCGCATACACGTCGGCCTGCAGGCCGGCAACATCGACGAAGCGGTCGTCTTTTACTCCAAGCTCTTCGGCGCCGAGCCCGATCTCGTGCGCTCGGACTACGCGAAGTGGATGTCGGAGGAACCGTTCGTGAACTTCAGCGTTGACCTCTACGGTGATGGCCTGGCCGGTTCAGCGCACTCTGGGCTCCAGCAGCTCGACGCTCGCGGGCTTGAGTGTGCCCGTGAGCGCATTGATTGCGCGTCGCTCCCCTGCGAGGACCAGAACGACTTCGTCTGCGGCTATCAACTCCAACACAAGAGCTGGGTGTTCGGCTCTGACGGTGAGGCCTGGGAGGTCTTACACACCGAGGGCCTGGCGCCCAACGGCACGTATGGCTGCGACGACGTGACCCACACTGGCAACGAGTGATCAGCCCCCTCGGTGGGTGAAGCTGTCGCGCCGGAAGCTGTAGAGCGCGTCGGGGTCGACGGCGACGTCCACGACTGCGGGCCCATCGGTTTCGAGGGCCGCCCGCACGGCGTCGCCGACTTCGTCGACCGTGTCGGCCCGGTAGCCGGTCGCTCCGTATGCCGCGGCAACCTGGTCGAATGGTGGGCTTGAAACATCGGCGCCGATGTAGCGGCCGTCGAAAAAGTCTCGTTGGTACGCCTTTTCCGCACCCCAGGAGCCGTTGTTCATCACGACGGTGACAGTACTGATCCCGTGATCGACGGCGGTGGAGAGCTCCGACATCGTCATGCCGAAGCCGCCATCGCCCATCAGCGAGACCACCGGTCGGTCGGGTTGAGCGAGCTTCACGCCGAGGCCACAGGCGAAGGAGAACCCGACGAGCCCAAAATCGAGCGGGGTAAACAGGCTGTGCGGCCCGCCGTAGCTCAGTTGGTCCGTCGCCTGGAGACACATCGTGCCTGCGTCCATGGTGATGGCGGCGTCCTCGGGAAGCACACCACGGAGCGCCTTGAACAACCCCGACGGTTGGATCGGCGTGCGGTTGATGGCGTCGGCATCACGCTGCGCAAGGAAGTCCTTGCGAGCCTCGATCGCCGAGCGCATCCAGTTCTCACGGGTGTCAGACTGAGCCGACGCACACGCAGCGGCGAGGTCGCCGGCGGTGCGGGCGGCATCAGCCCAAATACCAACCTCGATGTCGAAGAAGCGACCGATCGCCGTGGGCTCGATCTCGACCTGGATGATCTTCGTTTCAGGGTTGATGTTGTCGTGACTGTAAAAGGTGCTGTTGAAGCCGAGCCGAGAGCCAAGGACGATCAAGACGTCGGCATCGAGCACGAGTCGAGACGCCTCTGGGTTACCACGAGGCCCCATCTGCCCCATCGCGCGTTCGACCCGGGCCGGGATCGCATCACCGTGACCGGGAGAACACACAATGGGCGCATGGATCACCTCCGAGAGCGCCGCCACGGGCTCCCACGCTCCCGGGTCCTTGATGCCGCCTCCCGCGACGATCACGGGCCGTGCACTCGACTCAATGAGACGAACCGCCGCCGCGAGAGCCACTGTGTCGGGTGCTGGGGAACTGTGGTTGCGGTATCGGCCCGGGTTGCGTGTCGCCACCACCGGTGTCTGGGCCGACAGCACATCGCGCGGCAGGTTGACGTGCACTGGTCCCTTGCGAGGCGCAAGCGCCACGCGATGCGCCTCTTGGATGAATTCCTGAACGCGATCGGCCGACGGGACGGTCCACGTTTTCTTGGTGACCGGCGTGAAGAGCGCTTGTTGGTCGACTTCTTGGAACGCGTCGCGGTGGACATGCCCGCTCGACAACATGCCGGCGAGCGCGATCACGGGCGAGTACGCCGCTTTCGCCTGCGCCAATCCGGTGACCAGATTTGTGGCTCCGGGCCCGTTTTGTCCGGCCAAGACCACGCCGGCGTTCCCAGATGCGCGTGCGTAGCCGTCGGCCATGTGGGTGCCGGTTCGTTCGTCGTGGACGGCGATCAGTTCGACGCTGCTTTCGTACAGCGCATCGAACATCTCCATCGTTGCCGAGCCGATCAGCCCGAAGACGTAGCGGGTCGCTTCGGCCTCGAGAGCAGCGACGGCGGCGTGGCCGCCTGAGTGAGTGTCGGTCATGGGTGCATCCTTGTCAGGAAGTCGATCACGGGTTCGGTGAAGGCGCCAGGATCCTCGAGCAAACCCAGGTGCTGATAGCGCGGCACGATGTGGGCGGCCTCGGCCCCGGTCTGGGCTGCGATCGCATGCGCCATCGCCGGCGTGCTGCCGGTGTCGTGCTCGCCGGTGAGCACGAAGGTCGGGTGAGGGGTCGACGGCGCAGAAGCCAGCTCACAAACGCCATGGGCGAGTACCCAGGCGGCCTGGGCGTAGCTCTCGTCATCGACCTGCTCGCGCCAGGCGGTCACGGCGGCAGCTCGTTCGGGATGATCGGCGAGCGACCCGGGCGTGAACCAGCGAACCAGCGCATCCCCGACCGTCGCCATCGTGCCTTCATCGCGAACGCGACCGGCCCGCGCTTCGACGGCAGCCTGTGCCTCTGCACCGCGATCATGAGGCGAGCTCATGATGACGAGGGAGCTGACCCGCTCTCCGGCGTCGAGAGCGAGTCGACGATTGATCATGCCGCCGATCGAAAAGCCGACGATCGCGGCTCGCTCGATCCGGAGGGTGTCCAAGAGTTCGACGACTTGTCCCGCGAAGAGCGAGAGGTCGGCGAGGCGCGAACAGGGAGCGCTTTCGCCGTGGCCGAAGAGGTCGTAGGCCACCACTTGGTGGCGAGTGCGGTACTGGGCGATGTGGGTATCCCAGAGCCGGCGCGAAAGCCCGAGTCCGTGGATCAGAACGACGGGCGGTCGAGTCGAGGAATCGCCATGGACCTCGTAGGCCGTCCCGCTCGGGGTGTGGTGGACGCCGGACACCGGTGGCCGCTCAGACACCAGCGGGATTGTCCGGGTCGTGACCCATCTCTTTGAGGTCCTGGTAGCGGTCGCCGATGCGGTGGTGCGGGCGGCCACCGACCGAGGCACCGAGCGCCACGATGATCTCGTCGTCGGCCGGCGCGTCAGGGACCTGTAGGTGGATCGTTTGGTAGTGCGATCGACGCCCACCGTCGTCCTTGTCCATCAGCGGGATCATCAAGGACGTACCGGATGCGCCTCGGGTATTGGTGAAGGCGAGGTAGGTCTTGGCGTTGACGGCATTGCGGTACTGATTCCCGAAGAAGAGGGTGTGGGTCAGTGCCTGGGCATGCTCGACTTCGCCACCCATTCCCACGAGCGACGCCTTGCCATAGCCCTCCACACGGTCGCCGCATACCGACAGAATCATGTCGGTGAGGGTCGCGCCGAGGACCGGCCCGTGCTCGCGGATCTCGGGCCGGAGGTCCTCGACCCAGCCGCGTCCGAACCACGGGTTCTGCACGATCGCAAGCGCGGCGATGAGCAGGGTTGGCTCGTCGACCGTCTTGCCACCCTCTTCGTGGGTGGTCTGAACGTGGAGCAGGGTGCGACGGATCGTGACAGCCATACGAAATCCTCTCAGGTGAACTCGGGGAGCACGCGGTCGATGAACAGCTGCAGGGATCGCTTTTGCTGCTCCATGCCGAGACCCATCGAGGCGTAGTAGATGAACGCATCGACACCGAGCGCTTCGTATGCCTTGAGTTTGGCAACGACCTGCTGCGGTGAGCCAAAGGCGAGGTTCTCCTCGAGCATCACCGGGTCGACCCGCACGTTCCCGTCGAGTTCGTCAAGCGGGACCTCATCGGGGAAGCCGTTGCGCACCTCGCCGGTCTTGGTCATCAGGTTGCCGAATTTGCCGAGGACGCTGCGGATCGCGTCAAGAGCCGCCCAGCGGTCGGCCTCGTCGTCGTACACCGCGGTGTGACGCATGAGCGCGAAGGTGCCGTTGTAGGTCCCTCCAGCCTTTGCGATTGCGTCGTCGAGTTGGGCTCGATACTTCTCTGCCTCGCTCATCGGCAGCGTGAGTGGCCAACACATGATGTGACAGTCGTTGGCGACCGCGTAATCGAAGGTGATGGGCGACCGCGCCGCCACCCAGATCGGAACCTGCGGCTGCACCGGCTTGGGGCAGGAGGTCGACGTCGGGAAGGCCCAGAAGTCGCCCTCGTGAGCAACGTCGCCCTCCCACAGCTGCCGCACGAGCGGGAGCATCTCCTGCATGTAGCGATAGGAGTCGGGCTGGGCGAGTCCGGGCCGCATCCGGTCAAACTCGCGCTGATAGGCGCCCGAGCCGAGGCCAAGTTCGAGCCGGCCCCCGCTGATCAGGTCGACCATCGCAGCCTCGCCCGCAAGGTTGATCGGGTGCCAGTAGGCGGCGTTGGCCACGCCGGAGCCGATCCGGATGTGGTCGGTGTGTGCTGCCCACCAGGTCAGCAGCTGGAACGGGTTCGGCGCGATGGTCATCTCGAGCGCGTGATGTTCGGCGGCCCAAGCGATGTCGAAACCGGCTCGATCGGCCATCTGCACCATCTCGAGTGTGTGATCCCTCACGTCGCGCATCGACGTGGAATCGTCCATGCGCTCGAGGTTGACGGCAATGTGGAACTTCACGGATCCTCCCCCGGCGTTCGGTCAGCGAGGCTGGAACGGATTGGTGACCGGCTCGTCGGAGGTATTGAGCCAGACGGTTTTCACGGTCGTGTAGTCCTCCATCGCCTGGAATCCGGCCTCGCGTCCGGAGCCGGATTGCTTCATCCCGCCGAAGGACGCGATCGGCGAGATCACCCGATAGGTGTTGATCCAGACGATGCCTGCGTTGATCTGCTCGGCCATCCGCACCGAGCGGGCGCTGTCTGTCGTGAAGATGCCCGCAGCGAGGCCGTGTGCCGTGTCGTTGGCAAGGGACAGCACTTCCTCCTCGGTGGAGAAGCGTTGAACGGCAAGGACGGGCCCGAAGAGTTCGGTATCGACGATCGTGAGGTCCTGTCGGGGGCATTCGAGGATGGTCGGCTCGTAGAAGAGCCCCAGGAGATCTTCGGGCTGACGACCGCCGTGGCGGATGGTCGCACCCTCCTCCACGGCCAGCGCGACCTGCGCGTGCACATGGTCGAGCTGAGCAACAGTGCAGAGGGGGCCCATCTGGGTGTCCTCGGACATAGGGTCGCCGAGACGGATGGCGGCGGCGATTGCGGTGAGCCGATCGAGGAACTCGTCAGCAATCGACTCGTGGACATAGAGACGGGAACCAGCGACACAGCTCTGCCCCGTTGCCCCGAAGATGCCAGCCACGCAGCCGTTCACCGCAGAATCGAGGTCGGCGTCCTCGAAGACGATGAACGGCGATTTGCCGCCGAGTTCGAGCGAGACCTTCGCGAAGTTCTCCGCTGCGTTCCGGATGACATGCGCCGCCGCCTGCGGCCCACCGGTGAAGGCGATCTTGGCGACGAGCGGATGGGTGGTGAGGGCGCGGCCGCAGGGTTCGGCGTGCCCGGTGACGATGTTGACGACCCCGTCAGGAATGCCGGCCTCCGCGACAAGGTGTCCGAACTCGAGGAGCGGCGCGGCTGCATGCTCACTGGCCTTCAACACGATCGCATTTCCTGCGGCGAGCGCCGGCGCGATCTTCGTGGCGCTGAGGAACATCTGCGAGTTCCATGGCACAACGGCGGCGACCACACCGATCGGCACTCGCCGGGTGTAGACGAACAGGTCCGGCTTGTCGATCGGCAGCGTCTCGCCCGTGAGCTTGTCCGCCGCCCCACCGAAATAGCGGAAGTATTCGGCGATGTAGGTGGCCTGCCATCGGGTCTCAGCGAAGAGTTTGCCGGTGTCTCGAGTTTCGACTTCGCCAAGGCGCTCCGAGGATGCTTCCAGCAGGTCGCCGAGTCGAGAAAGGCATTTCCCGCGCTCCGTGGGGGTCATCGATGCCCACGGCCCGGTCGTCATCGCCGCGTGCGCAGCCTGAACGGCCCGGTCGACGTCGGCCTCCGT
>PBTQ01000031.1 GCA_002729125.1 Acidimicrobiaceae bacterium | reverse complement strand
TGATCGGCGAGCCGCCGGAATTGCTCGGTGGTGACGACGACCGTCGGGACACCCATCGCCTCAAGCTTCACGGAGTCGTGGACACTCCACGACGTGCAGCTGCCTCAATCGGCAGTGCCGGTGAGGACGATCTCCACTTCCTTGGCGATGCCCTCGAGCACTTGGTCCTCACACGGGATCGCGGCGTTCTTGTTGTCGCGACGCACGACCTCGGTGCCCGTGCGGGCGGCGAGGCGTTCTGCGACGTGTTCGAGCACGATGTCGGCGTTGGGTTTGCGGTTGTCGAGAAGACCGATCTTCTTGCCGGCGAGCACCGGAATCGATGCAGCTCCAACGGCCGGCATCTCGCCGACGCCTCCCTCTGGTGTGTGTATCAGCACGGCGCCACGATCCCAGGCGGGGCGCACGGCTTCAAGTCCTCACATGACCTCGTTGCGAGTTCGGTGATGCGCAGCAACGTTGGACGGCTGCTCAGCCGCTCGCGAGTGACTTCTTCGGGTCGTAGAACGGCTTCTCGACGACCGTCGCCGCCTTCGGGCCCAGGTTTGTCTCGACCGTCAGCGCAGTGCCCACCTCGGCTGCGTCGATGCGCACCATGGCGAGGGCGATGTTCTGTGCGAGGCGGGGCGACCAGACGGCCGAAGTGACCTCGCCGACGCGTTCGCCGCCGGCCGTGATCGGCCAGAACGTCGTGTTTGGGCCGGTGAGCGGCTCCATCTCGATGACGACGCCGGCCTGCTTTCGAGTCACGCCCTCGTCGCGGATACGACGCAGGGCGTCCTTGCCGATGAAGTCGACGGCACTGTCGACGGCGACCAATCGGTCGAGGCCGAGTTCGAAGGGATTGGTGTCGATGGTGGCGTCGGCGCGGTAGCTGAGCATGGCGCCCTCGATGCGACGAATCGACGAGGTGTGACCTGGCTTGATGCCCAGCGGCGCACCGACCGCCATGATTTTCTCCCACAGTTCGTCGCCCCGGCTGCCGTCGCGCAGATAGATCTCGTAGCCGAGCTCACTTGACCAGCCGGTTCGGCTGACGACGAGCGGGATGCCGTCGAGCTCGGTCTCGCGAAGCCAGTAGTAGGCAAGCTCCTCGATCCAGTCGCCGAAGAGGGCGGTCATGATCTCACCCGATTTCGGGCCCTGGAGTTGCAGCGGTGACACGTCGGGCTCACAGATCGAGACGTCCATGCCGGCGTGGGTGGCAACACCCTGCGCCCACAGGAGGATGTCGCTGTCGGCGAGCGAGATCCAGAAGTGATCTTCGGCGAGTCGCAGCAGCACGGGATCGTTGAGCAGGCCACCCTCGGCGTTGGTGATGAGGATGTATTTGCACTGACCGACCTTCATCGTCGACAGGTCGCGGCAGGTGAGCAGCTGGGTGAAGCGGGCGGCGTCGGGGCCGGTGATCTCGACCTGGCGCTCGACGGCGACGTCGCAGAGGATCGCCTCGTTCACCAGGTTCCAGAAGTTCTGCTCCGGATCCCCGAAGTCGCGAGGGATGTACATGTGGTTGTACGTGGAGAAGCCGGTGGCACCCCAGCGCACGGTGGCTTCGAAATACGGCGATTTGCGGATTTGGGTGCCGAAGCCGAAGTCAGCGGTGTCGGCCTGGCGCGGCCGGGGCGTGCTGGAGTTGGTCATGGGTCGCACGCTACGGCTCGACGGGAAGGGTGACGCTGCGGGTCATGCCCCAGCTGGGGATCACCGAACTGTGCTTCCCGGCGCCACCGATGACGACCACCTTGATGTTGGCGGCGGCCTCGGTCATCGGGACGAGATCGTCGTCGCTCAGACGCTGCATCCAGGGCGCCCAGGCTCGGAGTCCAAACGCCCGCTTCAGTTCACTGACCCGCATCCGGGCCTGGTTGAAGAGATAGGCGGCCACATCGTCGCGGGTCCAGCCGTCGGCGGCGCAGGCCGCAGCATGCTCGGGGCACAGGGCGACGAAGTACTCGCCCTGGCTGATCGGCGCGTTGTTCTGGCCAGTGGAGGTCATCGCCGACGCGACCTTGTCGAGGATGCGAGCGGGCTCCTCGGACTCCATGTCGTGGACGTTGTGGGGGGCCTCGCCGCAATGGATCGTGATGGCCGACGGTGCATCGACACCGACGCTGCGTGCATAGCCGCCCCACGGCGACTCGTCGAGGTTCTCGGCAACGCAGTAGCCGTACTTCGCGGGCCCACCCTGGGTCGATGCGTCGCCGGGCCCGGGACGAGCACCGGCGATGTGGAGCAGGATCAGCCGAAGGGCTCGACCGACCGCAGCGTTGGCTCGGTTACCGGGGCCAAACGCGCCGAGGCCGGCGTTGAACCCACCCTCGACTGCGGCTTGTCCGTGCACGATCAGGAGCGGCGCGACCGGGTGGGTGGTGGCGTTGACACCCCGGAGGTTGAGGTCGGGGTGCGCGAGCGCCCGCACTGCGGAGATGAGTACCGGAAGGTGCTCAGGCCGGCAGCCCGCCAGCACGGCGTTGATCGCAATGGTGCGACGCGTGGCCTCGCCCGAACGGGGCGGCAACACGGCGATGACCTCGTCGGGGTCGACGGGTCTGCCGTTGACAGGAGCGAGCGCCCGAAGCATGGCGTCGACCCGTTCAGGGGTTGGTGCCTCGAGCGGTAGGCCGTCGCCCCAGCCGTTGCGCTCGTAGACGTCGAGGACCGTCTCGCCGGCCTCGACATCGACGTCGACCATCCCTGGTTCGTCCACGATCAGCCTTTCGAGGAGATGTCCTTCTGGAGTCGCGTGACGAGCTCCATGAAGGGGGGCTGGCCCATCGACCACAGCTGGGGGTGGATCTCGTAGTCGACCGCCTGGTTCGACTCGGTGATCGTGTCGAGCGTGAGGATCGTGGCTTTCGTGCGGGCATTGAGTTCGCGGTCCTGACCGGCGGCGACCGCGGCCATCTCGACGGCGGTGTCCACCAGGTCGGCATCGTCGATGACCTCCCACGCGAGGCCGACCTCTTTCGCCCGCTCGGCGCGGAGGATCTGGTTGAACATCACCATCGCCATCGTCGTGGAACGTCCGGCGATCTGGCGCAGGCGCCAGGTGTGTCCGCCACCCGGATGGATGCCGATCTGCAGGAAACGAGAATCGAACTTGGCGTACTCGCGCCCGGCGAGGACGAGATCGCACGCCAGCACCATGTTCATGCCGGCACCGACGGCTGCGCCGTTCACGGCGGCGATGGTGGGCAGCGGTGTGTGGGCGATGCGGAGGAATCCGTCGTAGATCGCCTTCATCTCTTCCGCGTTCGAGCCGGTCATCAGGTCGTCGAGGTCGGCACCAGCGCAAAAGCCGCGACCGGCGCCGGTCAGCACGACCGCGCCGATGCCCTCGTCGGCCTCCCACGCGTCGAGCGCCGAACCGATCTCGTCGTTCATGGCGAGGGTGATCGCGTTGCGCTTGTCGGGATCGTTCAGCGTGATCAGGCCGACGCGGCCGTGGACCTCGGTGGTGATGAGACTCATGCCGAGCAGTGTGGCACCTGCCCGGCGCCGGAGCGAGGACAGATGCGGGCGGACCTCCGGCAGATGGGTACGGTTAGATCGATGCTCCCGCTCTTGTCACCGGACCTGGTCGAGTCGTTCAGCCGGGACGGCGCCGTCGTGCTGCGGGGTGTGTTCTCCAACTGGATCGAGACCCTCGCCGCCGGGGTGGCGACGAACGAAGCCGACCCGGGGGAGTACTTAGCCGAGAACGTGCCCGCCGGAGCGCCGGGCCGTTTCTGGGACGACTATGTCAATTGGGAGCGCATCCCCGAGTTCGAACGCTTCGCCCGCGAGTCCGATGTTGCTCCCCTCGCCGCCGAGCTGATGGCGTCCGACACCGTGCAGTTGTTCCACGATCACGTCCTCGTGAAAGAACCCGGCACTCCGACCGTCACGCCGTGGCACAGCGACCGCCCGTACTACTTCGTCGACGGCACACAGACGGTCAGCTTCTGGATCCCCCTCGATCCGGTTACGCCCGAGACGACCCTCCGTCTGGTCGCCGGCTCCCACCGGTGGGAGAAGGACGTTCTCCCGGTGCGCTGGCTCAAGGGAGATGACTTCTACCCGGATGCCGCTGACTACCTACCGGTGCCCGACCCCGACAGCGATCCCGATCGGTACGACGTGCTCGAGTGGGCGCTCGAACCGGGCGACGCCATCGCCTTTCATTTCGGCGTTGTGCATGGCGCCCGCGGGAATCTCGGCGCCGGCCGTCGGCGGGTGTTCTCGCTGCGGCTTGTTGGCAATGACGCCCGCTATGTCTCGCGCCCCGGTCGCACCTCGCCGCCGTTCCCCGACCACGGGATGGTCGACGGTGACCGACTGCGGTCCGACTGGTTCCCGGCGCTGATGGACTCGATCTCGTGACCGCCACGGGAGGGCTTCGCGAGAGCTTCTCGGTCTTCAGGCTTCGCAACTACCGGCTGTTCTGGTTCGGCGGCTTGATGTCGAACATCGGTCGATGGTTCCAGACGCTCGCCATCCCGCTTGTTGTCTTCGACCTCACCGACAGTGCCGGCTGGGTCGGTTTCGCCGGTTTCGCCCAGATCCTTCCCATGGCGTTGATGGGGCCCTACGGCGGAGCGATCGCCGACCGGTACCCCCGCCGCAATGTGCTCCTCGTCACACAGACGCTCCAGGCCTTCGTCGCGCTCGGCTTGATGACGCTGTGGTTTAACGGTGTGCGCTCGCCGGGGGCATACGTCGCCGTCTCGGCGCTGGTCGGCATGACCGCCGGCCTCAACCTTCCCGCCTGGCAGGCGATCGTCAGCGAGATCGTCCCTCGTGAGCAGTTACTCGCTGGGATCACCCTCAACTCGGCGCAGTTCAATGCGTCCCGCATGATCGGCCCGGCGTTGGGTGGCGCCGCGATCGCGTGGTTCGGTCCCGGCTGGGCGTTCTTCGTCAATGCGATCAGCTACAGCGCCGTGCTCACCGGACTCGCGCTCATGCGCCTCGACATCGTGCACCGTCGACCGGAAGGGCGGATGCGGCCACTCCGCGAGTTCGCCGACGCAGCCCGCGACGCATTTCGCAGCGAGGGCATCCGCACCGCAATCCTCACCGTCTCGATGATCGGGTTCTTCGGGCTGTCGCTCCAGACCCTCTCGGTCACCGTCGCCGAGGATGTCTTCGACCAAGGTGAGCGGGGGTTCGGCTTGCTCCTGTCGTTCGTTGGACTCGGTGCCGTGTCGATGTCGCCGATCATCGCCGGCGCCGCCCAGCGGTTCCGCCGATCTCAGCTTCAGCAGTCGGCACTGATGCTTTACGCCCTAGGAGCGCTGGTGATCGCGGTGGCACCGGTCTTTGCCGTTGCGCTCGCCGGCGGCTTCATGATGGGGGCCGCCCACCTCACGTCGGCAAGCACGCTCAACACCGCAATCCAACTCCAGGTTGATGAGTCGGCCCGAGCCAAGGTGTTGGCGGTCTACCTGTCGATGCTGACGGCCTCGAACCCGATCGGCCAATTGATTCTCGGCCAACTGATCGATCGCACCGATCCGCGTTTGGCGTATGGGGTGGCCGGGGGAGCGTTTCTCGTGATCGCCGGTTTCCTTGCGGTCGGCGGTCGGCTCAAAGGGCTCGACGCCGACGTTGGCGAGATCACCGAGGCCTATGGCGGAGAAGTCCAGCCGACCACACCCGCTCCACCCCGTCGGGGCTGATCACCAGCCAGCGCCGAGCGTGGTGTCCTCGTCGTCGGCGAGATGACGCTTGCCGTCGTCACAGCCGTGACGGACGGGACACCAGCGACAGACCGGTCCGGTAGCGGTGGTGGCGTCGCGCTGTCCGGACGAGAGCATCAGCATCCGTTCGACCCCGTCGACGACCCGAGCAACGGTCGAGAACAGAAGGTCTTCGGTGACGTCCTCGACCTGGAAGCGGCCCTGGTCAAGGTAGTACGTGGCCAGTCGTCGCGGCGGCGTGCCGATACGGATCGCATCGAGCAGGGCGTAGAAACGCAGATCGTTCCGATGATGAATGGAGGTGTTGCCGGTCTTGAGATCGACGAGCACCTTGCCGGCCCGATCGCCGTCGGCAACGCCGATCGACAGGTCGCAGCGTCCGCTCAGCACGAACCGGTCGTGGATCTCGACGCGCAGTGAGGTCTCGGTGCTCGGGTACCAGGCTGGCTTGAGTGGGGGAAAGCACTCGAGAAACTTCAGGACCAGATCATTGGTCGTTCCTCGAAGTTCGGCTCGTTCGGTCTCGGAGATGGTCTGAAGCCAGTCGGCCAGGGGATCGATGCCCTCGCCGCGGCGGGCCATGGCCTCGTCGACGAGGGTTATCGGGTCGAGTTCTCGACGCCAGTGCACCGAGAGTTCGATCGCCTTGTGCGCGATCGTGCCGCGCGCGATCGGGACCTTCCATTCGAAGGGTTCGGCCTGCTCGACGACGAACTTGCGTTCACATCCCAGTACCTGACCGAGGGCGTATTTGGAGACGAACATCGAGTCACCCGGCTTCTCGCCCTCGCGAAGGTCGAGCATTGGCAGCATCGGTTCAAGGCCGTCCTCCAGGGCCCGTTGGAGCTCATGTCGCAACATGGCGTCGAAACGCGGCCGCTGCTCCTTGGGCGCGCCGAGTTCGGCCAACACCTCCTGCTGGGCCGGGTTGAGCTCCTGCTTAGCTTTCACCCCTAGAGCGTCGCACACCGCCGTCACAGCGGCGAGGTGTCTGTGGCATCGACCGCAGCGAGTGGACTGTCACACCCCACCGGCAGAGTGACGGTCGGTGGAAGCGACAAGTCTTCGATTTGCTGCCGCAGCTCGATCTCTCGGGCAAGCGGCTCGTCTGCGCTCCCTCGTGGTGCCCGGGTTCCGGTCGCCTCCGGGGCTGGAGGGCGTACATCGCACGCTCCGGTTCCGTGGAGGTGTGCCCACGGTCGCCATCCAGTTGAAGGGGCGCCCGTGGTCGGCGGTCGTCGCCGACATGATTGAGGGTGTGGTTGCGGCCAATGGGCTGGCGGGGGCCAAGGCCGATCGGGCTCGGGCGGCGCTGTGGCTTGCGGTCGATGATTCAGGCGAACTGTCGCCTGTCGACGACGGCGTGGTCGAGACGCGTCGAAGTGCCTGAGGTCTCAATTCGCCGGTAGCCCGCCACATTCGGGCCCTGCCATGCCGGGCGACTCCGAGGTGAGGCACAACTCAATCGTCTTCTGGCCGGTCAGGACCTCGTTGCCGGAGCTATCGTTCCGACGGGCCCGGGTGGCGGAATCGGTAGACGCAGGGGGCTTAAACCCCCCGATCCCTTCGGGGGTGTGTGGGTTCGAGTCCCACCCCGGGCACCATCGATGTCTACCGGCCCCCTGCATTGTTCGACCGGCCTTGACACCTGTGCCAGAACCCCTGACGGTGCGTCAGATTAGTACCTACGTAACCGGTGCTACTGCGCCAAGAGGGGGATTCATTCCAATGAAGCGTCTGCGGTAGGCCATGAAAGCCTTCTCCGGCAACAGCGCCATCGCGGGGCACCGCTCGACCTATGGCGCACCGTTCAAACGAGTTGACAAGCTTGCGCCTGGTGACACGATCACGGTGCACTCGACTGACAGCATCTTCTCTTTCGGGGTCGTGAGTCCTCTCGCGGCGTTCGGCGACCAACTCGACGCCATCAATCCGGAAAAGGTCGTCGCCGGGCACGTCATTGTCGATCCAACCGACACCTGGGTTGTCTCGGATTTCGGCGACGCCCGGCTCACGCTCAGTGCCTGCCACCCCGAGTTCACGCCGCGAAAGCGGATTGTGGTCGTGGCCGAACTGGTGAGCGAGGCGGTTCCCTCGGCAGCCATCTTCGGGGGCCTCGATGCTGACGAACTCGTCGAACTCGTCACCAAGGACCTTGGCGTGCTCGAGAACTCAGCGTCGTAGCGGCCGGAGCCGCGAGCCGATGCCCGCCTGCCCGGTGATCACGCCGGCGAGGGCGACGAGCACAAGGACGATTGCGCCGACCTGCACCCCGGTGACCGGCTCGTCGAGGAACACCCACGCCACCGCCGTCGACACGACCGGAATGAGCAGGGTGAAGGTGCTCCCAAGCCACAGCGGGATCTGTTGGAGCGACCAGTTCATGACCGCATGGCCCAGCACGCCGGCACCGAACGCCATCAGCAGCAGCCAACCCCAGCTTTCGAGTGTGGGCCAGGCCAGGCTCTGCCCGAACAGCAACGCGAGCGGGGCGTTGATGATCGCCACCCAGAGAGCGGCACCGACGGTGTAGTCGTTGGTGCTGATGACGCCTTTCGCCCGCTTGGCGAAGACGAAGTAGGCCGACCAGGCGAACAGCGCCCCGACGGCGAGGAGGTCGCCGCGCCGGTCGGTCGGCGCGTCAGCGGCGGCGCTGAGCACGACGACCACGACGCCGGTGATGGCGACCAGTCCGAGGGCCATGTCGCGTGGTCGAATGACCTCCCCGAAGACCCGGTTCGCAGCGATGGCGACAACGACCGGTTGCAGGGCGCCGATCACGGTCGCGTTGGCGATGGTGGTGAGCTTCACCGCCGAGAAGAATAGTGCGACATCGAACCCGAGCGCGATGCCTCCGGCCATCGAGGCTCGCATCACGTTCCAGCCAATGCGATGGCGACGGGCGGCCATGAGGGCGGTGATGACGAGTCCGTAGGTCCCGAATCGGTAGGCCGCCACGGCGAGGCCCTCCATGTCGACCTCCTTCGCTATGACGCTCGACACGCCCCACGCCGAGACGGCGACGGCGGCGCCGATCAGGCCAAGACCGTTGATGGAGTCCTCGGTGTTGACGTCGGCCCCGGGCATCGCGGCACGTTACCCGGCGCCCCCTCGCTACATCTCGTTCTGGGCGAGGAAGCTCTCGTAGACCTGGATCAGAACCTGTTTCTGGTCGTGGGTCAGGTCGTCTTGGGCCCGGATGGCAGCGATCAGATCAGCTTCGGGTTCCTCGTCGAGGATGCCGGCGCGGACGTAAAGGGATTCGGCCGAGACCTCAAGCGCTCGCGCGATCTGCTGCAGGATCTCTGCGCTCGGCCGCTTCAGGCCCCGTTCGATCTGGCTGAGGTACGGATTTGAGACGCCAGCGAGGTCGGCGAGTTTACGAACGGAGAGTTCGGCCAAACGGCGCTGTTCACGGATGTACTCACCGAGGTCGGCGACGGCGTGTCGAGGATCGGGTGGCACGAAGACTCCAACAGTAGGGATGAGATGGCGGACGAAAAGCGTCGCAGCCGAACCGCCATGATGGCAGTCCGGCTGCGACGAGGGGGACCCAGAGAACGGCGGAGGGGCTGTTTCGAGCCGTCAGGACTGCTTGGCGGTCTTCGGTGCATCGATGCCGAGGAAGCCCCAGGCAGCGTTGCGACCGGTCTCGACGGCGCCAGCGACCTGCTCCGGCAGGCGCTTGACGGCCTTGGCGGCGAGAGGTTCAGTGCGACCACGAAGATCAGTGAGGGCCTCGGTGCCCTTGGCGCGGGCGGTGGCGGCGTGCTCGGTGACGGCCTTGGGAGCCGGAACCTCACGGCCGATGATGGCGTCGGTGACGACAAGGTTGACGCCAACGCCGGTGTAGGCGACGTTCTTTACTTGATTGAGGACAGCAGTCATGGGGGATCTCCTGTGAGAGGTAGGTGCACGCTCTTGCGTGCTGATATGCGTACAATAGTTAGCACGGGAGCGGAACGCAACCTCGGTATTGCATTTTCGCTACCCAAAGTTTGCAGCGCAGGATGACCGAGTCGCGACACATCGACGTGCTCAGCACGATCTGGCACACCGACCGCCGCGAGCGGACGTCGCTCGGCTCTCTCGTCGAGGCAGCGAAGGATCGCAACGACAGTGCGGCACGCGCCCGCATCGTCGACGAGATCCATGCCTGGGTGGCGGGTGGCGGACTCGTGGTCGAGTCCGATGCGATCGTCGTCGGCATCCCCTCCAGCCCCGATCGACCCAACAGGCTCGTGTCGGCTGTCGCCGGAGCGGTCGCGAAAGCAACGGGATCAGCATCGGTCGACGCGATTGTTCGGCATCGAGTGACGATTCGGCTACGCGACCTCGATCCGACCGAACGACCGGCGATGGTCCGCGCTGCGGACTACGAGGTCGTCGAAGACGTCGAAGGCCGCCACGTCGTCCTTGTTGACGATGTCGTACTGAGCGGCACGACCCTCGACCATGTCGCCGACCTGCTGCTGGCCGCCGGCGCCGCCTCGGTGCGACCGGTCGCCATTGCCCAGTCCCGGCGTGGCTGAGCACCCGCGGTCACGAACAGCGTGGCGTCAGGCTGTGGCGCCTCACGCGCCGCGTCGCTCCAACAACCGTTCGATCCAGCGCTCGTAACTATCGAGATCCTGCGCGCCCTGAACCGGCAGGACATCATCGAGCACGATCGTCGGCACTGCGGTGACGCCCTGCTCAATCGCCCTATTGTGTTCGTCGATCACCACTGCGGCGTAAACCCACTCGTTCTCGACGAGGTGCCGGATGAAGCCGTCCGCATCGACCCCGAGGTCCGCGGCCAGGTCGGCGAGAACCTCGGTGTCGGAGATTGTGCGGTTCTCGGCGAAGTACGCGTCCATCAGCCGGCGGTGGTACGCAGCGCCCGCCGAAGGAGCAAAGGCCTCCATTGCCTTCTGGGCGATCTGGGCCGGCATTGAGCCCGATGGTTGGGCCTGGTCGGTGGCCCACACGGAAAAGGTCAGGCTGGGCTCGGCCGACGCCGGCCGCAGCCAACTCTTCGTGTACTCGACGAATTTCTCGTGTTTCGCCGGGTCGCCGCCGTCGTTGTCGGGGCGGAGCAGAAACGACTTCCACTCGACATCGATGCGGTCGCCGAATCGCTCACGGAGCTGTTCGACGCGAACTGCGCCGACGTAGCACCAGGGTCAGAGGAAGTCAGACCAGACGGTCAATCGGACAGGTTCTCTCACAGCGGGCACGGTAGCCCGGCGCCGGAAGGAGATCATCCCCATCCGATGCCGACGGGAGGACACGGCGGTTCCTCCGACTGCGTGACAGAGTCATGGCATGGCCACCTGCGCATTTCTCGGACTCGGTGTCATGGGGTACCCCATGGCCGGACATCTCGTGGCAGCGGGCCACACCGTCACCGTGAACAACCGAACGACGGCGAAAGCCGAGCGATGGGTCGCGGAGCACGGTGGGGCGATGGCGACGACTCCGGCTGCTGCGGCCGAGGGAGCCGAGTACGTCTTCTTGTGTGTCGGTGATGACCCCGATGTACTCGCCGTGACCACGAGCTCCGACGGCGTCCTCGAGACGATGGGGGAAGGCGCGGTGCTTGTCGACCACACTACTGCGTCGGCTGTCATCGCCCGTGACGTCCACGTGGCGGCCGCGGCGCGGGGTGTCGGTTTCGTCGATGCACCGATCTCAGGCGGGCAGGCCGGCGCCGAGAACGGTGTGCTTACGGTGATGTGTGGTGGTGACCAGGCTGATTTCGATCGGGTTGCTCCGGTGATCGACGCCTACAGCCGTGCCTGCAACCTCCTCGGCGGCCCTGGTTCCGGTCAGCTCACGAAGATGGTCAACCAGATCTGCATCGCCGGTCTCGTGCAGGGCCTCTCTGAGGGCATCAACTTCGCCCAACGGGCGGGGCTCGATGTCGGTGGTGTCGTCGACACGATCTCGAAGGGCGCAGCCGGTTCGTGGCAAATGGAAAATCGGGCCCAAACGATGGCCGACGGTGTCTTCGACTATGGCTTCGCGCTCGACTGGATGCGCAAGGACTTGCGAATCTGCTTCGAGGAAGCCGCAGCGAACGGGTCGGACCTGCCGGTGACCAAGATTGTCGACGGCTATTACGAGCACCTCCAGGAGCTCGGGCTCGGCCGCTGGGACACCAGCACGCTGATCCATCTGCTTCGTCAGGAGTGAGCCATCCGGGGTCGGGTCACCGTTCGGTGATTTACCGATCGCTCTGTGTCGTGTGTCACACTTCCCGCCGGTTGCGAGTGCGACCATGAGAGGGGCCAATCATGGACGAACCGACGATCCCGTCGTCGATCGCCGACATCGATGCGAGCTGGATGGCTGCCGCGCTGGGGCAGCTGATCACCGATGTGAACCATGAGCAGATCGGTGAGGGCGTCGGCGTGTCGTCGGCTGTGTACCGGTCGATGCTTGAAGGTGGCGATCTCGACTCCGTCGTCGTGAAGCTGCCGGCGCTCGCCGAGGAGGCGGTTTTCACCTCCACCGTGTTGCGCATGTATATCCGCGAGGTCCGGTTCTTCGAGAACCTCGCAGGCCAGAGCCCGATCCGAGTGCCGGCCGGCTACCACGGAGCTGTCGATCTTGAAACCAGCCAGTTCGTGCAGGTCATGGAGGACATGGGCTCGATGCGCATGGTCGACCAGAACGAGGGCATGAACGTCGACGACGCCCAACGCGCCGTCGACGAACTCGCTGCCTGGCACGCGACGTTCTGGCGCAAGGCCGACGAACCGGTCGATCGGGGTGACGTCGTGTGTCTCAGTGACCCCATCTACCCGGCCGTGCTGCCGATGGTCTTCGCCGAGGGCTGGGAGAAGGTCAACAACGCAATGGACGTCGATCCCGTGATCGCCGCAGTCGGGCCGGGGTGGGTCGACTGGATGCCGTCGGCCCTCGAGCGCCTCTCCGGCGCTCCGAACACGATCACCCACGGCGACTATCGCGCCGACAACATCCTCTTCGACGATGACGGCAACGTCGTACTGCTCGACTTCCAGCTCACCGGGCGGGGGTCGGCGAGCTACGACCTCGCCTATTTCGTGACCCAATCGCTCGCGCCCGATGTGGCCGCCACGCACGAAACGGCTCTGTTCAATCGCTGGCTCGATGGCCTCATCGCGGCGGGTGTGCCCGAGGCCGACACCGCCAACCTGTGGGATCGCTATCGCGACGCTGCGCTGTTCTGCCTCGTCTATCCGATTGTTGCCAGCCGGGGCATGGACTTCTCCGATGAGCGCCAGTACTCACTCGTTCACAACATGAACACCCGGTTTGTCCGGGCCGTCGACCAACTCCATCTCGCCGACCTGCTGTAGGGATTGGCGGTCGACCGGAATCTGACGGATCATCAGGCGATGGCCGACGCTGACAAGACCGCCCTCGACGCCGCCCAGGCCCGCTACGCCGCGGAGCGAACCAAGCGCCTCCGAGTCGACGGCAATGAGCAGTACAGCGAGCTTGCCGGCGCGTTCGCCGACTTCGACACCGACCCCTACGTCGAGCCGGGTTTCACCCGAGACCCGATCATCGAGGAGACCACAGCGGTCATCGTCGGTGGTGGTTTCGCCGGGATGATGACTGCCGTCGAGCTGAAGCGACTCGGCATTCATGACTTCCGCATGATCGAGAAGGGCGGCGACTTCGGTGGTACCTGGTACTGGAACCGCTACCCGGGTTGCCAGTGCGACGTCGAGTCGTACACGTACCTGCCGCTGCTCGAAGAGACCGGCTTCATGCCCACCAAGCGGTACTCGAGTGCCACCGAGATCTTCGAGTATTGCCAGCTGATCGGGCGACGGTTCGAGCTGTACCCCCACGCCCTCTTCCAGACCGAGATCGCCGACGCGGTCTGGCATGACGACGAGGGCCGCTGGCTCATCACTACTAGCCGCGGCGACGAGATCCGCTGCAAATACTTCGTCACCGCAGGCGGCATCCTCCACAAAGCCAAGCTCCCCGGCATCCCGGGCATCGACACCTTCGAAGGCCACGCCTTCCACACGAGCCGATGGGATTACCGCTACACCGGCGGCTCCGCCACCGAACCAATGGACAATCTGCGCGGCAAGAAGGTCGGCATCGTCGGCACCGGTGCCACGGCCGTGCAGGCCGTGCCCCAGTTGGCCAAGTACGCCGAAGAGCTCTTCGTCTTCCAGCGGACCCCGGCGGCGATTGGTGTGCGCGACAACGGTCCTACCGACGTCGAGTGGTTCCAGAGTCTCCAGCCAGGGTGGCACGCCGAACGGGTCGAGAATTTTACCCGTTGCGTCACCGGCGAGCAGCCCGATGTCGACCTTGTGAAGGACGGCTGGACCAAGGTCAACCGGGTCAACACTCAGGACGCCTCATCGCCCGAGCATCGCGAGGAACTCGACATCATCGACTTCGAGGTCATGGAGGAGATCCGGGCCCGAGTCGACGAGGTCATCGACGACCCAGAGACCGCCGAGAAGCTCAAGCCGTGGTACGGCAAGCACTGCAAACGCATCACCTTCCACGACGAGTACCTGCCGACCTTCAACCTTTCGCATGTGCATCTGGTTGACACCGACGGCGAGGGCATCGCGCGGATCACGCCGACAGGCGCTGTCGTGGAAGGCGAGGAATATGAACTCGATCTGATCGTTTTCGCCTCCGGCTTCGAGGTCACCACCGATCAGCACCGCCGGCTCGGCTTCGACCCCGCAGGCCGCGACGGTGTGCGGCTCAGCGAGCGCTGGCACGACGGTGCGCACTCGCTGCACGGCATCCTCTCTGCGGAGTTCCCGAACCTGTTGATGCTCGGCATCGTGCAGGCCGGTTTCGGCACTAACTTCGTGCACTTCCTGCAGAACTCTGCCCGTCACGTTGCCTGGGTCATCGATCATTGCGAGGGTGCAGGCATCAACTCGATCGAGGCCGCGCCGGAAGCCGAAGAGGGCTGGTTGATGGAGCTCTACATGGCGGTTGGCGGCATGCCCGACTACTCGGGCAACTGCACCCCCAGCTACTACAACTCTGAGGGCAACCGGGGGTCGAAGGCCGCCCGCAACCTCACCTACATCGGCAGCTTGCTCGACTACGACGGCTTCCTGCAGCGCTGGCGAGCCGACGCCGCTGAGACCGGTGAGTTCCCCGGCGCACTCACGACGTGATGGTCGAGCCGGTCAGACACCTAGCAGGCCGGGAGCCAGCTCGCTCACGAGATTGCGCAAGGCGTCACCCAAGCCTGGTCGGTCGCTCGGATTCAGTCGGTATGCCGGGCCGTAGAGGCTGATCGATACCACTGGGTCGGCTTCGGGTACCAGTACCGCAACGCCGTTGACCTCGAGGTCGAGCGCTTGATCGGCCCAGGCGTATCCCTGCGCGGCGCTTGTGCGGACGACCTCTCGGAGGGGTCCGGCGGCCGTGATGGTGAGTGGTGTGGCGGCCGGCAGGGGAGTGGCGGTGTAGGCATCGAGCCGTTCGTCGTCCCACGACGTCATCAATGCGAGGCCTGGCGCGACCAGATGAAAGTCGAGGCGTTCGCCGGCCGGATCGGGCGCCTGGATCGCTGATGGCCCGGGCACGTTGGTGAGATAAAGCGCGCCGGTGGGGGTGCCGACGGTGAGTGCGGCGCTCTCGCCGAAACGCTGTACGCACTCGGCGAGCAACGGGCGCAGGCGGTCCTCGAGCGCGGCTGGTGGCGCTTCGCCGCCGGGGACCAAGGTGCGCAGTGCCGGCCCGCTCACCAGGCCACCGACCCCGCTGCGGGTGAGCATTCCGAGTTCGACGAGCTGGGCGGCGAGGCGCGAGACAGTGGAGCGGGGGAGCCCGCTGCGACGTCCGAGTTCACGCACGCCGAGCGGTTCGTCGGCAGCGGCGACGAGCTGAAGAAGGAGGAACGCTCGCTCGGTCGAGGACGTCGTTGACTCGGCCGGTCTGGTCGCCATACGCTGATCATAACATGAAGCAGGACGTCCCGTTCAGTAGGACATTAGAGGGTCGGACACCCGACTTCTACGTCTATCCCGACCAGCCTCCGGCATCTGCTGAGCTGGCGGGAGCCGTCGCCCGCATCCGCTGGGCCGATGGTCTCGAACTCGACGCCTACTCGCTCTGGCTCTTCGAAAACCAGATGGGCGATGTCACCATTGAGGAACGCAGTCGCGAGTCGAAGTTCAACCCTGCTGATTTTCCTACCGACGACGTGTTGCGCGATGTGACGGTCTCGCCTGACGGTGACGTCATCGCCGAGTGGATCGACGGCTCCACGTCGGTGCACCACAGCGGTTGGCTCCGCCATGTCGCAGAGCAGCACCATCGCCCCGACGCCTTCCTGCCGGAGATCGCGGAATGGACCACCGCTGAGCTACCGGCTCCGCCGACACACAACGGCGCGGCGGTGCCGCACGACGACGGCATCTTGCTCTCGTTCCTTCACGACGCCATGCGCTACGGGCTCGCCCGCCTCGAGAACCTGCAGCCCGAAAAGGCCTCGCTCATCACACTCGGCGAGCGCATCGGCGCATTGCGCGACACCAACTTCGGTGTTACCTGGCCGGTGAGCATCGACCTCAAGCCCACCTCGACCGCCAATACGCCGTTGCCGCTCCCGCCCCACACCGATCTGCCGACGCGGGAGACGCCGCCCGGCTTCCAAATGCTGCACTGCCTCGTCAACACGACCACCGGCGGGCTCAGCACCATGGCCGACGGACACGCTGTCGTTCGCCAACTCGAAGCCGAGCACCCCGACGATTATGAGGCGCTCTGCACGCTCAATTGGATCTTCTTCAACCGATCGCCGAACCACGATCATCGCTGGTCGGGCCCGCTGATCGACCATGGCGCCCCCGGCATGCCGCTCACCATTCGCGCCTTCCATCCCGTGCGCGGTTTCCCCGACATGCCGATCGCGGACCAGCCCCGCGCGTATGCGGCTCTCCGCCGATTCAGCCAGGTTGCCGGCTCCGATGAGTTCCAGATGTGCTATGCGTTCCGGCCGGGCGATCTCGTGCTCTTCGACAACCGTCGCATCCTGCATGGACGCACCGCCATCGGTGAGACCGGTGGTGTGCGAGAGTTGCACGGGACCTACATCGACCACGACGAGATCTACTCGCGTACCCGCGTGCTCACTCGTCATCGAACCGCCCGCGAGCTTGGGCTCGCCTAACGGCAAACAGATCAACCAACGAGGGAAATCACCATGCCCAGCGTCTTCATTACCTGCGCCGTCACCGGCGGTGGCAACACCGTCAACAAGTCGCCGCACGTCCCGGTCACGCCCGAGCAGATCGCCGACTCGGCGATCGAGGCGGCCAAAGCCGGCGCTTCGGTCGTGCACTGCCACGTCCGCGACCTCGACACGGGAGCCCAGAGCCGCAACCCCGACCTCTACAAGGAGCTCACCGACCGCATTCGCTCGACCGACACCGACGTGGTGCTCAACCTCACGGGTGGCACGGGTGCCGACCTCACCCTCGGCGGTGTCGAGAACCCGCTGCCGCTGAGCGAGGAGGGCACCGACATGGCCGGGGCCACCGATCGCATGCGTCACGTTCGCGAGTGCCTGCCGGAGATCGCCACGATCGACATGGGCACGATGAATTTCGGCGAGGGCGATTACATCATGACGAACTCGACGTCACAGCTCGACGAAATCGCCCGCCAGTTCCAGGACCTACCGGTACAGCCCGAGCTCGAGTGCTTCGACACCGGCCATCTCTGGTACGCCAAGAACCAGGAAGAGCGTGGCCTGTACGAAGGCAAGACCATGAACGCCCAGCTCTGCATGGGTGTGCCGTGGGGTGCGCCGGACGACATGAACACCCTGATGGCGATGGTCAACAATGTGCCATCGCACTGGCACAAGTCGGCGTTCTCGATCGGCCGCCGCCAGCTGGAGTACGTCGCCGCCGCGGCGCTTGTGGGCGCCAACATTCGCGTCGGTCTCGAGGACAACCTCTACCTCTCGAAGGGCGTGAAGGCCACCAACGCCCGACTCGTCGAGCGCGCCACAGTGATCCTCGAAGGCATGAACTTCAACGTCATGGGCCCCGACGAGGTGCGCGACATGCTCGATCTCAAGAAGGTCGTCTGATCCCGGTCACGGGGCACGCGTCGACGAAGGAATGAGAACAATGAGTGAGCACGTCGCCATCGTCGGCGCCGGCGTAATCGGAGCGGCCTGGGCGGCACGCTTCGTGATGCACGGCATCGACGTCAAGATCTCCGACCCGAACCCGGAAGCCGGTCGCATTGTCGATGAGGTCCTCGACAACGCCCGAGCAGCCTGGGTTGATCTCGGCCTGCCTGCCCCCACCGAAGGTAGTGTCACGGTCGTCGGCTCGATCGCCGAGGCGGTCGAAGGTGCGATCCACGTTCAGGAGAGTGTTCCGGAGAACCCAGCCACCAAGGTGCCGATCCTCGAGCAAATCGCTGCGGCCTGTCCGCCCGACACCGTCATCGCGTCGTCCACCTCGGGCATCAAGCCCTCGGATCTCCAGCCCTCGATCACCAACCCGGAGCGGTTGGTCGTCGGCCATCCGTACAACCCGGTGTACCTCGTGCCGGTCGTCGAGGTCGTCGGTGGCGACCTCACCTCGCAGGACGCAATCGACGCAGCGATGGCGACCTACGACCGTGTGTCGATGAAGCCGATCCGCGTCCGAGTCGAGATCGACGCCTTCATCGGCGATCGTCTCCTTGAGGCGGTGTGGCGCGAGGCACTTTGGCTTGTGAACGACGGCGTCGCCACCACCCAGGAGATCGACGACGTCATGCGGTACGGCTTCGGTCTGCGGTGGGCGCAGATGGGCCTCTTCGAGACGTACCGCATCGCAGGCGGCGAGGGCGGCTTCGGTCACTTCATCCGTCAGTTCGGTCCGACGCTGTCGTGGCCGTGGACCAAGTTGATGGACGTTCCCGAACTCACCGATGAACTCGTCGACCGGCTCGAGTACCAGTCCGATGAGCAGTCCGGCGCTCACAGCATCCGCGAGCTCGAACGCATCCGCGATCGCAATCTCGCCGGGATCATGCGGGCACTCGAGGAGAATGACTGGGGCGCTGGCAACACCCTGAAGACCCAGCGCAAACGCCTCGACGGCTGATCAGCAGCGCGGTTTGGATGTTCGTCTACGCGGTGCCCTCGATCGCCTTGACGTGACGCAGCCAGAGACCCTCACCGGGATGGGGCATCGGGGTGTAGCTGCGGTGACCTCCTCGAGACCGATCATGGCGCTGATCGTGATGTCGACCACGTCGGGCCAGGCCGAGCGCACGTACTTCCATCAGTTATCGGCATCACGGTGCAGGACTTGGGCCGTCTCGCCGGGCCCGATGTACATGATTTGCCCGGTGTTGACCCAGTCCGAACCGCAGTGGGGGAGCAGGACGGCGTCGGCAATGGCGGCGTAGACCTCGTCGTCGAGCATGTCGAAGTACGCGTCGTCGAGCAGAGGCAACGACGAGAAGCGCACCGTATTGGCACCGACGAATGCTGCACCGGCTGCCCCCATTCCTTGCGTGGCGGAGCCGGGCGAGAACTCCGGCACGCGCCGGTCGGCGGCAGCCGTCATCGCGTCGATCGCGGCCCGGTCGAACATGCCTTCGACGATTAGGCCACCGTCTCTGCGAAAGGCCTCCAGCATGTCGTCGAGCGGGGCGCTGGCGGGAAGGCGACAAGAGACCGTGGTGACACACCTGTACTTTCGCGCAGCAGCGGACACGAGGCATACGGACCGCCCAGCGTGGTCGTGATCGATGTCGCTCCCTACGATGAAGCTCCGATGAGCGAGCGGACGACGCGCACCCAGATCGAGGCCAATGTCGACGATCTCGATCCTCGGATCTGGCCCCGTGTCATCGAGCAGTTGCTGGCCGTCGGCGCCGACGATGCGTGGATCACGCCGATCGTGATGAAAAAGGGTCGTCCTGCGTTCACGCTCGGCGTGTTGTGCGGCGACGGCGTCATCGACGACGTGCGTCGCGTCATCTTCACCGAGACCAGTTCGATCGGCCTCCGCGAGACGATCGTGACCAAGCATGCGTTGCCGCGTTCTTTCACGTCGGTCGACGTCGAGGGGCACCCGATCGCCATCAAACGAGCTAACTTCGACGGTACCGAGGTCAATCGAAGCGTCGAGTGGGATGACGTCGTGCGTGTGGCGGATGCCCTTGGCATGTCGGCCAATGACGTACTCGTGGCTGCGCTTCAGGCCGGCCGAGAGCAGCAGGCATGAATCCCGAATCGACGCTTGCGGCGATCGAACGCGTCCTCGCCGACTGCGGCCCGGTCATCGTCGCCTGCAGCGGGGGTATCGACTCGCTGTTGCTGGCGACGATCGCTCACCGGAGATCGCCAGCGGCAACCGTCGTTGCTCACACCGTCACCCCTGCAGTGCCGGGGGAGGGCACCGGCCGAGTCGTGACTCACGCCGAGCGCCACGGTTGGACACTCGAGCTCGTTCGCTCCGATGAGTTCGAGGATGAGCGCTACCTCGCGAATCCGACCGACCGCTGCTACTTCTGCAAGACCAACCTGTACGCAGCGATCGCTCCGCTGCGCCATGCCGGCATCGCACGAGCCGACGCCATGATGGTGAGCGGTGCCAATATCGACGATCTGGGCGAGTACCGGCCCGGGCTCGATGCCGCCGCCGAGGCCGGGGTGCGACACCCGTTCGTCGAAGCTGGTGTCGGGAAGGCCGGTATTCGCGCCGTCGCCCGACACCTCGGCATCGTCGAGGCTGAACTTCCGTCTTCGCCATGCCTGGCGAGTCGGCTCTACACCGGCACCCGTGTCACCGAGGCTCGCCTCCGTTCGGTCGAGGCTGGCGAATCGGTGCTGCGTGCCGAGGGCTTCCAGATCGTTCGCTGCCGTCGTCGAGACGCTGCCGCGGTGGTCGAACTGCCCGCTGGTGATCGCGATCGAGTCACATCTGCGCTTCTCGACACGGTTCGTTCGGCGATGCAAGCCGTTGACCCTGACCTCGTGTCGTTGACCCTCGACGACCGTCCTTACCGGCCCGGCCAGGCCATCCTGCACGTCTCCGAAGGACCCCATGCACGTTCACGATGACCGACGACTCGATCGCATCGGCATGCCCGAGGCGGTGCTGTGTTCGGCAAAGTCCGATTCGCAGCTTCGGGTGATCGTCGATGAGCTCGCGTCGACCGGACACCCGACCTTGTTGACCAGGCTTCCCGCCGAGCGCCTCGGCTGCCTCTCGCCCGAGGTCGTCGAGCAGATCGATCACGACCCGACCTCCGAGACAGGAATCCTCGGCGGGATGCAGCCGAGTCGGCCGGGCAAGGTAGCCATTGCCGCCGCCGGCACGTCGGATCAACGGGTCGCGAACGAGGCGGCCCGCACGCTCGAGTTCTCCGGGGTCGACACCGAGGTGTTCGTCGACATCGGCGTCGCCGGTCTGTGGCGTCTGGAAGCCCGTCTGCCCGAGCTGCGGGTAGCCGACATAGTGATCGTCGTAGCCGGCATGGACGCAGCCCTGGTCTCGGTCATGGGTGGTCTCGTCGGCGCTCCGATCATCGGTGTGCCGACGTCGGTCGGTTACGGCGTGGCCGAAGGCGGCTCGACGGCACTCAACAGCGCACTGGCGAGTTGTGCGCAGGGCGTGGTCGTCGTCAACATCGACAACGGCTTCGGTGCTGCGTGTGCTGCGGTTCGGATGCTGTCGCTGCTAGGCCCGGACCGATCCCACTCGTGATGATCGGTTGGTTCGACGGTGGGGCGGGAGCCAGCGGCGACATGTTGCTCGGCGCCTTGGTCGGTGCAGGCGTGCCGCTCGAGGTGCCGTCGGGGTCGATCGGCGAACTCGACCTCGGCGTCACGCTGCGTTCCGAGCAGGTCCAACGAGCGGGGCTCAACGCCACCCGGATCCATGTCGAGGTGCCCGACGCCACCGTCGTGCGTCATCTCTCGGACATCCTCGAGCTATTCGGTCAGCTCGACGTCAGGGTGCGCACCATCGCCACGGCGGTCTTCGAGCGCCTTGCCGAGGCCGAAGCTCGGGTGCACGGCACCTCGATCGACCACGTCCACTTTCACGAGGTGGGAGCACTCGACTCGATCGCCGACATCGTCGGTGCTGCCGCTTGCGTCGTGCACCTCGGGCTCGACCGCATCCACTGTTCGGCTCTGAGCCTCGGCTCGGGTTCGACCCGGGGTGCCCACGGACCCATCCCGATTCCGGCGCCCGCCGTGCTCGAATTGCTCACTGGCGTGGCCCCGATGCAGGCGGGCCCCGCACCGTTCGAGAGCACGACCCCGACCGGTGCCGCCGTGCTGGCGACGATCGTCGACACCTGGTGCCCGATGCCGTCGATGACCGTCACGGCGGTCGGCAAGGGGGCTGGCGGACAAGACAGCGATCAGGTCGCCAACGTCTTGCGGCTCGTCCTTGGCAACCCGGCCTGACGCTGGAGCGGCCTCAGCCCGTCGCGACTCGGGCTCGGAGACCGTCGAGGAAGAGTTCGACGAGTGCGTCGAAGCTTGCGTCGTGATCACCCCGGCCGAGGGCGTCGGCGGCCTGGAGCGTGACGAATCCGTGGAGTGATGCCCGCAGAGCGCGACCGGCGCGGCGGGCGTCGTGATCGGTGAGGCCGTAGTGAGCGAGGATCGCGTCCATCGTCTCGACTGCTCCGATACCGGCCGACTTTCGTTCGGAACCGGCGACGGTGCGCAGGGTGAGGTCGTAGCGGCCGGGATGGACACGAGACCATCCTCGATACGCCGTTGCGAACGCTCGAACGGCGTCGTCGCCTGCGATGCCGATGGCCGATGCCCGCAAGGTCTCGCCGAAGTCGGCCGTGGCGGCAATCGCAAGGTCGTCGAGCAAACCCCCCAGGCCTGCGACGTGGCTGTAGAGCGAGGGTGGTTGCACATTGAGGAGGTCTGCCACCGCCCGCAGGCTCACTCGCTCGACTCCGTCGCGGTCGATCACGGAGAACCCGGCGTTGATGACGTCGTCGTGATCGAGTCCTCGCTTGCGGGCCATGCGTCGAGACTACGACTTGAAGAACCGTAGATCAATGTCTAATCTACTTAGACACAGTCACATCACATGGAGCAGCCCATGAGCGAGCGCTACACGATCATCTCCGCCGACTCCCACGCCGGTGGCAACATGGCGGCCTACGAGGAATACCTCCCCGCCGAATGGCGTGATGCCTACGACGAATGGCGAGGTGGCTACACGAATCCCTATCGAGACCTTCAAGACGACGGACGCACCCGCAACTGGGACAACGAGCGCAGGGTCAGTGAGCAGTACGCCGACGGCGTCGTGGCCGAGATCACGTTCCCGAACACCGTGCCGCCCTTCTACCCGACGGGTGCACTTTTGGCCCGATCGCCCAAGAACAGCGGAGAGTTCGGTCGACGCAAAGCCGGGCTCCAGTGCCACAACCGTTGGCTCAGCGACTGGTGCAGCAAGTACCCCGATCAGCGCCGAGGCCTGCCCCAGATCTTTCTCGAAGACCTCGATGACGCGGTCAAGACGCTGACGTGGGCGGCCAACGAAGGCTTCAAGAGCTTTCTCATGCCCCACGTCGCCCCCGACGTCGACCTCCCCGGACTCTGGTCACCCGAATGGGACCGCCTGTGGGCCGCAGTGCAAGACCTCGACCTCGTCGTCACCCAGCACGGCGGCAACGGCACGCCCGACTACGGCAAGGATCCGGCGTCCGGTGTCATTTTTCTCATGGAGGTGCCGTTCTTCGCCCACCGCAACCTCGCTCACCTCACGATGAGCGGCGTGTTCGAGCGCTTCCCCAACCTGAAGTACGTCATGACCGAGCAGGGGGTGGCGTGGGCCGTCGAGGAACTCCGTCGGATGGACGCCTACCACGCACAGATGAAACACGGCCGGGTCGGCGAACTCGGCTTCTCCGCCGACATCGTGTTGCCGCTTAAGCCGAGTGAGTACTTCGATCGCAATGTCTGGATCGGTGCGTCGTTCCCGTCGCCGGGCGAGGCCGAGGCGATGAAGCAACTCGGCACCCACAAGATCATGTGGGGCTCGGACTACCCGCACCACGAAGGAACCTACCCCTACAGCACCGAGTCGCTTCGACGAGCATTCCACACCTGGGACGAGGCAGAGATGAAGCAGGTCCTGAGCGAGAACGCAGCCGATGTCTATGCCTTCGATCTCGACGCACTTGCACCCCTCGCCGCCGAGCACGGGCCCACCATCGACGAGGTGAAGGTGCCGCTCGACGGCATTCCCAAGGGCGCGACCAGCCCGGCCTTCTTCAAGATCTGAACTGGAATTCGATAGCGGGCCCTGCGCCCCGAAGGTGTCGGGTGAAATTGTCTTCTCAGGGGTAGCGCGACCGTCGCGGTCCGTAATAGCCTGCCTCGCTAGGGACCCTCACACCTGGCGGTGTGTCAGGCACTCACCAGTGTCCGAATTGGGGGATTCGGACGACGACGGCGCTGCCCTACGAGGCGGCGCCGTCGCCGCGTCCGGACGCAGACGGCTCGACCGCCTGTGCTGCACCTCTCCACGGTTCGCCCCTGAACAAGACCTGGGCCAGACTCGGCACTCGTGAGCGACACTCCAAAGGCCTACGACGGTTTCGACGGAGAGGTCGGACGGATCTTCTCGACGTCCGAACCGTCCTGGCCGACCTTCCCATCAGCACCCACCGGTGCGCCCAACGTCATCGTGATGCTGGCCGACGATCTCGGGTTCGCCGACCTCGCCTGCTACGGCTCCGAGATCGACACGCCCAACCTAGACGCCCTCGCCGCCGGCGGCGTGCGCTACACCAACTTCCACGTCAACCCCATGTGCTCGCCGACGCGCGCCTCGATGCTCACCGGCCTCAACCACCACATGGCCGGCATGGGACACGTCGCCCACAGCGACCCCGGCTTTCCCGGCTACACCCATGAGCTGCGCAACGACGCGGTCACCATGGCCGAACTGTTTCGCGACAACGGCTGGGCATCGCTCATGGTCGGCAAATGGCATCTCTGCAAGGACGCCCACCTCTCCGACGTCGGACCCCGCCACAGCTGGCCGCTGCAGAAGGGCTTCGAGCGCTACTACGGCATCCTCGACGGCTTCACGAACTTCCATCAACCGCACCGGCTCTACGAGGACAACCACCACGTCCCGGTCGACCAATACCCCGACGACTACTACTTCACCGACGACCTCACCGATCAGGCGATCCACATGATCGACGAGGTTCGGGCGTCGCATCCCACCAAGCCATTCTTCATGTACTTCGCCCACGGTGCCGTCCATGCGCCGCTGCAGGCGAAAGTCGACGACATCGAGAAGTACCGCGGCGTGTACGACGCTGGCTGGGATCAGATCCGTCGGCAGCGCTACGAGCGTCAACTCGAGATGGGGGTCATTCCGCCTCACACGGAACTTCCGCCCCGCAATACCGAGGCAGGGCATGCCGTCGAAGCGTGGGACAACCTCAGCGACGACGAGAAACGGATCTTTGCCCGCTACATGGAGATCTTCGCCGGGATGGTCGACAACATCGACCAGAACCTAGGTCGACTCCGGACCCACCTCGAGGCCATGGGGGAGTGGGACAACACGATCATCGTGTTCACCTCCGACAACGGCGGCTCGCGCGAAGGTCAAGAACTCGGCACCTCGGCGTACTTTCGCACCCTCGTCAGCCAGACCCGCCAAAACAGCCTCGACTCGGTGGATCTCGACCTTCCGAATCTCGATGCCATGGGTGGGCCGACCAACCTGCCGCACTATCCGATGGGGTGGGCGATGGTGTCGAGCACGCCGTTCCGGCTCTACAAGATCAACACGCACCAGGGCGGGCATCAGGTGCCCTTCATCGTCCACTGGCCCGCCGGCCTTTCTGCCGCCGGTGAGGTGCGCACCCAGTACCAGCACATCACCGATCTGCTGCCGACGCTTGCCGAGCTCTGCGGGGTCGAGGTGCCGACGACCAAGGGTGGCCGGCCGGTACCTGAGCCCGCCGGCGCATCGATAGTGCCGACTCTCGACGACGGTGGCATCGCGACCACGCATCCCGAGCAGTACTACGAGCAGATCGGCCACCGCGGCTTTTATCGCGACGGCTGGTCGGCGGTCACCTGCCGTCAGCCCCGCAAGCCGTTCAGCGAAGAGCAGTGGGAGCTGCACAACCTTCACGACGATCCGACGGAGACCAACGACCTCGCGGCCGAGCATCCGGAGAAGCTCAGAGAGCTCCAGGACGCCTGGGAGGATGCAGCCTGGGCCAACCAGGTCTTCCCTCTCGATGAGGGCAATTACGTGAAGATGATGGCCCAGCCGCCCTGGAACGCTGAGTTGGCCGATCCGGTCACCCTGCGTTCCGGCATGCCCACGGTCGAACGATGGCGTTCACTCCAGCTGATCTCGAGTCGAAGCTTCACGGTCGACGTCGACGTCGATCTGGCCGACGGCGACGACGGTGTGCTCGTGGCCCACGGCGATCAGGGCGGTGGTTACTCGCTCGCCATCGACAACGGTCGCCTGATCCACGCCCATAACGGCTACGGCGAGATGACCATCGTCGACTGCGGTCCGGTCGCCGCTGGGCGCCACACGATCACGCTCGATGTGGCCGACGTCGGCGACGTCACCTGGGAGCCGCGTGTCCTCGTCGACGCCGAGCAGGTCGGCGAGGCCGGCCGGGTTCCCCGGCTGATGGCGATGGCGCCCTTCGAAGGCATCGATATCGGCATCGATCGGCGCTCACCGGTCAACTGGGAGCTCTACGAGCGCAAGGGGGTCGCCCGCTTCACCGGTACGATCCATGGTGTCACGTTCACGCCCGGCGACCTCGCCCCCGACAACGGCAGCCAGTACCTCCAGATGCTCAAGGAGATGGGCACCAAGTACGAGTAGCCACGTAGCATCGGGGCATGGCGATCAGCTTCCTGGACCCACGTGGTGAGTCGGCCGTCGAGCCGACTCCGTATGACCTCTCCACCCATCTCGCACCTGGCATCACGGTCGGACTGCTCGCCAACGGCTTCCCCGACTCCGTTGAGTTTCTCGATGCGGTCGGCGAAGCGATCACCGCACGACGGCCCGGCATCGAGCTCGCGCGCTGGAACAAGGGCGATGCCTCGGCCATCGCCAACGACGCCGTGCTCGGCGAGATCGAAGCCGAGTGTGCGGCGGTGGTCGCCGCCTACGGGCATTGAGGTAGCTGCACGACCGGCACCGTGCGTGACGGCATCAATATGGCTCGCCGAGACATCCCGGCGGTTGCCCTCGTCACCGACGAGTTCTGGGCCCAGGGCGACTTCATTGCCACCTCGTTCGGCATGCCCGGCATCCCGCGGGTACAGCTCCCGCACCCCGTGGCGGGCACCGGGACCGACAACCATCGCTTGGTCGCCGAGAAGATCGCCGCTGAGCTTGTCGCCGCGCTCGAGGGTTCGTGATGGCCGTCCTGCTCACCGCCGACGATGAGGCTGCGGCCCTCGAACAGCTCCACAAACTCGGCTGTACCGACGGCCTCCCTGTCGTCGTCCCCATGCCTGACCGGGTCGAGCGCATGGTGCTCGCCGTCGGTCACCCAGCCGAGACCGCACTCGGCGAGATGGGGCCGCTCCAGGGGGTGTGCACGGTCGAGAAGCTCGCAGCGGTGGCCGTGATGGCCGGGTGCCTACCCGACCACATGCCGATCGTCGTGGCGTCGGCCCTGGCGATGATGGACCCTTCGTTCGATCTGGCCGAGATGCAGGGCACGACCCACGCCACCGCGCCGCTGATCATCGTCAACGGGCCGGCCCGTGCGATGTGTGGCGTCGCCACGGGATACGGCGCCCTCGGCCCCGGCCACCGCGCCAATGCGTCGATCGGGCGGGCGATCCGATTGGCGATGATCAACATCGGCGGGGCCCGACCCGGCACCTCCGACATGGCCCTGCTCGGCCACGGCGGGAAGTTCGGCCAGTGCCTGGGTGAGGACGAAGCGCACAGCCCCTTCGCACCGCTCCACACGAGTCGGGGCTTCGGCGCCGAGGACTCGGCCGTCACGGTCATCGGCACTGAGCCTCCGCAGTCGGTGGCTCACGTTGCCGGAAGTGACGTCGAACGATCGAG
>PBTQ01000008.1 GCA_002729125.1 Acidimicrobiaceae bacterium | reverse complement strand
TCTGGCGTCAATTCGGTAATGTTGAACCTGATCTCGAGGTCATCTGGCTTGAGTGCGCGACCGCTGAGGGTTTCATCACCCTCAATTGGGTGCGTTGGTGTAACCCGGAGCGTGACGCTCTTCTCTACGCCCAGCGCGCCACCGACGACCTCGACGCCCGCGTCGAGATGTGGCGTGAGATCCAGGTGGAGATGAACGAGTCCTATGCGTACATCTTCACCACCCACGCCAACTGGACCGTCGGCTACGGCGACCAGGTCAACAACCTGTGCGGCCAGACCGGCCCGGATGGGGAGATCCTGTTCTGCAACAACCAGGGACGTATGTTCTTCCACAACGTCTGGCTCGGCGAGAGCTGATCCAATAAGCAGATGAATCGTCACCGTCAGCACATCAGGAGCTAAGGAGTACGCACGTGGCTCGTTTCATCGCACGCCGTGTCGTGCAATTGATCCTGGTGTTGCTGGCGGTGACGTTCGTCGCCTTCGGCGCCCTCAACTTTCTCGGCGACCCCCTCGTCAACATTGTCGGTCCGCTTGCGGCCATCGACTACTGCGACGAGGTGGAAGCAGGGCTCCGTGAGGACTCGTACACGTCCATTAACAACTCCAGGGGCGACTGCGAGATCATCGGTGAGGCCAAGGCCGATTTCGGTCTGGACAAGCCCGTCGTTCAGCGGTATTTCACGTGGCTGGGCAACATCATCACTGGCGATCTTGGAACCTCGTTCCAGACCCAATTGCCGGTCAGTGAGATCATCGCTCAGAAGCTGCCGAAGTCGCTGATGCTGATGGTGATGGCCCAGATCATCGCGCTGGCCGTTGCCATCCCCGTTGGCGTGTATTCGGCCTATCGGGCGGGCAGAGGCATTGACCGAGCGACCTCGGTGGCGTCGTTCGGTTTGCTCTCCATCCCGAACTTCGCGCTGGGCGTCATCGTCCTACAGTTCTTCGCCCTGCGAAACCAGTGGTTACCAGCGTCCTTCGACGACACCTCCGTCGGGACTCGTATCCACTCACTAATCCTGCCGGCGACCGTCCTCGCTCTCGGCATCGCCGCCACCTACCAGCGGCTCCTGCGCACCGACCTGCTCACCACCTTGCAGGAAGACTTCGTGCACATGGCCCGCGCGAAGGGAATGACCGACCGCCACATCATGATCCGCCATGCGCTGCGCCCGTCGCTGTTCTCGCTCATCACCGTGTTCGGTGTGAGCACTGGTGGCCTCATCGGCGGTTCGCTTGTCATCGAGGGCATCTTCTCGATCCCGGGCATCGGCTCGGAGATCGTTACCGCCGTCATCCGCGACGACTTCCCGGTTGTGCTCGGCTCGGTGGTTGTCATCGCAAGCGGCTTCGTCGTGATCAACTTCTTCGTCGACCTCTTCTACACCTGGCTCGATCCGAGAGTGCGTTCCTCATGAATACCGCCGTTCCCTCCACCACCGCAATTGACGACATCGCCAACGACGAGACGGTAAACGACGTCAGTAAGAGAAGGCTCGGTTTCGGGTTCTGGATCGCCATTTCCTGGATCGGACTCGTCTCGGTTGCGGCCCTCCTTGCCCCGTGGCTGCCTATCTCCGATCCGAACGAGATCGCCAACGGCGCCCCGCGCGATGGCATCCTCGGCGACAACCTCATGGGCACCGACGCTCTCGGACGCGACGTGTTCGCCCGCACGATCTGGGGCGCCCGGATCTCGCTCGGGGTCGGGTTCCTAGGCATCCTCCTCGGGGTCGTCGTCGGCGGCTCGCTGGGTATCGCCGCCGGGTACTTCAAGGGCCTCACTGATCAGGTCATCAGCTTCTTGGCGTTCAGTCTCCTGTCGTTCCCGGCCCTCGTGCTTGCCCTGCTCATCACCGCCTCGCTCAGTCGCAGCTTCCTCACGGTGGCGATGACACTCGGCATCATTGGCATCGCCCCGATCAGTCGTCTTGCTCGTGCCACCACGATCCAGTTCGCCGATCGCGAGTTCGTGCAGGCGGCCCGGGTTATCGGCGCGAAGAGCCGACGCATCATCATTAAAGAGTTGCTGCCCAACGTGTTGATTCCGATGGGTGCGCTCACCCTGCTCGGCATGGGCATCTCGATCGTTGCGGAGGGCAGCCTGGCCTTCCTTGGCCTGTCGGTCGAAGGTGAGGCGATTTCGTGGGGCAAGTCGATCGTCGACGGCTCCCAAACCCGCGACCTCAACCAGAATTCACACGTAGCCTTCGTGCCGATCTTCGCCATGTTCTTGACTGTGATGGCGTTGAACTTCGCCGGCGACCGAATCCGTGAATACACCGATGTCAGGGAGACTGCATTCTGATGGGTGATCCGCAGCTCACCGTCGAAGACCTCTACGTTCGTTTCCCGACCTCCCGAGGCACTGTCGAAGCAGTCAACGGCATCACCTTCAACCTCGACAAGGGCCAGATGCTCGGCATCGTCGGCGAGTCCGGATGCGGCAAGACCGTCATGATGAAGGCGGTGATGGATCTCCTGCCATCGACCGCCGAGGTCACCGGCTCGATCACGTTCGACGGCGAAGACGTCTTGTCGATGGACAAGGCTCGCCGCAAACACTTCTACGGCGTCGACATCGCCATGGTGTTCCAAAACCCGATGACGTCGCTCAATCCCGTCAAGCGCATCGGCGATCAGCTTATGGAGGGCATGCGTTTCCACCGCGGCCTGTCGAAGGCGGCAGCAAGGGCGCGGGCGATCGAGCTACTCGAGCAGATGCAGATTCCGAAGCCGAGGGAACGGATCCGGCAGTACCCCCACGAGCTCTCCGGCGGCATGCGCCAGCGCGTCGTCATCGCAATGGCTCTGGCCAACGATCCCCGGCTCCTGATCGCCGACGAACCCACCACAGCGCTCGATGTGACCGTGCAGCGCGAGATTCTGGAACTTCTCGATGAGCTTCGCCGCGACCTCGATATGGCGATGGTTTTGATCACCCATGACCTGAGCGTGGCGAGCGACCGGACCGACAACGTGTTGGTCATGCGCAATGGCGACATGATGGAGATGGTCCCGACCGCTCGCCTCTTCGACGACGACCGTCACCCGTACACGCTGTCGCTCCGCAAAGCGATGCCAGACATCACGCAATCCCGCGGCACGACCCCCGTCGAGGCCGCGCCTGACGCGAACAGCCACCTGCGCGATGAGGAGGCGCTGATCCGAGTCGAAGACCTCGTGGTTGAGTTCGGAAAGCGCGAGACCCTCTTCCGAGCGGTCGATCGGGTTTCGTTTGACGTGCTCGAAGGCGAGACCCTTGGCATCGTCGGCGAGTCGGGATGTGGCAAGTCGACTACTGCGAAGTCGATCATCCAGTTGCCGGAGCCGACCTCGGGTTCGGTCCGGTACCGAGGCCAGGAACTTACCGAACTCAACCCCGAGGCTATGCGGGAGGTCCGACCCAACCTGCAGCTCATCTTTCAGGATCCTGTCTCTGCGCTGAATCCGCGCCGATCAGCGTGGGATCTCGTGAGCGAGGGTGTCGAGATCTGGGGCCGCCACGGAGCCTGGACTGACTCACGTATCCATGAGCTGATGACCGCTGTTGGCATTGACCCGGATCACATGGATCGCAAGCCGCATCAGTTTTCCGGCGGCCAGTGCCAGCGTCTCGTGATCGCTCGAGCGCTCGTGCTCGATCCGCAGGTACTCATCTGTGACGAACCGACCTCAGCGCTTGACGTGTCAGTGCAGGCACAGATCCTCGAACTGCTCGAAGACCTCAAGCACCAGTATCAGCTGACGATGCTCTTCATCTCTCACGACCTGGCGGTTGTGCGCAACATCGCCGATCGAGTGATGGTCATGTATTTCGGCCGGGTCGTCGAGATCGGTGACACGGACTCGATCTTCGAGAACCCGGAGCACCCGTACACCAAACGCCTGTTGTCCGCGGTGCCGGGCCAGGAGGCGCTCGGCGGGGGCAAGTTCCTCGGCTCACCCGACGCAATGTTGGGCGAGTGGCGAACGCCTGAGTGTCGGTGTGGGCCCGGTGACATGCCGGTCTTGGTGCCGCGTGGCCCGGACCATCACGTGGCCTGTTGTCACGTGGAGAACATCATCCGGATCTGATCACGCAGTGCCAGCGGTCAGCCGTGTTGTGCTTCGAACCATTGCGTTGTTGGGCCGTTGAC
Source organism: Acidimicrobiaceae bacterium (assembly GCA_002729125.1). GTDB lineage: Bacteria > Actinomycetota > Acidimicrobiia > Acidimicrobiales > Aldehydirespiratoraceae > UBA11606. The sequence continues at coordinate 90,521 of PBTQ01000008.1, read as the reverse complement.
GATGTCGTGGCCAGCGTGGAAGTACACGAGGAGTGCGTCGTCTGACTTCTGGGCTCACACCTGCGCCGGGTCACCAGGACCGAAGTATGTCTTGGTACGGTTTTGAATCCCTTCGCCGATTCGCCGCCGGCGGGACGCCGGTTTAACCCCCGGTGCCAGCACGCCACTGACATCTGTTCCGCCGACGAACCGGTGATGCAGCAGGTTGGCGACAGCGACCACTATCTCGCCTGTCAACACCCGGTCGAGGCCCCGGCCTTGATCGGCTAGGGCTGTTGTCGGGCTCGTCAGCGGCGAACCCAGATCGTCTCCGACGACACGGTCAAGGCACCCTCGATTGCCACCTCGACGGCGTCCTCGTCGTGGAGCTTGCGGAGGTGCGAAAGCACCGAGCGGGCTGCGGGTTTGTGCAGCTCCTTGCGGACATCGGCGTAGAGCACGTCGACGATTTCGCGAGCAGACTTCGGACCCGTGGCGAGCTGGGCCAGGATGCCGGCCTCGCGGGCGAGGCGATGATTGAGGAGCGCCGCCACGAACTCGTGGTGCTCCTCGACCGGAGCGCCGTGGGTGGGGTAGAGCCGCCGATCCTGCGGGCGGTCGAGCAGGACACGCAGCGAGTCAAGATAGGCCCCGACATCGCCGTCGGGTGGCGGAATGATCGTCGTGGACCAGCCCATCACATGGTCGCCCGAGAGCACGGCGTGTTCCTCGTGCAATGCGAAGCACAGGTGGTTGCTGATGTGCCCGGGGGTGTAGAGCGCCTCAACGGTGTACCCAGGGCCGTCGACGATGTCACCGTGGGCGAGCGCCGTCTCCGGATCGAAGTCAACGTCGGGTGCGTGTTTTCGCTGAAACTCCGGGTCGTCCTCGATCTGAGGTTCCTGCGCCCCGTCGGTGTTGTCGTCGGTTTCGCCCTCATCGTCGGTGTCGTCGTGGTCCTCGCCCTCGCCGATGGCCATGTCGGGGTGGGGTCCGAACCCGAGCACAGGTGCACCGGTTGCATCGGACAGCGCCGCTGCTGCAGGGGAGTGATCGCCATGGGTGTGGGTGATGAGGATGTGGCGAACGCGCTCGCCGTCGAGCGCCCGTAACAGCGCCTCGACGTGCTGCTCATCTCGTGGGCCCGGATCAACGACAGCGACGTCACCCCGTCCGATCACATAGGTACCGGTGCCGTGGAAGGTGAACTTTGACGGGTTGCGGCACACCATGCGGCGCAGCAGCGGCGACACATCGACCATCTCGCCGTACTGCGGCTCGAAGTCGACGATGAACATGGGTCCGGGCATGCTCACACTCCTCGGGCGTGGCGGGCCTTGACCGTCTCCCGCCAGATGCGAAAGGCGATGAAGGCGAGCCCGGCGAAGATCATGAAGGCCGTGAGCAGTTGGGCGTAACCGCCGCGGTCGCCCGGATTCTCCGGCTTCGGCCCAGCGACGGGTGAGCCGATGATGCGGCCGGCGTCGTCGTAGTAGTCGGCGTCGCTCGAGTCCTGGGCGAGTTCGATGACCGTCGACAGCAGGGTCATCGTAGCGCTCATGTCCGGTTGACCTCACCGGTCGCCGCATCGAGGTAGGCAGCCCCTTCACCACCACCGTCGACGGGGATCGCACAACCGCTCATCCATCGGGCAAGCGGTGAGACACAGAACAGCACGACGTCAGCCACGTCGGCGGGGTCGCCCATACGGCCGAGCGGCAACATCGCGCCAACCGCATCGATGCCGGCCTGGTCGCCGTAGAACAGGTGCGCGTCCTCGGTAACGATCATGCCGACGACAGGGGCGATCACCCGGATCTTCGGACCCCACTCGTGGGCGAGCGTCTCGGTCATGTTGATCAGCCCGGCCTTCGCAGCGCCGTAGGCGACCCCTTTGGGATTGGCTCGGGTGCCCGAAACCGAGGCGATGTTGACGATGACCCCGCCATCGTCCTGGGCCTGCATGATGTCGTGCACCGCTTGACTGAAGAGCATCGGCGCCAGCAGATTGAGGGCGACGATCTTTTCGTTGAAGCGGGGCGAGACCGTGGCACTCTCGGCCGGTGGGGCGCCACCGGCGTTGTTGACGAGGATGTCGACCCGACCCGTGCGCTCAATGGCGGCGTCGACCACCGCCGTGACTTGCTCGGCATCCCGAACGTCGGCGGCGACGAAGTGGGCCTCACGTCCACCGGCGATCACCGGCGCATCGGGGGCGTTGCGAGCGCAGACGGTCACCTCGGCGCCGTGCCCAAGAAGGGTCGCCGAGATGACTCGGCCGAGACCCTTCGTGCCGCCGGTGACGATCGCCGTGCGGCCGGTCAAATCGAGGGAATTACTCACTTACACACCTCCGTAATGGTCACGATCGCCTCGGTGAATGCAGCGTCGCTCAGCGCCGCGGCGCGGGGATCATCGACGGGAAGGTCGTTCACCACGAAGTCGATCTCGAACAGCAATTCCTCGAAACCGGAGTAGGCATCGGCCAAGAGCCCTGCGGCGTCGTCGGCCTCATCGGGCGCGAGCGCCGCAGTCTGATCGAGAAGATCGACCGCATCACCGAGCACCACAATGAACTCCGCCGACGGCTCCCCGGCCATTGTCGCCAGCATGGTGCGGGCGATGTTGTCGAGGAGCAGGTTGACCTGCTCGACCCCCTCGCAGAACGTCGCCGGTGGTCCGGCTGGTTCGCTGGTGGTCGTCGAGCTAGTCGTCGTGGTGTCGGCCACGTCGAGCGCGGGGTCGGCGTCGTCGCCACACGCAACCGCCACGACGGCGATTGAGGCGATCAGGGCGATCAGGGCGAACAAGCGACGCATCGGTGGCGAGACTACCGTTCGTCCCGCTGATCTCGCATGGTGGGCTCCTCCCCGGGTACGGTCAGCAACGATTTGACACATCGTCAGAAACGGGCCCAACCAAAGGGGAACGGCGTGGCCGACAAGCGTATGACCGAGGACGAGGTCGTCGCCGAGCTCGAGAGCGGGATGACGATCGGGATCGGCGGTTGGGGGTCGCGCCGCAAGCCGATGTCGCTGGTTCGGGCGATCCTCCGGAGCGACCTGACTGATCTCCACATCGTGAGCTACGGCGGCCCCGACATCGGCATCCTCACCGCCGCCGGAAAGTGTCGCAAGGTCACCTACGGCTTCGTGTCGCTCGACTCGATCCCGCTCGAACCGCACTTCCGGGCGGTGCGCCAGGGCGGGCTGCTGCCCGACTTCATGGAACTTGACGAGGGCGCCTTCTACCTCGGCTTGATGGCCGCTGCGCATCGGGTGCCCTTCTACCCAACTCGGGCCGGCCTCGGCTCGGCCATGCTGAGCGAGAACCCCGAACTTCGCACCGTCACCTCGCCCTATGGCGACGGTGAGGAACTCGTCGCCATCCCTGCCTTCGACATGGATGCGGTGCTTCTCCACATGAACCGTGCCGACGAGAAAGGCAACGGTCAATTCCTTGGCCCTGACCTCTACTTCGACGATCTGTTCGCGATGGCCGGCGCGAAGACCTACATGTCGGCCGAGAAGATCATCCCCACCGAGGACTTCCTCCATGAGGGTCCGGTCCACACGCTGAAGATCCCTCGCACCCACGTCGACGGCGTTGTCGAGGCTCCGATGGGGGCACACTTCACTGAGTGTCCGCCCGACTATGGGCGCGATGAGGCGTTCCAGCGCGAGTACGCCGCCACTGCCAAGGATCCCGAAGCGTGGGCGCAGTTCCGGGCCGACTGGATCGAACTCGAATCGCACGAGGCCTACCGGGCCAAGCTTGATGAAAGGGGACAGGCGTGAGCGACACCACTGAAGCGACGCTCGCCGAGATCTGCATCGTCGCCCTCGCCGACGCGTTTCGCGGCGACGGTGAGGTGCTCTGTAACCCGATGGGCCCTGTGCCCGTGATTGCCGGTCGCCTCGCCCGGGCCACGTTCGAGCCCGATCTGATGCTCACCGACACGATCGCCTATGCGATCGAGGGCAATCTTCCGCTTGGAGGCGACCCGTCCGACGCCGTTGTCGAGTCGTACATGCCGTTCCGCACGATCTTTGATCAGGTCTGGTCGGGCAAGCGTCACGTCGTCATGGGAGCACCCCAAATCGACCGCTATGGCAACCAGAACTTCGCAGCCATCGGCGACGACTACCGCAAGCCAAAGGCCCAACTCCTCGGCATGCGTGGCGCACCCGGCAACCTGATCAACCATGCCACCACCTACTGGATCCCCACGCAGGCCCGCTCCTTCGTTGAGTCGGTTGATGTCGTCAGCGGCCCCGGCAACGACACGGTCGCTTCCCTGCCCGAGGCGACCGGACGGTTCCACGAAATTCGTCGGGTCGTCACCGACCTCGGCGCCTACGACTTCGAGACCAGCGACGGCGCGATGCGGGTGCGTTCGTTGCACCCGGGCGTCACGCTCGAGCAAGCGCAGGAGGCCTCGGCGTTCGAACTCACCGTGACCGGTGAGGTTCCCGAGAGCCGACTGCCCACCGACGAGGAACGTCACCTCATCCGTGAGGTCTTCGACCCGAACGGTGTCCGAAACGGCGAGTTCCGCTGATGAATCTTGATCTCGCTCCGCACTACGTCGCTTTCCGCAACGAGTGCCGCCAGTGGCTGACCGACAATCATCCTGGTCGCATCGCCTCAATGGACACGGCTGTCGGCTTCGAAGAGCACCGTGCATGGGAGAAGTTCCTGTTCGACGCCGGCTGGTCGGTACCGGCCTGGCCTTCGGTGTACGGCGGTCGCGACTGTGACCTGATCGAGTGGCTGATTTATGAAGAGGAGTACTGGCTGTCGGGCGTACCCGGTCGGGTCAGCGCCAACGGTGTCAGCCTGCTCGCGCCCACGATCTTCAACTTCGCTACCCAAGAACAGCAGGATTTCTTCCTGCCTCGGATGGCGAGTGGTGAACACATCTGGGCCCAGGGTTGGAGCGAGCCCGAAGCGGGTTCCGACCTCGCCGGCATCAAGACCAAAGCGATCCTTGACGGCGACGACTTCATCCTCAACGGACAAAAGACCTGGTGCTCCCGTGGCGCCTTTGCCGACTGGATCTTCTGCATCGTGCGCACCGATCCTGAGGCCGAGCGCCATCAGGGACTCACCTATCTCCTCGTGCCCGCCGAGACGCCGGGGATGGAACGGCGGCCGATCGGGCGCCTCGACGGCGAGCCGGGCTTTGCCGAGCTCTTCTTCGACGACGCCCGAGTGAGTGCCAAGCATGTGCTTGGTGGTGTTGGTCAGGGGTGGGCCGTTGCGATGGCTGCCGCCGGCTCCGAACGCGGCCTCAGCCTGCGGAGCCCCGGCCGGTTCATGGCGGCGGCGGAACGCCTTCGGGCGCTGGCCGCCGACGTCACCGACCTTGACCCTCGTCTGCGCGACGAAGTGGTCGACGCGTGGATCAAGGCTCAGGCCTATCGATGGAACACCTACCAAATGGCCGCGGATCTCATGGAAGGCGCCGAGATCGGCCCCGAAGCGAGTGAAGGCAAGGTCTTCTGGTCCGAACTCGACCTCGAACTCCATGCCACGGCCCTCCGACTGATGGGGCCGATGGGGGAAGTGGCCGACGCCGGAAACGACTGGCTCGATGGCTACGTCTTCGCCCTGTCCGGCCCGATCTACGCCGGTACCAACGAGATTCAGCGCAACATCGTCGCCGAGCGAGTGCTCGGCCTTCCGAGGCGGTGACGACATGAAGTTCAGCTTCACCGACGAACAGGACATGTTCCGCGATACGGTCCGCGAGCTGTTCGCCGACCGATGCCCACCCGAAGCGGTTCGCCAGAGCTGGGACAACGACGAGGGTCGAGTCCCCGGCCTGTGGGCGGCACTTGCCGAGATGGGCGTGCTCGCAGTGCTCGCGCCCGAGGCCGCTGGTGGCCTTGGTATGAATGAAGTTGACCTCGTCCGGATCCTCGAAGAGGCCGGCTACGCAGGTGTTCCCGAGCCGCTTGTCGAACACGTGGCCGTTGCCGTTCCCGCACTGGCCGAAGCTGGTCATGCTGCCCTCGAGGCGGCGATCACCGGCGACTCGACCATCACCCTCAACCTTGCGGGCGAGGTCTTCGTCGGCGCTGCCGCCGACGCCGTGGTTCACCGAAACGGGAACACGCTCCAACTCGTCACCGAGTGGAAGGCCGATGATGCGACGTCGATCGACCAGTCCCGCCGTCTCAGCGTACTCACCGACATCACCGCTGCCGATCCGCTCGATGGCGCCGACCCCGATCTCGCATTCGACCGAGCAGCGCTCGGCACAGCCGCCCAGTGCGTCGGTGTGGCCCGTCGCCTCCTCGAGGCCACGGTTGAGTACGTCGCTGAGCGACACCAGTTCGGTAAACCGGTCGGTTCGTACCAGGCGGTCAAGCACCACCTCGCCAACGTGAAGATCGCCCTCGACTTTGCGGTCCCGCTTGTCTATCGAGCGGCCTGGTCGGTTGCCCACGACGACGATCCGTTCGCCCGTGGCCGCAACGTGTCGATGGCAAAGGCCCAGGCGTCCGAGGCGGTTGATCTTGCTGCTCGCCAAGCGCTGCAATGTCACGGCGCCATCGGTTACACGTTCGAGTACGACCTTCAGCTGTGGCTGAAACGTGCGTGGACTCTTGCTGCCGCCCACGGCGACGTGCGGTTCCATCGCGACCGAGTCGCTGTCGCCATCGGCGTCTGAGTCGGCCGGAGGTGCCCGATCCTCGCCGGGTCGGGGAGTGGTGCCGGGTTCTGACGCGATCTGAGATCGGAGGTCCGAGTTGTGCCGTCAGATGACTGGACGCTTCCTCGCCATAAGCGTGCGCTGTGGCAGGCGTCGCAAAGCTGCCAGACGACTGCCTAACCTTCCCCAGTGTCCGAGCAACCGCTGGTCGTGATCGTGATGGCCATGGAGGCCGAGGCTGCGCCGCTTCGGGCCGCCCTCGGCGCAGTGCTCGCAGAGCCACCGGACTGGGCGTCCTCGCTCCCCGCTCGCCTTGCCGTCGCAGATCATGCGGGTGTCGACGTGGTGTTGGTCACCAATGGCATTGACCCTCGCACCGGCGTCGACTGCATTGGCTCGACGGCAGCGGCCCTTGCGACGCAGGTTGCGCTTGATCACACCCGCACTGGCCTCGGGCGACGACCCGATCTCGTGTTGACCGTCGGTACCGCCGGCGGGTGGAGCCGAGCCGGAGCTTCGATCGGCGACGTCTACCTCGCCTGGGATCGCTTCGTGTGCCACGACCGCCGCATCGATCTTCCTGGCTTCGACGCCTTCGGTCGAGCCGACCTTCCCGCCACCGACCTGCGAGTTCATGCGGATGCGCTCGGTTGTCGACTCGGGATTGTCACGACCGGTGACAGCCTCGATGAGTCGCCGGAGGATGCAGCGCGAATCCTTGCCTCGGGTGCCGAGGTGAAAGAGATGGAGGCGGCCGCCGTCGCCTGGATCGGTTCCCTGGGTGACGTGCCGGTTGGCGCCGTGAAGGCCATCACGGACCTAGTCGACTCGCCGGTCACCACGGCTGAACAGTTCAGCGCCAATTTGGCGACGGCTGCTGATTCATTGCAGCGCACTACGCTCGCTCTGCTTGCCCGTCTCGGCGAAGAGATCGGCGGCGATGCCTGATGGCCAGTGACGACGCCCTCGCTGACGAGCTCCGTTCGCTCTCCCGGACCCTCCACGAGACGGTTGCCGATGATGAGCGTCGAGCCGCCGCCCTCGACCTGCTGCGCGAGGCCAACGCGCTGCTCGCCATCGGCGAACGGCGCCTCCGTTGGTACGAGATCGAGACCGATGGTGAAGGTCGGCGGGCTCGCACCCGCGAGCTCTCGGCCTTCTCGGGAACGATCAACGCCGTCGCGCCGCCGATGCGGATCGAACAGGGGGAGCGGAACGGCTCGCCGTGCCTGCTCGGGCATGTCTGTCTTTCGCGTCTGCGTGAAGGGCCTCCCAAAAGCGTCCACGGCGGCGTGATGGCGGGCCTGTTCGACGAAGTGATGGGAGCTGCGCAGAGCCTGACCGGGCGCCCCGGCGGAGTCACCGGTCGTTTGACCATTCGCTACCGCGACCTAACGCCGCTCGACACCGACCTGGTATTTCGGTGCTGGGTCGAGCGCGATAGGGGGATGCGCGTCGACATGCGAGCCGAGTGCGTGCGTGCCGAAACGCTCGACACTGATGCACCCGTCCGCACCGCCGAGGCCGAGGCGATCTTCGTGAGGCGCCGATGACGGAACGCCCCATGCTCACCATGATCTGCACCGGCAACGCCGCCCGGTCCGTGATGGCGGCGCTCTTGTTGCGCGACCGACTCGGCGACGACGGCCCGGTCGACGTCGCCAGCGCAGGAACACTCGTGCTGCCCGGCCACCCGATGAGCACCCGCACGCGCGCAGCACTTGAGCGGCATGGTCTCGCTGACCCCCATCACCGATCCCGGCAGCTCGAGCTCCCCGATGTGCACCGCAGCTCGTTGCTCCTCGTCATGGAGCCGTCCCACATTCACTGGATGCAACGACGTCTCCCGGACGCGTTGCCGATCGCGAGTTCGCTGAAGCGGGCCGTGCAGCAACTTCCGATGGCAAGCGGTTCGACGCTCGATGAGCGGGTCGCCGCACTCGACCTAGTCTCCCACGAGTTCCAACCATGGGAGGAAGTCATCGACCCGGGTGCCGGGGAGCAACCGGTGTTCGATGCGTGCATCGACGAGCTCAGCGGGCTGATCGACGAACTCGCAGCGATTCTCTCGGGCCTGGCCCAGTGAGCGCGCATCGTCGAGAGGGTTTCGTCCTCGCCACAGCGGTCGGGATCGTGGGAGTGACCTTCGGTGTGCTTGCCGATGCCGCTGGTCTGTCATTGGCGCAGGTTGTCGTTATGTCGGCGCTGGTCTTCACCGGTGCATCCCAGTTCGCCGCGGTGTCGGTCGTCGACACGGGTGGCTCGGGTATCGCCGCGGTCGGCTCGGCGCTGCTGCTGGCAGCCCGCAACGCGCTCTACGGGCCGGTCGTCGCTCGCGTTCTGCCTCAGGCGTGGATTCCGAGAGCGGGCTCGGCCCAGTTCGTGATCGACGAGACGACCGCAATGGCCTCCGTGCAGGAGACCGACGACGACGCTCGCGACGCGTTCTGGTGGACGGCGATCTGGCTGTGGTCCTTATGGAACGTCGGATCGATAGGCGGCGCGCTTCTCGGCTCGGTCATCGGAGCGCCGGAGACGTGGGGCCTTGATGCGGCGTTCCCGGCGGCCTTCGTCGCCTTGCTCGCGCCTCATGTCCGAAAGCGGCCCGGTCAGGTCGCCGCCGTGGTTGGAGCTGCCCTTGCTGTGGCGTTCACGCCGATCGCACCCGCCGGTGTTCCGCTCCTCGTGGCGGCACTTGCCGTGATCCCGGGCTGGCTGGTCGGGCGACGGGAAGCAGCCGTTTGAGCTGGCCTGCGCTGATCGTGCTGGTCGTGGGTGCCTACGGCCTGAAGGTGTTCGGCGTGCTCGTGCTCGGGCGACCGGACTCGACCCTCGGTGCCCGGCTCGAATCCCTGACCTCTCTGATCCCTGCCGCACTCTTCGCCGGCCTGATCGCCGTGCAGACGATCGGCGGTGATGAGACTCTCATGCTCGACGCCCGGGTCTGGGGTGTGGCGGCCGGATCGGTGGCGGTATGGCGGAAGGCTCCGTTCGTGGTGGTGGTGCTCATCGCCATGGCTGTGACGGCGCTCGTCCGCTGGCAGACTTAGCATCGATGGAGTCGATCGAACAGATTTGCGTCCGTGGGGGAGGGCCGCTCGAGGGAACCATTCCCGTCGGCGGCGCCAAGAACTCGGTCCTGAAGTTGATGGCGGCGACCCTGATCGCCGAGGGCACGTATCACCTGCACAACGTGCCGCGCATCACCGATGTCGACTTGATGTCGGATCTACTCCGTGCCACCGGCTGCAGCGTCACCCGCGATGGCACGACCTTGCGCATCGATGTCCCCGCCGAGATCGAACCAGTGGCGCCCTATGAGATCGTCGAGCAGTTCCGTGCCTCGATCGTCGTCATGGGTCCGATGCTCGCCCGTTGTCGCGAGGCTCGGGTGGCCATGCCCGGCGGCGATGATTTCGGTCCCCGGCCGATCGACATGCACGTGCGTGGTCTGCAGGAGCTCGGTGCCGAGTTTGACACGGCGCACGGCTACATCCACGCCCGCTCCCAGAATCTGCAGGGCGCCCGCGTGCTGCTCGAGTTCCCATCGGTCGGCGCAACCGAGAACCTCGTGATGGCGGCCGTGCGGGCGAAGGGCACGACCGTCATCGACAACGCCGCTCGCGAGCCCGAGATCGCCGACCTGTGCGAGTTGCTCAACAAGATGGGCGCGCAGATCATTGGCGCCGGCTCATCGGCCATCACGATCGATGGGGTCGAATCCCAGAACGCGCTCCACAGCGCAGATCACACCGTCATCCCCGATCGCATCGAGGCCGCCACCTATCTCTGCGCCGTCGGTATCACCGGTGGCGAGATCACCGTCGCTGGCGCCCGTCACGAACACATGTCGATGCTGTGCCAGAAGCTCGGCGAGATGGGGATGCGGATCTCGCATGACCCCGATGGCATCTGGGCGCTCGCCCCACGTCGCATGACCTCAGCCGATTGCCAGTCCTTGCCCTATCCCGGCATTGCCACCGACTTCAAGCCGTTCCTCGTGACTTTGCTCGCCACCGCCGACGGTGTCGGCATCGTCACCGAAAACCTCTTCTCCGGCCGGTTCCGCTACGTCGACGAGCTCCGCCGTATGGGTGCCGACATCCGCACCGATTCACACCACGCCGTCATCCGCGGGGTCGAGAAGCTTTCGGGTGCGCCCGTTCGGGCCCACGACATCCGAGCCGGCTCAGCGCTCGTGATCGCTGGCCTCGCCGCCGACGGCGAGACGATCGTGGCCGACGCCGACCATGTCGCCCGCGGCTACGACGACCTCGCTGGCAAGCTCCGCGGCATCGGCGGCGACGTCACCGCCGAATAGCCCTGGGTTCGGGTATGGCTTTCCCCACACCGCCTAGGCGGCGGGTTCGTGTTGTGTGTTGTCGGTGGCCACCCGGTGGGGCCGGCTTCTTCGGTGTCCTCGGGGGTCGCTACGATTGCGGCGGTGGGGGTGGCATCACCCAACGAATCAAGCGCTGCTTTGGCTGGCATCAACCGCTCGTCAACCCGACCATGAAGCCACACTACGAAGGAGGTGAGACACTCCCGGGTGAGCCTGCATCGGTCGATTCCACGGCCTCGGCATCAGCCAGCGACTGGGCTCGTCGACGGGCGATGCTCAGCAGCCACGCGAAAAATAGCACGGGACCGGCGACCATGAGGATCTCGTCCCACCCACCTTGGTGGGCCAACGTGAGGCTGTTCACACTGTGATCGTAGGCGCCGGGAATGCCGTTGCCGGTGTCGGCGTTGGCCTCGGCAGATGCCAGACTTGGTCAGTTCCCCCGATCGGAGACGATGTGCTCGAACAGGTCGAAAAAGTCATCAAGGCGATTCGTCCGGCCATCCAGGCCGACGAGGGTGACATCGAACTGGTCTCCGTCGACGAGGCGACCGGTGTCGTCACCGTCGAGCTGATGGGCGCATGCGTTACCTGTCCGGCGTCGACGCAAACCCTCAAGGCCGGTATCGAGCGGATCATGAAGGATCGGGTCGAAGGTGTCACCGAGGTGCTCGAGGTCAACGCCCTCGGCATGTCAGAGAGCCCCGTCCAGCTGTAAGCCGGGTTGAGCGAACCCGACGACCGACGCTGGCGTCAGGCGTGGGCGGCGAGATGCAGCGCGTTTGAGATGAGCCCGAGGTGCGAGTACGCCTGCGGGTGGTTGCCGAGCGCCCGCCCGGTGGCCGGGTCGGCCTCTTCGGTGATCAGGCCGGTCGGGCCGGCGAGATCGACATAGGCACGGAAGAGCTCACGGGCCGAGTCGAATTCACCGATCTGAAGCTTGGCGTCGATCAGCCACGACGTCATCAGGTTGAAGCCGCCCTCTTCGCCGGGCAGGCCGTCCTCGTGCTTGTAGCGGTAGACGGTGTCGCTGGAGCGCAGCGACGACTCGACTGCGTGGACGGTTGCGATGTAGCGGGGATCATCGTGTTCGAGCATGCCGAACAAACCGATGGCGAGGACCGAGGCATCAATATCGGCGCCGTCGTACGCAGTGGTGAACGAGCCGACCTTGTCGTTCCAGCCGTTGGCGATGATGTCGTCTTTGATCTCGTCGCGGAGGTTGACCCACTCGGGTCGTTCGCGGCCGAACACCTCGCCCGCGATCTGGATGGCACGGTCGACGGTGACCCAGCACATGACCTTGGAGTTCACGTGATGGCGTGGTGCGGACCGCACCTCCCAGATGCCCTGATCGGGCTCCGTCCAGCGCTGCTCGACTGCGGCGACGAGGTCCTCGACGAGGCGCCAGTGGCGCGCCGACAGCGGGGCATCGATCTCCCCGAGTTGGTGGATGAGCTCGAGCACCGGGCCGAAGACGTCGAGCTGGACCTGGTGGTCGGCAGCGTTACCGACGCGTACCGGACGTGAGCCGGCGTAGCCCGGCAGCTCTTCGATGGTGGCCTCGGGCGGCAGCGCTGTGCCGTTGACGGTGTAGAGCGGTGAGAGGCGCTCGGGGCCGACCTCGGAGGCCTCGATGACCCGGAGGAGCCAGTCGAGGAGATCCATCGCTTCGTCGATTGAGCCGAGTTTCACTAGGGCGCCGGCCGAGAGCGCGGCGTCGCGGATCCAGCAGTAGCGGTAGTCCCAGTTGCGGACGCCCCCGATGAACTCGGGTAGGCTTGTCGTGGCCGCAGCGAGAATAGCGCCGGTCGGGCCGTAGCAGAGGGCTTTGAGGGTGAGCGCCGAGCGGCGGATGAGGTCGTGATCGACGTCGATGAGGGTCTCGGGCAGTTCCAGACGGGCGGCCCAGTCGGACCAGAACGAGTCGGTCGCCGCCCGGCGGTCGACCTCGGCCGTGCGATGTGGACGCAGTGACGCCGTGCCGCAGCGGAGTTCGAGCGTGACGGAACCGGCGCTGAGGTCGACCTCGGCGATCGCAGTCTGGTGCACACCGGAGTTCTCAACGGTCCACTCGACGCCAGGGGAGCGGAGCACGACGAGGTCGGCGGCGTTCGTGATCTCGATGCCGCCGTCGCGGAGTTCGAGCTGGGTTGGAAAGCGACCGAAGTCGAGGCGGGGCGCGAACTCGATGCGAGCGGTGCCAGTGCCCTCGACCACCCGGATCAGGTCGGTGCGGCCTGCGATGCGCTTCGGGCGCCCTTCGGAACAGTCGAGATAGTCGGTAACGCTCATCGATGGCCACGACGTGCGAAGGATGAGCGAATCGCCGACATAGGCCTGGGACGGTTGCCCGGTTGCGGCATCGTCGGTGGGACCGATCGAGAAGTGGCCGGCCGCAGGCCCGCCGAGGAGCTCGGCGAAGATCGCACCGGAGTCGATGCGGGGCACGCACAGCCAGGTGATGCGAGCATCGGGGGCGACGATCGCTGCAGTGCGCTGATCCGAGAGCATCGAGTGCTCATCGATCGGCGTACCGCCGGCACCGGCGAGCCAGTTCGCCCGACGGACGGACAGGGCAGCGAGGAGGATGGCCACCTCCTCGGGTGAGTCGACCCGGAATGGGGCGGCCGTCTCACCCTCGCCGACCTTCACGCCGACATCTGGGCCGTGGAGCGTGCGGAACGCGGACTCGTCGGTGACGTCGTCGCCGAGGAAGAGCGCGGCGGTTGCGCCCACGGTGGCGCGCACGGTGCCGAGGGCCTTGCCCTTGTCGGTCGGGATGAGCAGTAGCTCGCAGACCTTCTTGCCATGACGAATGTCGAGCTGTCCGATCGCGACGTGGACCCGCTCGATTTCGGTGACGACGGTCTCGATCTCGTCATCGTCGAGTGCGCGGTAGTGAACGGCGACCGACGCTGGTTTCTTCTCGAGCGAGACCTTTGGGTGATCGGCGACGAGTCGGCCAAGGGCATCAAGGAGTTTCGAGCGGCGTTCGTGGAGTGCAGGGTCGAGGTCGAGGGCGAAATCGATGTCGAACTCGCTCCCGTGGGAGCCGACGAGATGGATCTCGGCCGGGAGGCGGCTGAGCGCGGTGAGGTCCGGCAGTGAGCGGCCGGAGAACACGGCGACATCGGTCTGCGCCAGAGCAGCGAGCCCTCGTAGTGCCACCGACGTCTCGCGCAGCGGCAGCGCCGTCATCGGGTCGCCGACGAGCGGCGCGATCGTGCCGTCGTAGTCGCAGGCGATCAGCAGGTGTGGCGTGGCGGCGAGCAGATGGATGCGATCGTCGAGTTCGGGATCGCTGAGGACGTGACCGGCCATGGGCGCCGACGCTACTCCGATGGGCAAGGAAGGCTGCACCGATTCGGGGAACTACGGTTAGCTTCGTGGGCACGTCTGAGGTCACCAGCTGCTACCGGCACGAAGGCCGCCGCTCGGGCGTTCTCTGCCAGCGCTGCGACCGGCCGATCTGCGGTGCGTGCATGACCCAAGCATCGGTGGGGTTCCACTGTCCGGAGTGCACCTCTTCGGGCCGCCAGCAGGTTCACCGAGGTCCAATCGCCGTCGATCCGGTCGCCACCAAAGCGTTACTGGTCGTCAATGTCGCTATTTCGCTGGCCGTTATCGTCTCCGGTGGCGGCGCGCTTCCGACGGCCGTCTTGATCGACTTCGGTCTCGCCGGTCCTCCGCTTGATGTCAACGGCGAGGCGTATCGCATTCTCACATCAGGGGTGTTGCACGACGGACTGTTCCATCTCGGTGTCAATATGTACTCGCTCTGGATCGTCGGCCCGCTGGTTGAGCGGGCGCTGGGCGCGTCGCGGTTCATCGCCCTCTACTTCGCGTCGCTCATCGCCGGTTCCTTTGGCGCACTGCTCGTCGACCCGCTCAGTTTCACCGTTGGCGCGTCAGGGGCGATCTTCGGACTGTTCGGCGCTGCCACCGTCATTGCGCTCGCCTCGGGCAACCGTGACATCGGCAAAGGGCTGGGCGCGATCGTCGGCATCAACCTGGTGCTGACGTTTGCTGTGCCGGTGCTCTCGATCGGTGGTCACGTCGGCGGTCTGCTCGGCGGTGTCGCGCTCGCCGGAGCGTTCGTGCCTCAGATCCGGGCGAAGCGACCCGAGTGGGAGTCGCTCGCCGTCGCGATGCTGCTGGTGGCGTTCCTTGCCGCCGGCGCCCTCTGGGCTGGTTCGCAGTGGCCCGACCCGCTCTTCTAGAGAGGCCGAACCACCGGACTCACATGTCAGCCTGGAGGGTGCTGATAGACGCTCACATGAACGTCAGATGTCGTGGACGGATGGTCTGGGCCATTCGGCGGAGAGGGGTTGAACGGGGAGCCGGACCACGTGGCCCACCTGTTCGTCCTAACGAAGCCGACCGCTGCCGCGGAAGCATCGAGCTGCTCCGGAGTCAGATAGCGAACGATCCACGGCCGCATCCGGTTGCCGTCGGCCCGCATCTCGATGTGATGCCCTCGGATCACCTGCGCGTGGGGGTCGTGTTTGGAGACGGTGAGCACGGCGGCATCGGAGGTGATGTCGCGCACCGAAACACCGCCGTCGGTCATGCCATCCTCGGGTGGGACGAATCCCTCGATGACGAGGACGCCGCTTGGGGCGAGGAGATCGAACACACCCTCAAGACAGCGACGTTGGTCGTCGGGCGTGGTGAGGTTGAAGAAGGTGTTGAACGCCGCAAACGCAACCGTGTACGGGCCGGCGGCGACGACTTCCTCGGCCCCAGGTCCCTCGACAAGGTGGGCCATGTCGGCAAGCACTGCCGTGACGGCGTCGGCGCCCGGCTTTTCGTCCAGCAGGCGCAGCATCGACGGCGACGCGTCGATCCCGATGACGCGCACCCCGGCGGCGGCGAGCGGGATTGCGAGTCGTCCGGTGCCGACACCGAGTTCGAGTACCGGACCGTTGCCGGCGAGCCGAGTGATCGTCGCCACCGTGGCGTCGACGTCGCTGACATCGGCGTACCAGTCGTCGTAGACGTCGGCGAAGCTCTCGCCGTAGGTGTCGGCGCCGTAGCCGTCGTGTCCGGGGAGATCGATCACCGACACAGTGTGCCCGGTCGTAGACTAATCCCGTGGCGACGAGCATCGACACCGAGGTGGTCGAGGTTTATCTCGACCACGCAGCGAGCACACCGCTGCGCCCTGAGGCGCAGGCGGCCTGGCTCGACGCGTCGGCGCACCATCACGCCAACCCGACCGGTGCCCACCGGGCAGCGCGCGCCGCCCGCCGGGCGCTCGACGATGCCCGCGACGAGGTCGCTGCTGCGCTCGGTCGGCCGCCTGCCGAGGTCGTGTTCACGTCCGGGGGCAGCGAGGCCGACAACCTTGCCATTCGCGGCGTACTTCACGCGCAAGGTGGGATCGCCGTCTGCTCGGCCGGTGAACATCACGCAGTGCTCGAACCGGTGGAGCACGCAGAGGGCCTTACGGTCGGACTCGAAGCCGACGGCGCCGTCTCACCCGACCGGCTCGTAGCTGTTCTCAACGCCGCCGACCAGCCGGTCTCGGTCGTGTCGATCATGGCCATCAATAACGAGACGGGGGTGGTGAACGACATCCCGGCGCTTGTCGAGGCCACCCGACGGCACGCCCCCGGCGCGTGGTTTCACACCGACGCCGTCCAAGCGCTGGCGTGGATCGACCTTGCAGCCCATGTCGAGGGGGCCGACCTGATCTCGATCACGGGTCACAAGTTCGGTGGGCCGGTCGGAACCGGTGCCCTCTTCGTTCGCCACGGGGTCGCACTCGATGCCCAGATCCTCGGCGGAGGTCAGGAGCGCGGCCGACGAGCGGGAACGCCCGACGTTGCCGGGGCGGCGGCTTTTGTGGCGGCTGCCACGGCCACGGTCGCCGCTCGCGACGCCGATGTCGTCCGCCTCGGCGCGCTCCGAGATCGCCTCGTGGTGGGCCTGCGTGAACGGCTCGGCGAGGTCGTGACACCGACCGTGCTCGATGGTGGTGCCCCGGTCGCTGCCGGCATCGCCCACGTCGTGCTCGCCGATGTCGAGGCCGAAGCGCTGCTGTTCCTGCTCGATGCTGCGGGCCTGCGGGCCTCCGCAGCCTCGTCGTGCTCCAGCGGTGCGCAGGACCCATCCCACGTTCTCGCAGCGATGGGCGTCGACCGCATGGTCGCACAAGGATCGTTGCGTCTGTCACTCGGTCACACGACCACCGAGGCCGACATCGAGACGGCCCTCGAGTACATCCCACCCGCAGTCGAGCGGCTCCGGGCCCACGGAGGCGGCTGATGTCTCACGGAGGTGACGCGTGAGCAGTCCCGTGATGGTCGCCATGTCGGGCGGGGTCGACTCGTCGGTTGCGGCTGCCTTGCTGATGGATGCTGGCCACGAGGTTGTCGGCGTCACTATGAAGCTCTGGGGCGGTCCGTCCGACACCGGTTGCTGCGCGGTTTCCGACGTCGACGACGCCCGTCGAGTTGCAGATCGACTCGGCATCGAGCACCACGTCTTCAATTTCGGCGAGGACTTCGAACGCGACGTCATCGAGCCCTATGTGGCCGACCACGCTGCCGGACGGACACCCAATCCCTGCATCGAGTGCAACCGGCACCTGAAGTTCGATCGCCTCGTGCGCCGGGCCGATGCGCTCGGATTCGACATGATCGCCACAGGGCATCACGCTCGCGTCGTCTCGACCCCGGCCGGTCCTCGTCTCGGGCGTGGCGTCGACGCTGCGAAGGACCAGTCGTACGTCCTGCACGTCATCGAGGAGTCCGTCCTCGCTCGGATGCTCTTGCCGGTAGGTGAACTCACCAAGGCGGACGTCCGTCGCCTCGCCATGGACCTGGACTTGCGCACCGCCCAGAAGCCCGAGAGCCAGGACGTCTGCTTCATCACCAACGAGCATGGCCGGGCAGCGTTTCTTGGTCAGCGCATTCCGCTGAAGCCGGCGGCGGTCATCGACCGTTCAGGCGAGCAGGTCGGCGAGGTCGAGTCCGTTGAAATGGTCACCATCGGTCAGCGAAAGGGTCTCGGACTCGCAGGCGGCACCGACCCCAAGTACGTGGTCGATATCGACGTCACCGCCGAGGGCGACCGTCGGGTCATGGTCGGCGAGAAGGCCGGTCTCACAGCGCCCGTGACCGAACTGGAGTCCTGGCGTTGGGTCGGTGTGCCGGTCGACGTTCCGCTGAGGTTCCAGTGCTCGGCCCACGGACGGGTCGAGCCAGGTCGGATCGAGGACGGCCGTCGGGTCGTCTGGGATGAACCGCATCGTCGCGTCGCTGCCGGCCAGTCGGTCGTCGGCTACGACACCGATGGTGTGGTGGTCGGCGGGGGCATCGCTGGCCGCACGCCGCTCTAGGCGATCGTTATTCCGCGCTCGAGTGCCGTGGCCATGACTGCGGTCGGGCGAGTCGGGGCGACGAGCACGGAGCGCACGGTCTCGTTGTCGGTCGTGGTGCGGCCGCTGACGAACGAAAGCTCGGTCGCCGTCGTGAATCGGAGTTCGAGCGCGAGGCCCAGGGCGGCAGCGGTGATGTCCTTGGCGGTCGTGTCGGCCATAGCAGGCGCAAGGCCGGCAATCTCTCGCTTCACGAACAGGGCGGGTTCGCGCAACTGGGTGGGGTCGTGCACGACGAGTCCGTTGGGCACAAAGACGAGGAAACGGTTGGTGAGTCGGTGGAGTGCGTTAAGGGGAAACCAGGCCACGCCAAACCCGACGACGGTGACGATCGCGCCGCCGACCCAGCGCTCATCGGCGAGCAGCAGTGGACCGGCAGAGAGTCCCACGATCACGATGAGGGCCGACGGGATGAGCGCAACGACGAGCACCGGCCCGGGCGCCCGGAGTGCGAATCGACGCTCGTCGCCGTAGCTGACGCCGTCGAGGAAGCGATCGGCGACGCCGGGCAGATTGACCGTGGCGACCGCCGCAATTGAAGCGACAAGGCCGATCGTAAGGGTGGTGGCGCCGGTATCGGTGTGGTTCGAATCGACGTCCCAAGCGGCCCAAAGGGTGCCGATGAGGCCCCCTGCGGTGCCGACCCGAGCGATCGTGAGGGTGGCGGGGCGGGGGATGGCGATCGCAAGCAGGATCACCAGCCAGGCGATCCACGCAGCCACGGAAACCGTGGTGCGGAACGGTTCGATGGCGTCACCCAGGGCCTCGCCGATCACGCCGCCAGCGCTGAAGGGCTGCACGATCCAGATGGCGATGGCGATGGCGACCAGACGGACCGAACCGGTGGGTAGCGAGAGCGACACCTCATCAAACTATCCTCGCCGTCGATGGCACCCTCAGACGGAAACCCGGCGGCCGACCGCATCGACGAATTGCGTGAGACCCTCGACCACCACGCCAAGCAGTACTACGAACTCGACGCCCCTGAGATCTCCGACGCCGAGTGGGATCGGCTCTACTACGAGCTCGTTGCGCTCGAGCAGGCCAATCCCGAGCTGATCAGCCCGGACTCGATCACCCAACGGGTTGGCGGCAGCGTCAGCGAGGCGTTTGCGCCGGTCACCCACACCGTCCCGATGATGTCGTTGCACAACGCCTTCGACGTCGACGATCTGCGCAGCTGGAACGAGCGAGCGCAGCGCCGTCTGGAGGGTCAGGCGGTGCCCCGGTTCGGTGTTGAGTTGAAGTTCGATGGCCTCGCCATCTCCCTGCGCTACGAGAATGGTGTCCTCGTCCAGGGCGCCACTCGGGGCGATGGCAAGGTCGGGGAGGACGTCACCCACAACGTCCGAACGATCGCTGATATCCCCGAGACTTTGTCGGGCGACGCTCCGCGGCTGCTCGAAGTCCGGGGCGAGGTCTATCTGCGGTTGCCGGCGTTCGAGCGGCTCAACCAACGCCAGCGTGAGCTTGCCGCTGAGACCGGCAAGGAGCCCAAGCTCTACGTCAATCCTCGAAACACCGCAGCCGGTTCGTTGCGTCAGGTCGACGCCGCTGTCACCTCCGAACGTGAGCTGTCGTTTTTCTGCTATCAGCTCGGTCTGGTCGAGGGTGGCCCCGAGCTCGACTCGCACACCGAGACCCTTGCGTGGCTCGGCTCGCTCGGCTTCCCGATCAACGAATATACGAAGTCGTTTGCCACCATCGACGATGTCGAGCAGCGCATCGCAGCGTTTCAGGCGATGCGCCACGACCTCGACTACGAGTTCGACGGTGTGGTGGTGAAGGTCGATCACCTCCGACTTCAGGCCGAGCTCGGTGCCGACGCCAAAGCCCCGCGTTGGGCGATCGCCTACAAGCTCCCGCCCGAGGAGCAGACAACGACCTTGCTCGACATCAAGGTGTCGATCGGGCCATCGGGGCGCGCCACCCCGTTCGCTGTCCTCGACCCGGTCTTCGTTGGTGGCGTCACCGTTGGTACCGCCACACTCCACAACCAGGATCAGGTCGTTGCGAAGGACGTCCGGCCGGGCGACACGGTGATCGTCCGTCGAGCTGGTGATGTGATCCCCGAGGTCGTCGGCCCGGTGTTGTCTGATCGCGATCCGTCGTCGCAGCCGTGGGTGTTTCCCACGGACTGTCCGGTGTGTGGCGAGCGGCTGATTCGTGATGAGGCCGCTGCCGCCACCCACTGCGCGAACTTCCACTGCGATCGCCAGATCCGCGGTCGTATCGAGCACTTCGTCGGACGCTACGCCCTCGATATCGAATACCTCGGCGAAAAGAACGTCGACCGATTCGTAGGTCTCGGCCTCCTCACCGATGTCGCCGACCTCTACACCCTCGACTTCGACAAGGTGCTCGAACTCGACCGCATCGGCGCCAAGTCGGTCGAGAACCTCAAGGCTTCCATCGAGAGCTCCAAGGCGCGCCCACTCGGAAATCTCCTCTTCGGGCTGCGCATTCCCGAGATCGGCCAAATCAACGGTCAGACCCTCGCCGCCGCCTGCGGATCGATGGATGCCATCATGGCTGCATCGGTCGAGGACATCGCCGCCGTCGACGGCTTCGGCCAGGTGATTGCCGAGGCGGTCCACGCCTGGTTTGAAACCGATCAGGCCCGCGACCTGATCAGCCGGCTGAAGGCCGCCGGCCTCACGATGGAGGCCGTCCAGGTCGATCGTTCGAAAGAACAGACGCTCGAAGGCCACGCGGTCGTCGTGAGCGGCACCCTCGAGCACTTCACCCGCGACGGCGCGAAGGAGGCGATCCTCGAGCGCGGCGGCAAATCGCCGGGGAGTGTCTCCAAGAAGACACTCGCCCTCGTCGTGGGAGCCGATCCTGGCGCGTCGAAGGTCGCCAAGGCGGAGGAGGCGGGCGTACCGATCCTCGATGAAGCCGGTTTCCTTGCCCTCCTCGAGACGGGGGAGTTGCCGTCGTGATTCGAGCCGTCTGTTGGGATGTCGGCGGGGTGTTCACCGGGAGCCCTCACGACGCAATCGCCGCGGTCGCCGCCGAGCATGGGCTCACCCATGCGCAGCTGTCGGGGGCCGTTTTCGGCGATCTCGCTGGCGAGAGCGGACATCCCTGGCATGAGCTGGAGGTGGGGCGCCTAAGCCTGCGTGAGGCGTGGCCGCTAATCGAGGATCGCATCGCGGCGATCGGGATCGATCTGTCGATGCGCGACATCATGCGGCGCATGGGTGCCGATCCCTTCGATCGTTCGATCGTGCACGACACGGTCGCCGCCTTAGCCGAGGCCGGTCTCCCTCAAGCGGTCGTCACCAACAATGTTCGCGAGTTCGCCGACATGGGCGACGGGCGCGGGTGGCGACGGATGGTGCCAATGGAGCACATGACGGTCGTCGTCGACAGTTCGGTGGTCGGGATGCGCAAGCCTGACGCCGAGATCTTCACCCATCTGCTGGGCGAGCTCGGTGTCGCCGCCGAAGAGGCCGTGCTCGTCGACGACACGCCGGTCAACCTTGATGGCGCCCGATCGGTCGGGATGCAGACGGTGCTGGTCGGTTCGGATCCGGCGCCGGCGATGACCGAGTTGCGCTCGTTGGTGCTCGGCGACCCGATCGAGTGAGACGGCGTCGTTCAGTTGACGGTGAACGTCCAGTCGATCTGCTGGGTCGTGCCAGGATTGGCGATTTCCTCGAAGGTGGCGATCGCGCAGTTGTCGTCGGCCGCGAGTTGCTCGACGAGCTGACCCGGGTTCGGCGTGAAGAGGTACTGCTGCAGGCCTTCGACGTGGCGGACCTGGGATGTGACATCGACGGGAAAGCGGCAGGCCTTATCGGGTGAGATTGTGAGCCGCACCAGCCGGTAGCCCGATGCGAGGTCGATGCCCACGGTTTGCTGTTGGAGGACCTCGTCGCCCCGGTTCGGGATAATGCGATCGATGGCCGGGTTCTGCGACACGGACATGTCACTGCCGTCGCCGTCGCTGACGAGGCCGGCGAAGACGAACATGGCGAAGCCGGCCAGGATTAGGCCAGCGAAGACGAGCTTTTGACGACGGGGCACTGAGTGATCGTGCCAGATTTTGGCGGGCTACTCGGAGCTGGGCGGCGGTTCACAACTCCACCCTCACCTTGCCGGGAGGGTGGACGGTTGCGCAGTGCTAGGTCTCGGTGATCTCGTCGATGCGAGTGACGAGGCCCTTCACGACATCGACATCGACCTCGGTATCGTCGGGGACCGGCAGCGATTGCCCAGGTTGGGGCGCAAGGAGGGCAGCGAACGCAAGGACTTTCGACGAGTCTCCGGTGAGCTTGATCTTGCCACCCATGAGTGCCGGCATCACGAGGGCGGGATCGCGGTCGACGAAGAGCTGTTTGGCGACCTCCCACGGCACTTCAATGCCGAAGTCGGCGCTGTCGAGATGGCCTTCCTCGATGGTGAGCGCCGGACCGGCGGTATCGATGTGGCCGCAAATGGAGCCGTCTCCGAAGGGCGGTTCGGTGACGGTGATGTTTGCAGCCAGATCGAACTCGACTTCACGGTCGTGTTCTGCGTACTCGGTGCGGAGTTCGCGCATGGCGGCGATCCACTCGGGGCTCAGAAACGGGTAGGGCATCGGTAATGAGCGTAGATGGAATGGAGCGGAGCCGTATCCTTGGGCGCCATGACGCAACGCATCACTCGCGACGAGGTGGTTCACGTGGCTCGGCTTGCCCGCCTGTCGTTGAGTGACGCCGAGATCGACGAGTTCACCAGCCAGCTGGGGGACATCCTCGAGCATGCCGCCGACATCGAGGCCCTCGACGTCGGCGATGTCGAGCCGACATTGCACCCGCTTCCGATGGTGAACGTTCTGCGGCCCGATGAGCTGTGCCCGGCGCTTGATCGAGACCTCTTGCTGTCACAGGCTCCCGCAGCAGAGGACGGCCAGTTCCGTGTCCCGCCGATCCTGGGGGAGGAGCCGTGAGCGCCCTCGATCTCGCCTCCGCCGTCCGTTCGGGTGAACGCTCGGCCGTCGATGTGATCGATGAGCACCTCGCTCGCATCGATGCCCGCGACGGCGAGATCAACGCCTTCAATCAGGTTACCGCCGTCGCCGCTCGTGAGGCGGCGGCTGCGGTCGACGCCGCCGTCGCCGCAGGAAAGGATCCCGGCCCGCTCGCCGGCGTGCCGATTGCGATCAAGGACAACATGTGCACCACGGGCGTCGCCACAACGTGCTCGTCGAAGATCCTCGAGGGATGGGAACCGCCCTACGACGCCACGGTCGTGCAGCGAGTGGCGGCTGCAGGTGCCGTCATGGTCGGCAAAACCAACCTCGATGAGTTCGCCATGGGTTCGTCCACGGAGAACTCGGCGTTCGGTCCGACGAAGAATCCGCTTGACACGAGTCGCGTGCCGGGTGGTTCGAGTGGCGGCTCGGCCGCCGCAGTCGCCGCTGACTTCGCCTCGCTGTCGTTGGGTTCCGATACCGGTGGTTCGATCCGCCAGCCAGCTGCGTTCTGCGGCCTCGTCGGCATGAAGCCGACGTACGGCGCCGTGAGCCGCTACGGCCTGATTGCCTTCGGGTCGTCGCTCGACCAGATCGGTCCATTCTCTAAGACGGTTGTCGAGTCGGCAGCACTGCTCGAAGTCATCGGCGGACACGATCCGCTCGATTCCACATCGATCGATCAGTCGGCGTTCGATCTCACCTCGGTGCTCGACCGCGGGGTTGAGGGCATGCGCATCGGCATCCTCCGCGAGTTGTCCGGGGGTGAGGGTGGTGTCGAGGGTCTTTCGGCCGACGTGATCGCCCGCACCAACGAGGCTGCCGC
Source organism: Acidimicrobiaceae bacterium (assembly GCA_002729125.1). Classification (GTDB taxonomy): domain Bacteria; phylum Actinomycetota; class Acidimicrobiia; order Acidimicrobiales; family Aldehydirespiratoraceae; genus UBA11606. Next base: position 66,366 of record PBTQ01000008.1, on the reverse strand, counting down.
TGCGCTCGAAAAGGCCGGCGCCACCGTCGTCGAGGTCTCGGTGCCGTCGGCGACACTCGGTCTCTCGGCGTACTACCTGGTCGCTCCGGCCGAGGCATCGTCGAACCTGAGTCGATTCGACGGTGTGCGCTACGGACTGCGGGTCGATGCCCCGACGACGGGCGAGATGATGACCGCCACGCGAACCGCCGGCTTCGGTCCCGAGGTGAAACGCCGCATCATGCTCGGCACCTACGCCCTCTCGGCCGGCTACTACGACGCCTTCTATGGCAGGGCGCTGAAGGTTCGCACGATGATGCTGCAGGAGTTCGCGTTGGTGTACGCCGAAGTCGACCTGCTGCTCACCCCCACGGCACCCACGACGGCGTTCCGGCTGGGCGACCGCACCGCCGACCCGATGACGATGTACGTCAACGACGTCTGCACGATCCCCTCGAATCTCACCGGGCATCCGGCGATCTCGGTGCCGTTCGGCGTCGGCGACGACGGCCTTCCCGTCGGAGTCCAGCTGCTCGGCCCGGCCCTGTCGGAACCCACGATCTATCAGGCGGCCGCCGCACTAGAAGCTGCTGCCCCCGGCGAAGGGAGCCTGTCGTGACCGCGCACGAACCGTCCCTACCCGAGGAGTGGGAGCTCGTCGTCGGCCTCGAGGTTCATGTCGAACTCGCCACGAAGACGAAATTGTTCTGCGGCTGCGAGAACAAATTCAGCCACATTCCCAACACGCTGACGTGCCCCACCTGCGTCGGCCTGCCCGGGTCGCTGCCGGTGATGAACGAAAAGGCGGTCGAGTTCGCGATGCGTCTCGGCCGGGCGCTCGGCTGTGAGATCCACCCGTCGGTCATGGCGAGGAAGAACTACTTTTACCCCGACATGGCGAAGGACTTTCAGACCACGCAGTACGACCAGCCGACCAACGCCGACGGCCAGCTCGCCCTTGCCGACGGCACGATCGTCGGTATCGAGCGGGCCCACATCGAAGAGGACGCCGGCAAGACCACCCACGTCGGTGGGGGTGGTCGAATCAACGACGCCACCTACTCTCTGGTCGACTACAACCGCGCCGGTGTGCCGCTCGTCGAGATCGTGAGTCAGCCCGATATCCGCACCGTCGGGCACGCCAAGGCCTACGTCTCGGAGTTGCGCGACATCCTCCTAGCCATCCAGGTCAGCGACGCCAAGATGGAAGAGGGTTCGATGCGAGTCGACGCCAACGTCTCGGTGCGTCCGACGGGTTCCGACGAGCTGCGGACTCGCTGCGAGTTGAAGAACATCAACTCGGTGCGCTCGCTGGGCCGGGCGATCGAGTACGAGGCTCGTCGCCACGTTGATCTCTACACCAACGGAGAGGCACCCCGACAGGAGACCCGCCACTGGGACGAGGAGGGCGGTCGTTCGACCGCCGGCCGTTCCAAGGAGGACGCGGACGACTACCGGTATTTCCAGGAGCCCGACCTGGTTCCGCTCTCGCCGACCGCAGCGCAGATCGCCGAGATCGATGCGTCGATGCCGGTGTTGCCCGCCGCTCGTCGGGCGCGGCTGGGCGAGCTTTCGTCGGTGGCCGACGAGGTCATCGTCACCGTCGTCGAGCGTGGCCAAGACGGCCTTGCCCTCGGCGCGATCGAGGCCGGCGCCGATGCCGACAAGGTGCTCACCCGGATCCAGAACGATCTTGCGGTCGACGACTGGTCGGCCGTGACGAGCGAGTCGCTGGCGATGCTGATCCAGATGGAGACCGGTGGGGAACTCACGGCAACCCAGGTCAAGCAGGTCCTGGGTGAGATGGCGGCTGGTGAGCACGGTGGCGATCCCAAGGTAATCGCCGCCGCGCACGGGTTCGAGGCGATGGAGAGCAACGAGCTCGAAACGCTGGTCGATCAGCTGATCGTCGACCACCCCGACGAGTGGTCTCGCTTCGTAGATGGCGACGACGGCGACCGCAAGAAGATGCAGGGGTTCTTCACCGGTCAGATCATGAAGGCGACCAAGGGGCAAGCTGACGGTCGAGCAGTTGCGCAACTGCTCGGTCAGAAATCCGCCGGCTGAGTTGTGGTCGGGCCGCCGTCGGCCTGATCGACCGTCGACTCAGCGCACGGCGCCGGTGATCAGCCAGGCGTCGGTGCGGTAGCGGGCGTACAGGGCCGCAGCTCGGACAGCCATCCAGGCCCCGAGTGCGCCCCACAACCAGCCGATACCGAGGTCGAGCCACAGCATGGTGAACGATCCGGTGATGAGCACGGCGATGGCGGCGACCATGGAGATGGCGAGAAAGCGCAGGTCACCCGCGCCGATGAGGATGCCGTCGAGGGTATAGGCGATACCGGCGATGGGCTGCCACAGCGCCACATGGATGAACAAGAACGCGACGAGCGAGATCACAGCCGGATCATTCGAGAAGAGGTGGGGCAGCACCGGGGTTGACGCGAGGACGAGCGCAAGGAAGACGAACCCGGCGAACCAGCCCCACTGGATCATGCGGTCCCCGAGGCGTCGGGCCTCGGCAGCGTCGTCGGCACCGAGTGCGTGTCCGATCATCGCTTGCGCTGCGATCGCCACGGCATCGAGCGCAAAGGCGAGGGCCGACCAGATCTGGAACGCGATCTCGTGGGCGGCCAGATCGGCATCGCCGAGTCGGGCTGCGACAGCGACGGTGACGGTGAGACCGCCTCGCATAGCGGCAGTGCGGACGAGGAGATCGGCGCCTGCGCCGGCGAGTCGTCCGATGATGCGCCAGTCAGGGCCGAGTCCGACGGCGTGTTCGGCGATTGCCCGGGTGATCCACACGAGGTACGTCATCGCCCCAACCCACTGGGCGATGACGGTCGAGAGCGCTGACGCACCGATGCCGAAGTCGAGGCCAAAGATCAAGACGACCTCGACGACGAGGTTGAGCATGGCGGTTCCGATCGCGACGTAGAGCGGCCGTTTGGTGTCTTGGAGGCCGCGGAGGTAGCCGACGCCGGCGAGGGTCAGCAGCATCGCCGGGAGGCCAAGGAGCGAGATCCGAAGGTAGATCTCCGCGTTGATCGCTGTTTCGCCCTGCCCGCCCATCAACTCGATCAATGGGTTGCGGCTTAGGTAGCCGACGCCGGCGATGACAACACCGACGATGAGGGCGAGCCACAGGCTCTGTACGGCTTGGTGAGCGGCCTGGCGGTGCTCGCCGGCGCCGAGTAGACGGGCGACAGCTGAGGTTGTGCCGTAGGCGAGGAAGATAAAAACGGCAAAGGCGATCAGTAGGAGCGATGACGCCAGCGCAAGTCCGGCAAGTTGTGGGGTGCCGAGGTTCCCGACCACGGCAGTGTCGGCGAGGATGTAAAGCGGCTCGGCGACCAGCGCGCCGAGCGCAGGCAGGGCGAGGGCGAGGATCTGCCGATCGGTCTCACCCCACCCGATGCGCACCGTCAGCCACCTCACGAGGGAGACGCTACGGCGCCCAGGCGCCGGTCGCTTCTCGGTGTCGGCGAGCGGCGTCGGTCATCCACTCGGTGCGCCCTGCTCGAACCGCCGACGATGACACATCGAGGAGTTCCGCCCCGACCGGGAGCGCATGCTCGTCGGGTACATCGAACCCGGCTCGAGGCGCGAGAGCGAGGGCCGGCAGGGCTGCGAGCGCAGCGTCACGGGCGGCATGATCGGGATACCAGACGACGTCGTTCACCTGAGCCCATTTGTCGGCGCCCATCACGACGACGTCGAACCCGCCGGCGATGTCGACGATGAGTTGGTGTTCGGTGACGATCAGGCCGAGCCCGTCGACGTCGGCGATCGACGCCTCGATGACCGCCAGGCGTTCCTCGAAGGACGGCCGCATCACCGATGCCTTGCCGAGCGTGACCGTCGAGACGGCGAAGTCGACCCGGTGCAGTCCGTGGTGCTCACGGGCGGTCAGGGCGATCTCGAGGTGGGCGACCGTGGGTGGGTTGAAGGACCCCGGGTACACCCCCAAGCGGGCGTCGAGGGGCGGGTGAGAGGCGGTCACGAGAACGAACGTTGCCACGTCCGGCTGCGCCCGTCATAATGAGTGTCGTGATCACTGCTGTCGGCCTTCTCGTAGTTGTAGCCAACTAGCACACGTTCGCGCCCCTCCAACCGACCCGATCGTGTGCCTCGACCTCCCCACAACGGGAGGTCGTTGTCGTTTTCGCACGATCCTGCGTTCTCGGCCGGTAGTTTTTGTCCGTCGCTCTGCGTCTCACATCTGGAAACCCATCTCATGACGAGCTCCAACCCCAACAACGGTGGCGAAGCACTGGTGAAATCCCTCGAGTACGAGGGTGTCGACGTGATGTTCGGCCTGCCTGGCGGCGCGATCCTGCCGGTCTACGACCCGATTCTCGATTCGTCAATCCGCCACGTGCTCGTGCGTCACGAGCAGGGCGCTGGCCACATGGCCGAGGGCTACGCCCACGCCACTGGCAAGCCCGGGGTGTGCATGGTCACTTCCGGCCCGGCTGCAACCAACGTCGTCACCCCCCTCGCCGACGCCATGCTCGATTCGGTTCCGATGGTGTGCATCACCGGCCAGGTTCCGCTTGCTGCGATCGGCACCGACGCCTTCCAAGAGTGTGACACCACCGGCATCACGATGGCAGTGACCAAGCACAACTTCCTCGTCACCGACGCCCAGGACATCCCGCGGATCATCCACGAGGCGTTCCACATTGCGACCACTGGCCGTCCCGGCCCCGTGCTAGTCGATATTCCGAAAGATATCGTCGACCCGACCAACCCGAAGTCGACGATGACCTGGTACGACCCTGATTCCATCCCGATGGAGCTGCCCGGCTACCGACCCGTCATGGAGGGCGACCCGGCCCTCATCGAAGAGGCGGCTGCCCTGATTGCCCAGGCCGAGCGGCCGGTGCTCTATGTCGGCGGTGGAGTGCTCAAGGCCCGGGCCGCCGAACCGTTGCTCAAACTCGCCGAACTGCTGCAGATCCCGGTCGTCACCACCCTGATGGCCCGGGGTGCGTTCCCTGATCGCCACGAGCTCTGCCTCGGCATGCCCGGCATGCACGGCAACTACACCGCCGTCACTGCGATGCAAAAGAGCGACCTCCTCATCTCGCTCGGCGCCCGCTTCGACGATCGTGTCACCGGCAAGCTCGACGGCTTCGCCCCCACGGCGAAGATCATCCATGTCGACATCGATCCGGCGGAGCTCGGAAAGGTCCGGCACTACAACATCGGCATCCAGGGCGACTGCAAGCTCGTCATCGAGGGGCTTATCGAGGTCACGGAGAAGCTCGGCGCCTCGGCCCAGGCCGACCGCTCCGACTGGCGCTCCACCGTCTCCGGTTGGCAGGAGAAGTTTCCGCTCGTCTACGAGAATTCGCTGCCGGGCGACAAGCTCAAGCCGCAGTTCGTGATGGAACAACTGCGCGACGGCAATCCGCACGACACGATCCTGTGCTCGGGCGTCGGCCAGCACCAGATGCATGCCAGCCAGTTCTGGAAGTTCGACCATCCCTATACCTGGATCAACTCCGGAGGTCTGGGGACGATGGGCTTCTCGATCCCAGCGGCGATCGGCGCCAAGGCCGGTATGCCCGATCGTCGAGTGTGGGCGGTCGACGGCGATGGCAACTTCCAGATGACCGCCCAGGAACTGGTCACAGCCACCGTCGAGGACATCCCGATCAAGGTCGCCCTCTTCAACAACAGCTATCTCGGCATGGTTCGCCAGTGGCAGGAGATGTTTTACGACGAGCGCTTCTCCGAGGTGCACCTCAGCGACAACGTCCCCGACTATGTGAAGTGGGCCGAGGCGATGGGCGCTGTCGGCATCCGTGTCGAGTCGCCGGAGGAGGTTGCCCCGGCGATCGCCAAGGCCAACGAGATCGACGATCGTTCGGTCGTCGTCGAGTTCGTCACCGACGCCCGAGAGAACGTCTTCCCGATGGTTCCGACCGGCAAGACCAACTCCGAACTGGTCGTAGACCCGAGCCAGCAGCACCTGATCGACGGCGAGGCCTCCGGCGGCGACGCCGGGAATGGAGCAGCGTCATGAACGTCTCCGCCATCAGCCCGCGCTGGCACACGATCGCCGCCACCGTCGAGAACAAGCCGGGTGTGCTTGCTCGCGTCGCCGGGCTGTTTTCCCGTCGTGGCTTCAACATCCACTCGTTGGCCGTTGCGCCCACCGAGGACGAGAAGTTCAGCCGCATCACGTTCACTGTCGACATCGAGGGCACGCCGCTCGATCAGGTGGTGAAGCAGCTCGACAAGCTGATCAATGTCGTCGACATCTCCGAGCTTGATCCTGCTGAGTCGGTCGAGCGTGAGCTCATGCTCGTTATTGTCGAGGTGGGGGAGCAGCGCAAGGAATTGATGGAGATTGTCGAGGACTACCGCGCCTATGTGCTCAACGAGGGGGACGGCAAGCTGATGCTCTCGTGGTCGGCTCGCCCAGCGCGTCTCGATGAACTCGAGGCGCGTCTGCGCCCCTTCGGGATCGTCGACATGCAGCGCACCGGCCGGGTGGCCCTCCCGTCGCTCGGTACCTGATCCAGCCTCAGCGGCGCCTGGTTCCGCCGGGAAGTTCGGCCCGCCGAAGGGGTTAGGCGCCCGTGTTGTCGCTCAAGGTCAGGTGATTGTCGATTCCGGCGACGCGATCCTGCTCGCGATGGTTGACATAGAGCACGCTCGTCTCGCTGCCCAAACAGATCCGTTCGACGAGGGCGAGCACGAGCTGCCGGTTCATGTCATCGAGGCCGAGGCACGGTTCGTCGAGGATCAGCAGTGGTGGGTGCTTCACCATGGCGCGTGCGATCAACACGAGGCGTTGGTCGCCGAACGAGAGCCGGTTGAACGGCTCTTCAGCTCGATCGGAAATGCCGAGCAGGGCGAGCCACTCGTCGGCGATGGTCTTCTCAGCGTCGGTGCTCTTCGTGTAGAGCCCGATGCTGTCGTAAAAGCCGGAGATGATGACGTTCCGGAGGCCGGTGCTCACCGTGTACTCCCACTGCAGCGCCGTCGAGACGTACCCGATGAACTGCTTGATCTCCCAGATGCTCTCGCCGGTGCCGCGCTGGTAGCCGAAGATGTTGATGTCGTTGACATAGCACTGCGGGTGATCGCCGGTGATCAGCTGCAGCAGGCAGGTCTTGCCGCTGCCGTTGGGGCCGCTCAGCTGCCAGCTCTGGTTCGGTTCGATCGTCCAGTCGAGGCCCTCGAACACCGTGTTGTCGGCATAACGGACGGTGGCGCCGGTGAGTTGAACGAGCGGCTTGTCGGGATCGAGCGCCGGCAGCTGCGCCGCCGGGTCGGCCGCAGGGATCTCGAGATCGCTCGTCTTCAGATGGAGTAGCTGGTAGAGCTCGGCGTAGGCCTGCTCGTCGCCCCGCTCGACACACAGAGGCAGGCGGCCGTCGTCGACGTAGGCGACATGGGTGACGAAGTCGGGGCACTCGTCGAAGCGGTTGAGCACGATCACCATCGGTGTCGTCTCGGCGAGCTCGCATAGATGGCCCTGCAGCCAGATGAGTGAGTCGTGGTCGAGGCCGTCGAACGGCTCGTCGAGGACGAGCAAGTCGGCTCGGCTCGTGAGTGCTCGGATCAACATGACCTTGCGGGTCTCGCCGGTCGAGAGCTTGCGGAACGCCCGGTTCATCAGGGGCCGTGCGCCCAGCGTGTCGACAAGGTTCCGAGCCAGATCGAGGTCCTCGCAGCCGTCCCCGAGGATCTCGGCGACCGGTGTGCCCTCCGACATGACGTCGAGGATGTCGGCGTCGTCCTTTCGGCGTTCGGCGGCGATCAGGTCGGCTTGCCGCTCATAGGACACGAGCGCGACCCGTTCGGGAACCCCCTCAAGGGTCCCCGACAGGCGGTCTCCGTCGCCGGCCAGCACGGCTGCGAGCGCCGACTTGCCGGAGCCGTTGGCGCCCGTGATCAGCCAGTGCTCGCCCGGACGGAGTGTCCATTTGATGTCGTGGAGCTGAAAGCGCTCGTCGAAGTCGACCGACAGCGCGTCCAGACGGATCATGCGAGAACGATCAGACGATGCGCTTCATGTCGGCCATGTGGCCGCGAAGTACGCTGCCGATTGTCTCGACCGGGTGGCTTCTGATGGCTTCGTTGACCTCGATCAGGTGGGCGTTGTCGACGCCGGTGTCGGCTATATCGAGACCCTTGCCGATCATGTCGCTCGTGATTCCGGTCATGAAGTCGGCGAGCAGCGGCACGCACGCGTGGTTGTACAGGTAGCACCCGTACTCAGCCGTGTCGGAGATCGTGGCATTCATCTCGTAGAGCTTCTTGCGAGCGATCGTGTTGGCGATTAGCGGGGTCTCGTGCAGTGACTCGTAGTAGGCCGACTCGGCGATGATGCCAGCGGCGGTCATCGTCTCGAAAGCGAGTTCGACGCCGGCCTTCACCATGGCGACCATGAGGATGCCGTTGTCGAAGTACTCCTGTTCGGCGATCTCCATGTCGCTGGCTGGCGTCTTCTCGAAGGGAGTTTCGGCGGTATCGGCACGCCAGCCGAGCAGCTTGGCGTCGTCGTTGGCCCAGTCGGCCATCATTCCGGACGAGAAGGCGCCGGTCATGATGTCGTCTTGGTGCTTGTTGTAGAGGTCGCGCATGATGTCTTTGAGCTCCTCGGAGAGCTCGAAGGCGCGGATCTTCGCCGGGTTCGCCAGGCGGTCCATCATGTTGGTGACGCCGCCGTACTTGAGCGCCTCGGTGATGGTCTCCCAGCCGTACTGGATGAGCTTCGAGGCGTAGGCCGCGTCGATGCCCTCATCGACCATCTTGTCGAAGCACAGCAACGAGCCGGTCTGCAGCATCCCGCAGAGAATGGTCTGCTCACCCATGAGGTCGGACTTGACCTCGGCGATGAACGACGACATCAACACGCCGGCCTTGTGGCCGCCGGTGCCGACGGCGTAGGCCTTGGCGAGGGCGAGGCCTACGCCGTTGGGGTCGTTGTCCTCGTGAACGGCGATCAGGGTCGGCACGCCGAAGCCACGGACGTACTCGGCTCGGACCTCGGAGCCGGGGCACTTGGGGGCAACCATGATGACGGTGATGTCGTCACGGACCTGCATGCCTTCCTCGACGATGTTGAAGCCGTGCGAGTACGAGAGGCAGGCGCCGTGCTTCATCATCGGCATGATCGTCTCGACGACGTTGGTGTGCTGCTTGTCCGGGGTGAGGTTGAGCACCACATCGGCGGTGGGCAGCAGTTCCTCGTAGGTGCCGACGGTGAAGCCGTTCTCGGTGGCGTTCTTCCACGACTGGCGTTGTTGGGCGATGGCCTCATCGCGAAGGGCGTACGACACGTCGAGGCCGCTGTCTCGGAGGTTGAGACCCTGATTGAGGCCTTGGGCGCCACAGCCGATCACGACCATCTTCTTGCCGCGGAGCGCCTCGACGCCGTCGGAGAACTCGTTGAGGTGCATGAAGCGGCACTTGCCGAGTTCGGCGAGCTGTGCACGAAGCGGAAGGGTGTTGAAGTAGTTGGCCATGGCAAGTCTCCACGTGAGATCGAACGCTTGAATGCTATCGATCAGCGTGTGTTTCGTAAATGGACATATGTGCAACGTTGTATCCCGAGATCTGCAACGATGGGCTCATGAACATCACGGCGTTGTGCCATTTCGTCGAGCTGAGCGAGACGCTGCATTTCGGGCGAGCCAGCGCCCGGGCGAACATCAGCACGTCGGCGCTGTCACGCCAGATCCGACAGCTCGAAGCCGAACTCAACGTGGCGTTGTTCGATCGCGACAACCGAACCGTTGAGCTGACGCCGGCCGGCCTCCGGTTTCAGCGTTACGCCCGTGATGCCGTGCAGCAGTGGGAACAGATCCGCTTCGAGCTCACCGACCCTGCTGACCAACTTCGGGGCGAGATCAGCCTCTACTGCTCGGTCACAGCCAGCCACAGCATCTTGTTCGACCTGCTGAACCGCTTCCGTCCCGCCCATCCGGGAGTCGAGATCCGGCTCCAGACCGGCGACCCCGAATATGCGATCGCGCGGGTGCAGGCGTTGGAGGAGGATCTTGCGATAGCGGCGCGGCCCGCCAACCTGCCCGCTGGTGTGCGGTTCAAGCCGATCCGGGTTTCACCGCTCGTCTTCATCGAGCCGGTCGAGACCGCCGATCCGATGCCGTCGCGCCTGCCGCCGGATGAATCCGAGGCCTGGGCGGAGATCCCGATGATTCTTGCGGCCGGCGGCATCGCCCGTCGCCGGGTCGATGCCTGGTTTCGCCGGCTCGACGTCACGCCGAAGATCTACGCCCAGGTGGCCGGTAACGAGGCGATCGTCAGCATGGTCAGTCTCGGGCTCGGCCTCGGTGTGGTGCCGAAGATCGTGCTCGACAACAGCCCTCATGCCGAACGTGTTCGCGTGCTTGAGGTCGACCCTGTGCTGGAGCCCTACGAACTCGGGTTGTTCACCCTGAAGCGTCACCTGCACAACCCGCTCGTGGACGCGTTCTGGTCGTTGCTTCCCGACGAGGTCGATCAGTAGCCGTAGGAATCGAAGCTGGTGTCGCCCGACCAGCCCCACACCGTGAGCACGGGCTCGTCGTCGGTGATGATGCGGTGAACCGCCTGTGAAGGCGTTCGGATGTACGAGCCCGCCGAGGAACGGGTGGTCTCATCGCCGACGGTCCACACCGCGGAACCGGCGAGCACGTAATAGAACTCGTTGGCGTCGTGCCAGTGGTCGGGATAGGTGACCCCTGCATTGAGGAAGAAGAGCCCGAATCGCTCCAAGTCCGGCCCCGTGATCGAGCCGTCGGGCCCCAACAGCTCGGCGGCAGCCGCCGAATGTGCCCATCCGGGCGGCACGTGCTCCTCGGGCGGAGGGCGCCACCCGATATGAGGATCGGCAGCGACCAGGCCGGCGAGCGCAGCAGCGGTCCGTGCTGTGGCGATGGCACCCATGTCGGGATGTGGTCCCAGCGGGAACGGCGACGCGAGTTCCGAGGGATCGCCTTCGGTATCTGCCGCGGCGGCAAGCAGCGAGGCAAAGCGCTGGGCCATCGGCTCATCGACAGCCCCGAGGAGGTGGCTGCACTCGGCCAGGAACGAGGTAACGGGGTGACGCATCGCCGGGACCGTAGTCGGACATGTTGCGCATGTGAACGCACCGACGCGCTCTGCGCAGCACCGGTCTTCGGCTGCTCGGGTAGCGTCGGGACCGTGACCACGGCGATCGAGGTTGAGGATCTCTCCAAGTCTTACGGCGACCTTCGGGCCGTCGATGGGGTGTCCTTTTCCGTCGAGCCCGGGGAGGTGTTCGCCATCCTCGGTCCCAACGGTGCTGGAAAGTCCACCACGGTCGAGATCCTCGAGGGACATCGTCGTCGCGACAGCGGACGGGTTTCCGTCCTCGGGGTCGACCCCACCGAGGGAGGTCGAGCGTTCCGCAACCGCATCGGCATCGTGCTGCAGGAGGCCGGTGTCGACAAGGAACTCACCGTTCGCGAGACCCTCGATCTCTACAGCACCGCGTACACCCGTCGCCGGAGCATCGACGAGGTCATCGAGATGGTCGAACTCGCCGACAAGCTCGACGAACGCATCTCCCGTCTCTCTGGTGGGCAGCAACGACGAGTCGATCTCGCGCTCAGCGTCATCGGCACACCCGATGTCCTCTTCCTCGACGAGCCGACCACCGGCTTCGACCCTGCTGCTCGCCGGCGAAGCTGGGAACTGGTGCGCGACCTCGCCGACAACGGCACCACCATCGTGCTCACCACCCACTACCTCGAAGAGGCCGAGGAACTCGCCGATCACCTCATCGTGATGGCAGGGGGAACAATCGTCGCAGCGGGCACGCCCGAGTCATTGCGCGACCAGGCCGGCGAGGCGACCATCATCCGGTTCGCACTCCCCAGCATCGACGCTTCGCTCGCCGGCCTTCTCGACCCGCTCCACGGTGATGCCTCCGGGCGTGATCGGCGTCTCGAGATCTCCACCACGAAACCGACCGCCGACCTCGCCCACATCACCGGATGGGCCCTCCAGCACGGCATCGAACTTGACGGGCTGTCGGTCGAGAGCGTCACCTTGGAGGATGTCTACCTGCGTCTCGTCGGCACCGACTCCTGACCGTCGGACCGCTCAGCCCCGCTGGCCGCGAGGGTGGACATCGTCGAGGTGGCGGAAGAACCCCTCGGCCCAGTCGTGCACGGTGTTCGCCCACAGGTGGGTGCGCATCGCCCGCACACGGTGTCGCTGTTCCTCAACCGGCAGCGTGAGCGCCGTCTCGATCACCCGCTTCATCCCGGCGGTATCGAACGGGTTGCAGAGCAACGCCTGATGAAGCTCGACCGCCGTGCCGGCGAATTCCGACAGCACCAAAACGCCGGTGCCGTCGGTGCGACAGGCGATGTACTCCTTGGCGACGAGGTTCATGCCGTCCTCAAACGGGGTCACCAGCATGACGTCGGCGGCGAGGAACAGATGAACGAGATCCTCGAAGGGCAGGCTCTGGTGCAGATAGTGCAGCACCGGCTTACCGAGCTGGGCGTAGTTGCCGTTGATCGAACCGACCAGCTGTTCGATCTCGGTGCGGGTGTTGGAGTAGCCCCGCACATCGTCACGGCTGGGCGTGGCGACCTGGACGAACGCGACCTCGGCGGGGTCGAGCGTGCCGTCGCGGAGCAGCTCCTCAAAGGCCTTGAGTCGGGCGTCGATGCCCTTGGTGTAGTCGAGGCGGTCGACGCCGAGCAGCAGATGCTTGGGCGAGCCGAGCGATTCCCGGAACGCGTTGGCTGCCTCCCTGGCGGCCGGGTCGCGGACCATCTCGTCGATGCGGTCGACGTCGACCGAGATCGGGAACGACCCGACGGCGACGCGACGACCCTCGACGATGATCTCGGTGACAGGATCGATCGGCATGACCTCCTCGGTGCGGCCCATGCGATGGGCGAGCGAGAGGAAGTTGCGGGCGTCGGTCGGGGTCTGGAAGCCGATGACGTCGGTGGCGAGCAGGCCGTCGGTGATCGCTTCGCGCCACGGCAAGCGCATCAGGAGCTGCGAGGGCGGGAAGGGCGTGTGGAGAAAGAGGCCGATGCGGATGTCGGGCCGGGCCTCACGGACGAACGCCGGCATCAACTGCAGGTGGTAGTCGTGGATCCAGAGCGTGCCGTCCTGTTCGGTGGTCTCGATCGCGACCTTGGCGAACTTCTCGTTGACCCGTCGATAGGCAGCCCACCAGGATCGACGAAAGCGGGTCGATAAAAGGCCGTTGTGATAGAGCGGCCACAGGGTGCCGTTGGAGAACCCTTCGTAGTAGTCGGCGTAGTCGGTCTCGCTGAGCGACACCGACCGCAGCGCCATGTCGCCGAAGCGGGCTGGCGGTGCGCTGTCGGCAGCATCGCCCAGACCGCCGTCCCAGCCGATCCAGACCGCATCGCGGCCCTCCATCACGGCGGTCATCGCCGTGACGAGCCCGCCGGGGCTCAGCGCCCAGCCGCCGTCGCCGTCGAGGCGCACGGGGAGTCGGTTGGCGGCGATGACGACGTCGTGTCGCACGCCGGGAGGTCCGAGGGGGTCGGGTAGGTCGGCCACGCCCAAAGCGTAGATGCCCTGGTCGTCATGAGCCTGCCGGGGCGCCATGATGGGGCCATGAGCGACGCCAGCGCCACTCTCGCACCCGACCGGCGGTCCCCGTTCCGGCGTGACTTGCAGTTGCTCGTGCGTTCGGTCCGGGCCGAGAATCGTCTGTTCTGGCGAACCCCGATCGGTGCGTTCTTCACGATCGGGCTGCCGCTCGTCATGTTGGTGATCTTCGTCGCCATCTTCGGCAACGATCCGACCGGCACGAGCTACGGCGAGTTCACCACCGCCCAGTTCTATGCGGCGAGCCTCGGGGTGTTCGCGGCGGCGTCAGCCACCTACACGAACCTGGCGATCAACCTGACCATGCGCCGAGACGACGGTGTGCTGAAGCGGGTCCGGGGCACGCCGATCCCGCCTTGGGTGTTCCTCGCCGGCGCGATCGTGTCCGGAATGTGGATTGCGGCCTTCGCCACGACCCTGATGGTGGGGATCGGCATCGTCGCTTACGGCGTCGACGTCCAGCTTGCCCAACTGCCAGCGATGATCGTCGCCTTCCTCGCCGGTACGGCCTGCTTCGCAACTCTCGGCGTCGCCCTCGTAGCCGTCTCGAAGACCGCGTCAGCGGCCCCCGCGATCGCGAACGCCACGATCCTCCCACTGGCGTTCCTCTCGAACATCTACTTCCCCCTCGATGATCCGCCGTCGTGGCTGAACCTGATCGGCGACATCTTCCCGCTGAAGCCGTTCGCGGTCGCCTTCACCGAAGCGATGTCGCCGTTCAGCGATGCCCCTGTCTTCGAGTGGGACCGCCTGCTCGTCCTGATCGCCTGGACCCTCGTCGGTGCGCTTGTCGCCGCAAGACGCTTCCGATGGGAGCCCGTTCCCGGTGCGTCTCGGCGGGGACGAGGCCGACGGAATCGACGCGGCGCCGCCTAACCGCCACACTGCGAGACATGCTCTCGAGGTTCGACGACTACCCGATCCACCAGACCCCCGACCCCGTTGCCCAACCGGCGACGAGTGACAAGGACGTCTACGAGCGGTACTGGTTCAACGGCTACTCGACCTCGGGCGCCTTCTACCTCGGCGCCGGAACAGCGCTCTACCAGCACTTGGGCGTGAAGGATGCCCATGTGTCGTTTATCCACGAGGGGCGGCAGTACGCGTTCCACGTATCGGGACGGCGGAGCGACGAACCGAGCGATCTCACCATCGGGCCGTACTCCCTCGAGATCATCGAACCGATGCGTTCGTGCCGGATCACCGTGGCCGAAAACGACACCGACTTCACCTGCGACCTGCTGTGGGAAGGGCGCACCGGCAATGTCGAGGAACCCCGTCATCATCTCGGTCGAGGTCTTCGCAAGATCATGGACACGACCCGGTTCACCCAACTCGGCCGATGGACGGGATGGGTCCAGTTCGGCGATGTCCGGATCGAACTCGACCCGTCGGAGGTCGTCGGCACCAAGGATCGTTCGTGGGGGGTCCGGCCGCTCATCGGTGGCGACACCCGGGGCGCGCCGGCGGCCTCGCAGATGGGCGGCATTTTCTTCCTCTGGGCGCCATTGAACTTCGACGACCTCTGCCTGCACTACCAATTGTTCGACGACAACGTCGGTCGTCCGCTCTTCCAGGTCGGTGCCCGGCTCCCGGTGTACGGCTCACCCGATGAGCTCCCCGGTGTCGAGGACCCGGCGGTGGAGCACATGCGCAATCTCGAACACGAGGTGACATTCGCGTCCGGCAATCGCATGATCGCCGGCGCCACGATCGCGATGACCTCGGTGGCTGACGGCGCCCGCCACGAGGTCCGCCTCGAACCGATCTTCACGTTCCGGATGAAGGGCATCGGCTACACCCACCCCATCTGGGTTCACGGCAAATGGCACGACGAACTCGCGATGGCGAGCGAGTCGTGGGCACTCGACGATGTCGACGACACGGCATACGAGAACCAACATTGTCAGCACCTCGTGCGAGCCACCTACACCGACGGTGCCGGGGTCGAGCGAACCGGTATCGGTGTGCTCGAACAGAACATTCTCGGCCCGTATGCGCCCTACGGACTCGAGGGGTTCTTCGCCGCCCCGACCTACGACTGAGAAGGTCCGGTGGTGCCGGATCACGAACCCGCCGACGGTTCCCGTGGCACACGCTCGACCACCGACGTGAGCGTGAGCCAGGGACTGCTCTAGGGTCCCGACGTGCACGACTACGACGAGTTCGGGCTGTTCCACGAGAACGCCGCCGAATACGACCTGCCGTTCGCTGCGCCACCGACCGTGCTACGGGAACGCATCGAGTTGCCGTCCGGCCTAAGCATCTCGGCGCTGGTGTGGGGTGAGGGCGACCCCGAACTGGTGCTGGTCCACGGTGGCGCCCAGAACGCCCATACCTGGGACACGGTGGCCATGGCGCTCGGACGCCCACTCGTGGCGATCGACCTGCCCGGACACGGCCACAGCGACCATCGACCAGCCCACGACTACACACCGACCTCGATGGCGGCCGACCTCGCCGTAGCGATCGAGCGCCTGGCACCGGCCGCCGAGGCGGTCGTTGGCATGTCGCTCGGCGGGATGACCGTGATCTGTCTGGCTGCGGATCACCCCCACCTCGTTCGCCGCCTCGGCGTCGTCGATGTCACCCCAGGAACCGACCACGCCAAGGCCGAGCCGATCATCACGTTCGTCGATGGCCCCGAAGCGTTCGAGTCGTTCCAGGCGATGCTCGATCGCACGATCGAGTTCAACCCGGGGCGGAGCGAGTCGAGCCTGCGTCGAGGGATCCTCCACAACGCCAAGCCGCTTCCCGACGGCAGCTGGACCTGGCGGTACGACCGCATGCGCGACTGGAAGGTCGGCGGCGATGCAGCGCCGTCGTTCGACGACCTGTGGGGCAAGGTCGACCTCGTCCAGGTCCCGATCACCCTGTGGCAGGGCGGGAAGTGGAGTGTGATCGACGACGAAGACGTCGCCGAGTGGATGCGTCGCCGACACGACACGGTTCACATCGTGGTCGACGGTGCCGGGCACTCGATCCAAGGAGACAAACCGCTCGAGATGGCGGCTCTGATCGAGGCGCTGATGGCCCGATGAGCTCCACCGACAGCGACACCCGATTCGTCAACCTCATGACTCCGGCCCGGTTCGGCCGGATCGAACTCCGAAATCGCGTCGTGATGGCGCCGATGACCCGCTCACGAGCGACCCCCGACGGAACGGTCACCGACATCATGGTCGAGTACTACCGTCAGCGAGCCGGCGCCGGGATGATCATCACCGAGGGCGTGTATCCGTCCGAGGACGGCAAGGGCTATTGCCGGACGCCGGGGCTGGTGAGCAGCGACCACGCCGCCGGGTGGCGACGGGTCACCAAGGCGGTTCATGCCGAGGGCGGCACGATCGTGATGCAGATGATGCACGTCGGCCGCGTCGCAGTGGCGGCCAACAAGGCGGTCGGCGCCGAGACAATCGCGCCCTCGGCTGTCGCTGCTCGTCAGCGGATGTACACCGACGTCGAGGGCGGCACCATGCAGCCCTGTGACCCCCCTCGGGCGCTCGACGCCGACGAGATCGCCGCCGTGATCGCGGACTATGTGCGCAGCACGGAACTCGCGTTCGAGGCCGGTTTCGATGGTGTCGAACTTCACGGCACCAGCGGCTACCTGCCGGCCCAGTTCCTGTCGACCGGCACCAACCATCGCAACGACGACTGGGGTGGGTCGGTCGCCGGCCGGATCCGCTTCTTCGTTGAGGTGGCGAGCGCAATGGCGGACGTCGACGGCGCAGACCGCATCGGCTTTCGGATCTGTCCCGGCAACCCCTACAACGATCTCCACGACGACGATCCGGAGGAGACATTCCGCGCCCTGCTGGCTGCGCTTGATCCGCTCGGGCTTGCGTACTGCCACACCATCCGTCTGCCGACAGGGCCGGTCGACAACGAGGCACTGTGTCGGCAGGGGTTCTCGGGTCCGCTGATCATCAACGACAGCTACGAGCCGGCTGAGGCGAACCAGGCCCTCGCCGAGGGACGCAGTGACGCCGTTGCGTTCGGACGGCGTTTCATCACCAACCCGGACCTCGTCGATCGCATCGCCGGCGGGTACGAGTTGGTGTCCACCCGCGCCGACCACATCTACGACCCCGGCCCGCAGGGCTACATCGATTTCCCGACCCGATCGGACTGATCCGGTGCCGACGGGCCGTAGGCCCTCGGCCACAGTCGAGTGTCGGCGGGCGAATCAGAGCTCGCCGCAATCCAGGCCGACCAGTACCTCGGCCGCCCGCTCGCGAGTCGCCTCGAGGTCGGCGAGTCGGCGCATGCCGGCGAGCTGCTGGCCCAGCCGGGCGTTTCCCTTCAGCTGGTGCTCATTGCGGGCGAGGAAGTCCCAGTAGAGCGAGGTGAATGGGCAGGCGTCATCCCCCGTGCGCTTCTTCGGGTTGAACCGGCAGCCCTTGCAGTGGTCGCTCATCTTGTTGATGTACGCCCCGCCGGCCGCATAGGGCTTGGTGGCCATACGTCCACCGTCGGCGTGCAACGCCATTCCGATCACATTGGGCAGCATCACCCATTCGGCGCCGTCGATGAAGTTTGCCCACATCCACTCCGTGAGAGCCCAGGGATCGACACCGGTGAGCAGTGAGAAGTTGCCGATCACCATCAGCCGTTCGATGTGATGGGCATAGGCCCGATCGTGGATGCCCTGCACGACCGACGACACGCACGCCATCTCGGTGGGGGCATCGCCGGTGAACGATGGTGGCACTGGGCGGTGGGCTTCTAGTTGGTTCTCGGCGCGGTATTCGGGTCCGAAGAACCAGTAGAGACCCCAGACGTACTCCCGCCAGCCCATCACCTGGCGAATGAAGCCCTCGACACTGTTGATCGGGGCCCGGCCCTCTCGATACGCGACCTCGGCCGCCCGGACCACCTCCATCGGGTCGAGCAGTCCGATGTTCATGGCGCTGCTGAGCACACTGTGGGCGAGCTTCCATTCGGCGGCGAGCATGGCATCCTCGTGGGCACCGAAGCCCGGCAGTCCTTCGTCGACGAAGCGCTGCAGTCGTTCGAGCGCCTGTGCCCGGGTGACCGGCCAGCGGCCGTCGGGAGCGGCCCCCCAGAGTGCGATGTCGTCATTCACTTCCAGCTCGGTCATCACGTCGCAGTCGATGGCGTCGAGCGGGAAAAGTTCGAGCGTTGGCCACGCCCGCCCGTCCTTGGGTGGCGGCTCGCGGTTCTCGTGGTCGAAGTTCCATGTCCCGCCGGCGGGTTCGTCGCCGTCCATCAAGACGTCGAGTTCGATGCGCTGCCGGCGGTAGAAGTCCTCCATCCGGATGCGTTTCCGGCCATCGGCCCACTCGCCGAACTTGCGGTAGTCGGTGATGAAGAACGTGTTGGTCGAGAGTTCGACACCGAGCGCTTCGAGTCGGGTGACGGCGTCGTGGCTCGACGGCGAGGTTGCGAGTACCCGTTCGACCCTGAATTCGTCACTGTGGGCTCGCAGCCCCGCAGCGAGCGTCGGTGCCTGCCGGTGGTCGACGTCGAAACCCTCCGCTTCGAGTTCGGTGGCGAAGTGCCGCATCGCGGAGATCACCATGTGGGCCCGCTGACGGTGCCACTGGTGGCGGCCGAGAATCGAGTCGCTCTCGACGAGCAGGACTCGACAGGTGCCGGGGGTGTGGTCGGCGAGCACGCCCGCGGTTCGACGCAGCTGGTCACCGAGGACCCAGACCGTGGGGCGAGCGTCGGTCACGCGACGGCCTCGATCATGAATAGAGCGAGTACCCCTCGGATGGTCCAGCCGATGGTGCGGGCCCAGTTCGTACGCACGAGTCGGGCGGCGACGATGGGATCCCATCCGCGTTCGAGGCGTCCGTGGGCGGGCACTTGGAGGGTGATGGTCGACAGGTGTACGGCCGCGAGCACCAGTCCGGCGATGAGGGGCAGGGTGCGTGTCAGCCCGCCGGGCGGGGCAAGGAAGAGCCACAGGGTGGCGATGCCTTCGACGAGCATCGCCGGACCGACGACGAGGGAGATGAGACGGGTGTGGGCCGCCTCGTACGCAACGAAGCCGTCCTCGCCGACCCGGGCGAACAGTGGATAGTGGACGACTTGGATGATCCAGATCAGTCCGACGAGAAACCAGGTCGCCGCAGCGTGGACAAGTGTGACAGACACCTCTCTATGGTCGACCGGATCGCCGAGCGTCAAACAACCTCGACGTGCACCCGCGTGTTGCGGAATGCTGCCGGACCCGTACCGTACCGGCGGAGCGTTTCACTGCGTTCCGTGCACGACCGACCGGCTCAGGATGCCGGGTCCATAAGGCGGAATGCCTCGCCGAGTCCCACACCACCGATTCGCCCATGGTTGCGGGCCTCGCGCACGGTTCGCTCACGGAACGCGCCTGCCTGGGTGCCATCGTCGTCGTCGGCGATCACCATCGTCGTCTCGAACTGACTCTCGTGGGCGAGCAACGCATCCACCTTGGCGACAACATGTCGCTGCTCGATGCGCTCGACATGGTCGGGCTCTTCACACTCGAACAGGAGAAGCGCTCGGGGGCGGTGGTGGATGAGGCCGTCGGCCATGTGCTCACGGTGGTATTGCGGATCACGGGCGGCAACGACGGCGTCGACGGTCAAGAAACCGGCGTTGCGGTGGTCGGGGTGCATGCGCCACCGGCGCCAGGGGTCGTGGCCGAGCACGATGTCGGGGGTGGTCTCGCGGATCACGCGGGCAACGCGGCCTCGAAGCTCGACCGTGTTGGCGAGTTCGCCGTCGACTTCGCCGAGGAAGTGGACCCGGGCGTCGGGGTGGATACGGCGGGCGGCCTCTCGTTGTTCGGCCTGCCGGCGTGCGATGAGGACGGCGGTGTCGGCATCCACGTCCCACGTCCCTTTGGACCCGTCGGTGCAGATCAGAAGATGGATAGCAGCGCCGGCGGCGCCCCACTTCGCAAGTGTGCTGCCGCACTCGAACTCGATGTCGTCGGGATGGGCGCCAACCGCAAGCGCGCTGGACGGCACGGGCAGATCGACACGCATCGTCAGGATCCTTCCACCTGGAGGTGGGCAAGGTCGCCAGGATCGTCGACGTCGAGCGCAAGCGAGGGCTCGTCGACGACGGTGATCTCCAGTCCGAGGCGCTCAGCCTCAGCACAGTGGGCGGCAAACGAACCGGGCCCGTAGTGGAATTCGAAGCCCGACGCGAGCGGGATCGACAACACATTGCTGCCGTCGCGCGCCTGGTCGGGCGCAATGGCGAGGCCGGGACCGTCGACCAATCGAAGGTCGTCGGCGAGCGGAAGGTCGGCGTGGGCGATGATCACCCGGCTCGGCGGATCGTCCTCGGTGGCGACAAGAGCGATGGCCGCGTCGATGCTTTCGTTGAGTCCGTTGACGGAGGGTGCAAGCCCGTTGGCGCCCAGGCGCTTGGCCCAGCGCAGCACGTCGGCGTCGTCGCTCACGACGTGCACCGGAAGATCTTGTGCCGCGCGGACGACCCGTTCCGCCATCGCCATCGCAAGGCGCCGACGATCGGCAGGTGACAACACGCCGGCGAGGCGGGTCTTGGCATCGTCGAAAGACCGGAGCGGGATCAGGACGGCGGCGTCGGTGGCGACCACGACGCGAGTCTAGGGTAGGGCCATGTCCATGCGTGTGGCCGTCGTCGGCGCCGGATCCTGGGGCACCACGGTCGCCCATCTCTGCGCCCACAACGCTCCCACCACGATCTACGCCCGCCGGCCCGAGACCGCCGAGGCGATCAATGACCGCGACGAGAACCCGACCTATCTCGCCGGGTACAAGCTCCATCCCGAACTACAGGCCTCCGACGACCTCGCTGCGGTGGCGGCACAGGCCGACGTCTTGGTCATGGGTGTGCCATCGGGCAGTTTCCGAGACACCCTCCCTGCGCTTCGACCTCACCTGCGGCCGCAGGTGCCGGTCGTGTCGCTCGCCAAGGGGTTCGAGCTCGGCACCGGGAAACGCATGACCGAACTTGTCGAGGAAGAACTGCCCGGCCATCCCGTCGGCGTGCTCACCGGCCCCAACCTCGCCAAGGAGATCCTTGCGGGTAGCGCTGCCGCTGCGGTGATCGCCCTCACCGACGACACGATCGCTGAGCGGCTCCAGATCCTTTTCTCGACCCAGCTGTTCCGGGTGTACACGAGCACCGACGTTGTCGGCTGCGAGCTCGGCGGCGCCCTCAAGAACGTGATCGCGCTTGCCGCCGGGATGGCCGACGGCCTCGGCACTGGCGACAACACCCGCGCCGCGGTGATGACTCGCGGACTCGCTGAACTCACTCGACTGGGTGTTGCCCTCGGGGGCGAGCCGGCCACGTTCGCCGGGCTTGCCGGCATGGGTGATCTGCTTGCCACCTGCATGAGCCCGCAGAGCCGCAATCGCCATGTCGGTGAGCAACTCGGCAAGGGCCGATCGCTCGAGGAGATCCGGGCCGAGATGAACCAGGTCGCCGAGGGCGTGAGATCCGCCCCGATCGTGTGCAAGCTGGCCGAGGCCAATGGTGTGTACACACCGATCGCCGATCAGATGCGCGCGTGCGTCCAGGAGGGCCGCACTGCCCTCGAGGCCTATGCCGGCCTCGTCAACACCCCCGCTGCCAGAGAGATCGATCCCCACTAGGGCGCTCGAAAGGACGACGAACAAACCCATGGGACTTCTCGATCGCCTTCGTCGCCGGAACCTCACGCCACTCGACCCATCGTTTGGCGCCCTGATCGGCGACCTCGCCGGGCCGATCGCTCGCATTGCCCCAGACGGCGCCGTTGCGACACTCGACGGATCGTGGCGTCTCGAATGGGGTATCCGCACCGGCCGTGAGTGGAAGCGCTCGTCGACGACGGCCGCCATGCGCCAGAACCGTCTCGACGACACACCCGTGTACGAGACGTGGATGCGGGTCCCGGGCGGCGATGTCATCCAGCGGTCCGCTATCACCACCGATGGCAACGGCCGCAGCCTGGTGTGGCAGTTCGAGAACGCTTCGCCCGACGCTGTCGTGGTCGCTGTCGTCGGCCTCGCGCAGGGGCGCGTTCACGCCGAATTGTCGAGCACCGAACTCGATGGCGTGCCCTGGATCCGGCCGGGTGTCGATGCCGGTGCGGTCGTCGCCGGGCCCGAGGTCTGGACCCTGGTGGAGGCCGATCCCTCGGCTGCGTCGGCCGATGGGGAGAACGAAGCTGCCGTGCTCGTTCCGCTCCCACACCGTCAGACCATCACGGTACTCGTGTCGATCACCGGCGACCTGCCGGCCCGCCCCACTGCACCCGAGGACGTCGCGGCGGGATGGAAGGCCATCACCGCCGACGCCATGACGGTCGATGTGCCCGATGTCGATCTGTCTGCCGCCTGGCGCCGAGTGCTGGGCGATCTCGTGCTCGCCGTCGGCGACGACAACCCGATCGCCGCCGGCGAAGCAGCCTGGTGGCTCGATCTGGCCGGCATGCACGACGAAGCCGACCGGGGCCGCAAGGCGGTCCTCGCCGCCGCCGACCGCGACCGACTCGGCTCCGATGCCGCCGTCGTGGCTCTGCGGGCGCTCGCGTCGAAGGAGCTGCGTCAGGGCGTACCTTCGGGGCTCGCCGAGGTCGCCGGCCCACTCGCCAAACTCGCCCGCGATCGACTCGATCGCCAGACCGTGTCGCTCGTTGCCCGGGCGCTCGATGGCTCCAATCCCGATGCCGCTCCCGACGCCCGTGCCCTGCTCGGCACGCTGACCCTCGCAGACCGGGCGATGAGATCCGCCGTCGCCCGTGGTGCCGAGCGAGTGCTCGGTCATCTCTTCCGCGACATCGACCTCGTCGAACGGATCGACATGTTGCCCGAAGTGCCCACGACCTGGTTCGGTCAGCCGATCGACGTTCGCGGTATGGTGACTGGCCTCGGTGCTCTCTCGTTCAGTGTCCGATGGCATCGCGAACGCCCGGCGGTCTTGTGGCAGCGGGACGGTGGCCCTGATGGCGCCGTGCTCCGCTGCCCCGGCCTCGATCCGGACTGGTCGAGCTCCGAACGGTCCGGCGAGGCACTGCTTGCGGCACCGGTCGGGGCCGAGATGATGCTCGTCACTGATGCGGACGAGGCACCCGCCACAACGCCGGCCCCCGAGGCGCGGCGGGAAGGTTTCCGGCTCGACCCGAACGATCCGCCACCGTCGCTGTCGTGAGCGCGAGAGCACCGCAGCTGCGCGGAGCGCTGAAGGCGAGGGCGCCCGGCCTTCGAGTCGAACGCGCACGTTGGGATGCCGGCGATGAGATCGTCGTCGGTATCGACGAGGTCGGTCGCGGGGCATGGGCTGGGCCACTCACGCTGGCCGCCGTCGTCGTGCCGCGTGACAAACGTCTCTACAAGGTGCGCGACTCCAAGATGCTCACTGCCGCAGAGCGCGAGGTCATGTTCGACCGGGTGAACGAATGGGCCGACCATGTCAGCGTCGCCCATGCGAGCCACGCCGAGTGCGACGAACTCGGCATGTCGGCAGCCCAGAAGCTTGCGGCGCAACGGGCCATCAGCGGGCTCGGTGTCGAAGTGGATCATGTCCTCGTCGACGGCAACTGGGACTTCGTCGCGACCCACCCGACCACGATGCTGGTGAAGGGCGACACCGTTTCGTTGTCGATCGCAGCGGCGTCGATCGTCGCCAAGGTCACCCGCGACCGCATGATGGTGCGTTGGCACCGCATCTATCCTGCGTACGCCTTTGCCGGAAACAAGGGGTACGCGTGCCCCCGCCACAAGGCGGCGCTAGCCGGGTTCGGCCCCTCGGCGGTCCATCGTCGACGATGGGCGTTCATGGATGACCTCCGCTGGACTGGCCAAATCCGCACCGTCGACGAAACCCAACTCGGTCTGTTCTGATTGTGCTCGACCGTCTCCGCGCCTGGCCGGCGTTCACCGTCTTGATCGGCTGGACCCTCTTCCTGTGGGCGTCTCGCACCCAAAACGTCGTGTCGAACGATGAGCTGTCGGCCTGGGGGACTGGCTGGCGCCTCGGGGTGGTCGTCGTCTTCATCGCGATGGCCGTGGTCGCCCTTCGTCGATCCGCTCGGAATCGGGTCCTGCCGGTACTGGTCTGGTGGACGATCGGCTACTGGCTCGTCCGCGGTGGCGGGATCGTGTTCGATGCCAACTACGACGCCTCGTTCAAGGCGGTCCACTCGGCGCTGATGGTCGTCTCGATCGGTGCTGCGATGTGGGTCTGGCGGACGCGGAGTCGCTAGTCTTTGGGACGCTATGGGACAGCCGGTCACCCTAATCACGACATCGTCGCCCCGTCCGGGCACCCTGCGCTTCGAGCTGAATCGCAGTCTCACCGGAATGGGCCACGTCCGCTACGACATGGGCGACGAGATCCAGGCCGATGATCCGGCCTCCGAGCTGGCCAAGCGACTCTTCGATGTCGGTGGCGTATCGGCAGTGCACGTCTACGGCTCCATGGTCACGGTCACGCTCGCCTCGTCAGACTTCGGTGATCTCGAGACCGTGATCGGTGGGCTGTACACGTATTACCTCCCGGGCGTGGAGATCCCGTCCGACGAGGAACTCATCGCCATGGTCGAGTAAGAGGCGGCATCTCGCCTCCGTCCTCGATCTCCATCTCCGCCCAGAATCCGCCTCCGGCAGACGCTTCAGTCAGCCCAGCGGCGCACCCAGGCGTGCATCGCGATGCCGGCGGCGATGCCGGCGTTGATGCTTCGGGTCGAGCCGAACTGGGCGATGGAACACACCTGCTCGGCGGCGGCATGAGCGGCGGCCGATAGGCCCGGACCCTCCTGACCGAAGAGCAGGAGGCATCGCTTGGGCAGTTCGGTCGACTCGATCGGCACGGATCCCGGCAGGTTGTCGACCCCGATCACCGGAAGCGGGCCGTCGTCATGAGTGGCAGCCCAGTCGAGCAACACCTCGATCGATTCGTGGTGCCGGACGTGCTGGTAGATGTCGGTCATCATTGCGCCGCGCCGGTTCCACTTGCGTCTCCCGACGATGTGCACTTCGGCGGCCAGGAACGCGTTCGCGGTTCGCACCACCGTGCCGATGTTGCGATCGTGTTCCCAGTTCTCGATCGCAACGTGAAACGGGTGCCGACGGGTGTCGAGGTCGGCGACGATCGCCTCGACTGACCAGTAACGGTAGACGTCGAGTACATTTCGGCGATCGCCGTCGGCTAGTAGCGTCGGGTCAAGGCGCGGGTCGTCGGGCCACGGTTCGGGGTGAGGCCCGACGCCGACGGTCGGCTCTGGCTCGGCGTCGGCAGTTGCTCCGGGGCCCGTCACTGGGTCTGGCGTGCGCCGGAGACGCAGAGATCGTTGCCGCCGGGGATCTTGTGGACGTGGTCGGTCCAGTCCAAGCCGTTCCAGTAGCGCAGAGTCGCGGGTTCACCCGACGGGTCGGCGTACCAGCCGGCCCGGGCGTGATCGGGGTCGTCGTCCTCGTCGGCGACCTCGCCGGCACCAGCGAAGACCGAGTCGAGATTGACTGAGCGGGCGGCTGCGCCCTCGAAGAGCGCCGCCCGGCCTGGGGTCCCGACGATGGAAGCCACCGACTCGGGGTGGTTGCGGTCGTCTTGCATGGTGCGCAGCGCCTCGGACACGGCCGGGTCGGGGCCCTCATACGGCGGCATCCCCTCCATCTTGCGAAGGATGTTGATCCGCTCGGCGAGGGGTGGATGGGTTGAGAACCGATCGTTGAACTTGCGGCCTCGGTCGTCGGTCTCGTGGTCGTCGGGCGACTCGATCCAAAGATGCGAGGTTGCGTGGGAGGTGCGCTTCACGACGGTGATGTCGGCGTCGAGTTTTTCGAGCGCGTTGCGGAGGCCGCCTGGGTGGCGGGTGATCTCGACAGCGGTGACATCGGCGAGCGATTCCCGGCTGCGCGACACGGCGGCCTTGAGCAGGGTTGCTGCGAGTGGGGCGAGTACCGCAACGAAGACGATCGCTGCGAGGACGATCAGCAGCATGGCGCCGTTGTTGTTGTTGTTGCTGCTGCGGCTTCGGTGTGAGGCACCGCCGCCGGTGAAGCCACCCCAGTAGAGCATCCGGAAGAAGATGTCGGAGATCATCGCGATGGCGCCGACGGTGGCGACGGCGACGGTCATCACCAAGATGTCGCCATTGCGGATGTGTGCAACTTCGTGGGCGATCACCCCTTCGAGTTCCGCGCGGTTCATCTTGTCCATCAAGCCCGTGGTGACGGCAACCGCTGCGTTATCGGCGTTGCGGCCGGTGGCGAAGGCGTTGGGGGAGGGGTCGTGGACGACGTAGACGCCCGGCTTGGGGACGCCAGCAGCGATCGAGACCTCCTCGACCAGATTGTGCAGGCGCCCGAATTCCTCTCGGGCGGCCGGCTGCGCCCGGGTGGCGGTGAGCGCGATGGACGCCGAGGAGAAGTACGAGCTGAACGTGAGGCCGAACGAGATCGCGACGGCGAATATGACACCGATGAGTCCGCCACCCACGATGATGCTGAAGGCGATGCCGACCAGCACGAGGAGGACGAAGAACGAGAACATCAGGACCCACGTTCGACGCCGGTTCTGGGCGATCAGATCGTAGAAGTCGGGCCGCTCAGCCATGAGGCCACCGTACCGGTGCCGGGTTCGTTGCGGTGCCGCCAGCCCTGGTTAGGGTGGTGTTCGACATGGACGCTGTCACGGCCTTATATACGTCGGCTGCGGTTTTGCTGGTGATCGCCGGGGCGACGAAGGTGATCCGGCCGGCGAACTCAGCTGCGTTGATTGAGCTTCTCAGCGCATTCCCGCGCAGGTCGGCCGCCAGCACCCGCCTGACGCGTGCGCTCGGCCTCGCTGAGATCACGCTCGGAATCGCCGCCCTGTTGAGCGACGTGGCGGCGTTTCGTGTTGTCGTCGGTGTTCTTTACGTCGTGTTCGCAATTGCGGTGTGGCGGGCGATATCGGTCGGCGCCGAGTCGTGTGGCTGTTTCGGTCGTGTCGACGCGCCGCCCACGTGGCTGCACGTCTTCGGCAACATCGTCCTTGCTGTGTGCTCGTTCGGTGCGGTCGCCGGCCGTTCCCCGCTCGAGGTCATGGAGGACCAGCCCGCCGCTGGTCTCGGCTTCGTCGCTGCGGTTGGTGTGCTTGCCGGGCTCGAACTCGTCGTGTTCACGGCCCTGCCCGATGCCCTCGAGGCCCGCAAGTCCGCTCGGGTGACGGGCTCCTGAGCGCTTCCGTCGGTGCCGACCTCAACGGATGGCTCCCTGAGCCCGCACCTGCTGGCACCGATTACCGGGCTTGGCAGGCCGGGCACCAAGTGGTCGTGCGAGCGTCGATGACCCGGGTGTGGAGTTCCTCGCCACAGCGCAGGCATGGTTCGCCTCCTCGCCCGTAGCAGGCGAGTTCGTACTGGTTGCCGCCCCGCTCTCCGTCGGAGTCGACATAGTCCCGAAGGGTCGTGCCGCCATGCGCAAGCCCGGATTCGAGCGCCCGCCGGATCGCGACGACGAGCTCGTCGGCTCGTTGGCGAGAGAGCCGCCGGGTCGCCGGGTTGATGCGCGCATCCCACAGCGCCTCATCGGCGTAGATGTTGCCGACGCCGGCGACGGCACGCTGCGCCAGCAGGATGGTCTTGAGGTGCCGGTCGCTGCGCTTCACAAACGCGGCGAGGTGCTTCCCGCTGAAATCGGGATCCCACGGCTCGGGTCCCAACGCGCGAAGTGTCGGGATGTCGCAGTACTCCCCTGCGTCAACGACGTAGATGCGCCCGAACCGGCGGATGTCGTGGAACGTCAACACCCGGTCGTCATCGAGCCGCCACCAAGCCCGCAGGTGCGACTCGGCTGTCGGATCGTCGAGCGCAAGCGCACTGCCGGGTTCGTGGATAGCGAGGCGACCGGTCATCCCGAGATGGACGACCAGTTCACGCGGTGGTCCACCATCGGCGCCTGGGTCGAGGTCGAACAGCAGATACTTGCCGCGACGACGGGCGCCGATGATCTCGGTGCCGACGGCATCGAGTGCCGACGTGAACTTTGCTGACCAGTGTGAGCCCGCGTCGACGATCGCTGCGTCGATCAGCTTTGGTTCGAGTTGACGGCGAATCGTCTCGACCTCGGGCAGCTCAGGCACGGCTGCACCCTACGCCCGCCGCTTCCTCCCCGAGACGCCGCAGCCTGCCTCGCCGGTCCGGCCCGAGACGCGCCGGTAGGCTCAGCCGCCCGTGCCCAACCACCGCCCCGACTCCCTGGACCCCGCCCTCGCCGCTCTGATCGCAGATGCGATTGAGCAGGCCGATGAGCTCCCCGATCTTGACGCCGTTCGTGCCGAGGTCTGGGCCGCCGACCTTGTCGCCCTTGCGGCCGAGTTCGACCTTGACGGGCCTGCAGCGGTGGTCGAGGCCCTCGCCGTCGCCGGCGGCCCGGGCCCCGCCGCCGGACTTTGGGCGATCGACGCCGTGTCGGATCTCGTCGATCTCGGCAACCCCGCACTCGAACCGGCACCAACCTGGGCCGATCAGCTGCTGACGTCGATCTGCGAGGAGGCGTGGATTGTTGGCGACTGGCGGGGCGATTCGGCAGCGTTCCGCTTCGTCGGTGCCGCCGACGAACGCCACGTGCTCGTCCTCGACCTGGTGCCCGGCTCCAACGACACCGGTGAGACAATCGGCGAGGCCACGGTTGGCCCCGCCGAACTCCTCGACGCCACTGCGGACGAGTCCGCAGGCCTGACAAGCCGTTCGGTTCCAGCGCCCGAACTGGCAGATCGTGTCGCCCGGGCGATGCGGGCGACGTCCAAACCATCGGCGTCGTTCGTCGCTGTCGGCCGGGTGGTGTTGGCCCGACTCTCGTCCTTCGGTATCGACGACCTCGAACCGCCTGCCTGGATCGAACCTGATGTGCCCGATCTTCCTGAGCGGGATCTCGACGACGATGCATGGGCTGCGGACGTGGTGCGTCGGGCACTCGGGGAGCCTCTGGCGCCCAACGCACTCGATCCGGCTGCCATCGCCGCTGCTGCGGTGGCACTGCGCACTGCGGCTGAGAACGATGACGAACTCGCCCAGTGGCTGGCCGCTTCGGTCGGGCCGATTGATCTCGACGAACCCGACGCCGATGTCGTGCTAGCGGTGCTTGCTGCCGCTGTCGCACCGGCCTCGCTCGTGCCGTTGACCGGCGATGCGCGGCAGGCCGTGCTGGAGCTCGAGTTCGCCGACTGGCTAGGCGCTGTCCTTGGTGTCGTGCGGGCCGGCGCTGGGACCCATGTCGACCCCGATGTTCTGGTCGAGTACGTGAACCGTTGTCCGGAGGTCACGTCGACGATCCCGAAGGCCGATCGGGCCCGGGTCGCCTGGGCGTTTGCCGCGGCGGTCGAGTCCTGGGGCCCGCTCGGCGTGGTCGATCTCGACAACTGTCTGACCGACTTTGGCGCTGCGGTGCTGCCGGCTGCGCTGTTGCGAGCCTGGCAACCGATCTGAGCCTGGCGCGATCGCTGGTCTAGCCTCACTGCCATGCAGATCGCCCCGTTCGGCGTCGAGCAGTGGATGAACGAATACGAGACCCGCTGCCGACACAACCTGGCTGAGACTTGCTGTGACTCGATCACCGTCGAGGAGCTCCTGCAGATGTCAGGTCAGACACCTGAGCATCTCCACGAACTCCTCGGGATGAAGTTGACGTACGGAGCGATCGAGGGATCCGATCGTCTGCGCTCGGCGATTGCCGCCCTGTACGAGCGCCAGACCGGGGAGAATACGCTGGTCACCCACGGCGCCATCGGGGCGAATCAGCTTGTGTACCTGGCGCTGGTCGAGCCGGGCGACCATGTCGTGTCGGTCGTGCCGAGCTATCAGCAGCACACATCGATCCCCGAGTCGCTCGGGGCGAACGTCACCCGGGTGCCCCTGCGCGAGGAGCACGGTTGGCAGCTCGATGTCGATGAGCTCGTCGCTGCGATCACGCCAGGGACGAAGGTCGTCTCGCTTACCAACCCGAACAACCCGACCGGAGCACTGCTCGAGCGGCCGACGCTGCAGATGATCGCCGATGCGTGTGAGCGAGCTGGCGCCTGGCTGCTCTGCGATGAGGTCTACCGGGGTATCGATCAGCAGGGGAGCGGCACGACGGTGTCGGTGGTCGACCTCTCCGATCGGACGATCGCTGTCGGGTCGATGTCGAAAGCGTTCTCGCTCGCCGGGCTTCGCCTCGGCTGGATCGCCGGACCAGCCGACCTCCTGCACGACGTTACGATCCACCGCGACTACAACACGATCAGCGTCGGCATGATCGACGATCATCTTGCATCGCTCGCGCTGGAGAACGCCGAGGCGATCCTTGTTCGCAACCGGGCGCTCGTGCGAGCGAACCTCAACACGCTCACTGCGTGGGTCGAGACGGAGCCCCGTGTCTCGTGGGTCCGTCCGCAGGGCGGCACGGTCACCTTGCTGCGCTATGACGCCGACCTGACCTCTCGCATGTTCTGTGTTGGCCTCGCCGAGGGCGCCAGCAGTGTGATGTTCACGCCCGGCAGCGCCTTGGGCATAGAGGGCTTCGTTCGGGTCGGTTTCGGGAACAAGTCGGAGGCCTTCGACGCTGGCCTGCCGCTCGTCACCGAGTACCTCAAGACGTTGAGCTGAGCGCACGACGAGCCGAGGCATCCGCCCCTCCACCTAAGGGTCGCAGCCCCTGACTACGGTCGGCGCCATGTCTCGACAGCTTGAATTCGACGGTGGGTTCGCTCGCGAAGTCGTTGAGGTCTCCGTTGCCGAGGAGATGAGCGAGAGTTTCCTCGCCTATTCCCTCGCGGTTATCACGTCTCGTGCCATTCCCGATGTTCGCGACGGCCTGAAGCCGGTGCAGCGCCGCATTCTCTGGTCAATGTTGCAGATGGGCATCCGTCCCGGCACGCCGTACCGCAAGTCGGCCCGCATCGTGGGCGACACGATGGGCCGCTACCACCCGCACGGCGACGCTGCCATCTACGACACCTTGACTCGCATGGGTCAGGACTTTTCGCGGATGGTTCCGTTCATCGATCCGCAGGGCAATTTCGGTTCGCTCGACGATCCACCCGCCGCTGCGCGTTACACCGAGTGCCGTCTCGCCGAGCCGGCGATGGACATGGTCCGCGAACTCGACGAGGACACGGTCGACTTCCGCACCACCTACGACGGCGAGGGCGATGAGCCGGTCGTGTTGCCGGCGGCGCTGCCCAACATTCTCGTTAACGGCACCAGCGGCATTGCCGTGGGTATGGCCACCAACATGGCCCCGCACAATCTGCGCGAGGTCGCCGACGCGATCGAGATCGTCATGACCAAGCGTCGGCCCAAGCCGACAATCGACGACCTCATGGCTGTGCTTCCCGGTCCCGACTTTCCGTCGGGCGGCATCGTCGTCGACGACGGCCTTCGCGATGCCTATGAGACGGGCCGTGGAACGTTCCGTATCCGGGCGAAAGCCCACGTGGAACAGACCTCACGCAATCGCCAGTCGATCATCGTGACCGAGCTGCCCTACCTCGTGGGCCCGGAGCGGGTGATTGGAAAGGTTCAAGAGCTCGCCAACAACGGCAAGCTCGTTGGCATCGAGGGCATTGCCGATCTGTCCGACATGAACGGCCTCATGATCCAGATCGACGTGAAGCCAGCTGTGAATCCACAGGCGGTGCTCCAGGAGCTCTATCGCCTCACCCCGCTCGAGGAGTCGTTCGGCATCAATAATGTGGTGCTCGTCGACGGCGTGCCCACCACGCTCGGGCTCTACGACCTGTGCCGCGCCTATCTCGAGCATCGCCTCGAGGTCATCGTCCGCCGAACCCAGTTTCGACTGGAGAAGGCGCAGGATCGCCTCCACATCCTCGAAGGTCTCCTGATCGCCCTCGATGCGATCGACGAGGTGGTTGCCATCATTCGCTCGTCGGAGAACGCCGGCGAAGCCCGTGATCGCCTCGTTGAACGCTTCGAGCTGTCGGTCATCCAGGCCACGCACATCCTCGACATGCCTCTGCGTCGCCTCACTGCGCTCGCCAAGCTCGAGCTCGAAGACGAAGCCGCCGGCCTGCGCGCCGACATCGCCGAGTACGAACGGTTGCTCGGCAGCGAGGATCGCCGTCGAAAGCTCGTGCTGATAGAGCTCGGCGAACTTGTTGATAAGCACGGCCAGGATCGCCGGGCCGAGATCATCACCGCCGATGATATTCCGGTCTTCGAGCGCCCCAAGGAGAACGACACCTCGTTCGACATTGACAGCGACGAACCGTGTGTCGTCACCCTGTCGTCCTCGGGCAACCTTGGCCGGGTCCCGACCGAAGGCGCCAAGAAGGGCGTGGCTGGCCGCCACGACCTCATCGCGTCCGCGCTGGTCACGTCGACCGGCACCGCGATCGCTGCAGTGACCTCTGAGGGTCGTGCGTTCATCTTCCAAGCCGGTGAAGCGGCTGACGCCGCTGGCCGCACCCGCGGCAACGCCGCTGCTCAGCAGCTCGGCCTGAACAAGGGCGAGGGCGCACTCGCACTCATCGGGGTGGGCGAGGAAAATCTCGTCCTCGTCACTGCCCGGGGCGTTGCAAAGCAGGTCACCGCCGATGAGGTGCTCGGAACGAAGTCTGGCAAGCCAGTGATAGGGCTCAGGGATGGCGATCGAGTGGTCGCGACGTTCCGGGCGCCTGCCGGGGTCGACGTGATCGCCGTCGCTTCCGATGGCCAGGTTCTGCGCATGCCGCTCGACTCCATTTCCGTGCAGGGTCGAGGTGCGGGAGGTGTCGCAGGCATGAAGCTCAAGGCAGGTGCCGAGATCGTTGGCGCGGGTCCGGCGATCGGCGACGGCGTCATGCTCACGATCACCTCCGACTCGGCTGCGAAGGCCACGCCGTATGAGGAATTCGAGTCCAAGGGCCGAGGCGGGCAAGGGGTGCGGGTCGCCAAACTGGGAGCCGTCGAAACGGTCACACTCGCCTGGTTTGGTTCGCTCAGTTCACTCGGCGGCCCGGGAGCTCTCCTCGCTCAGATGGCCGACGACGAGGATCCCAAGAAACTCGACCCTAACCCGGTGCCGTTCGACATCGAGGCCTCGAAGCGAGATCTTGTGCCCGCCAAGACTGAACGTCAGGTCAAGGTCCTTGGCCCCAGTCGCTGGTGACACCGTGAAGCTGTTCGACGTCCAGAGGGTTTGATCTCGACGGATCCACGGGTGGTGCTCGGAGCGGGCACGAGGGATACTCCCGGCCATGCGTACGGAACTCGATCTCGGTCAATTGGGCCTCACCGTCTTCAGCCTCTTCAAGCTCAAGGAGGGAGAGGTCGCCAGTATGGTGCTGCACGTCGGCCACAAACTCGGCCTCTTCACCGCCCTCGACGAGGCCGGGCCGACGACCTCATTCGCCTTCGCCGAGACGACCGGTCTCCACGAGCGCTGGCTTCGAGAGTTTCTGTTCCTTCTGAGCTCACTCGATCTCGCCCAACATGACGATGGCGAGTTCATGCTGACGCCCGAGGCCTCCGTGGTGCTGGCCCAGCCCGATCATCCGCAATATCAGGCTGGTGTCTTCGGGCCACCCATCACTCAGCACGAGATCGATCGCACGATCGAGGCGTTCTCCAGCGGCATCGGCATGACCTGGGACGAACACGGTGCCGAGACATGTCATTTCCAGGCTGCGATGGGTGCAGGCGGGCAGAAGGCCTATCTCGTCCCGGTCATCTTGGACTCAATCGAGGCCATGACCGAACGCCTCCGGGTCGGGGCGACCGTTGTCGACATCGGATGTGGCGCAGGCGTCGCAGCGACGACGGTCGCGCAGGCGTTTCCGAATACCACCGTGATCGGGATGGACCCCTCGAGCCACGCGATCGCTGCCGCATCTGCTAGCGCCGCTGAAGCGGGCCTCGACAATCTGTCGTTCCGGCAGGGCACCTTCGACGATCTCGGCGAGTTCGCCGATATCGACCTGCTCCTCACCCTCGACGTCATCCACGACCTTCCTCGTCCTGGTGCAGCGGTGCGGTTGGCGCGCGGATGCCTCGCCGACGACGGCGTCTGGATGGTCGCCGACATCCGCGCACGCGGCGGCCTCGAGGAGAACCGGGCTATCCCTGTCCTGCCGCTGATGTACGGCATGTCGATCCTGTACTGCATGTCATCGGCCTTGTCGGAGCCCGGCGGCGCAGGACTCGGCACACTCGGCCTGACCACTAGTGTGTTCGAGGAGATGACGCAGGCCGCCGGCTTTACCGGGTTCGTCAGTCGCGAGTTCGATGTCGACGTGATGAACCGGTACTACGAGGTGCGGCCTTGACCACGGGGGCGCTGGCCGCCCTGGCCCCCCTTGCCTTGACCGGGTCGACCACCTGAACGCTTCTGGGGCGGCCGCCCACCATCCGCCTTCGGTCCTCCCTGCTTGGGGCCTCGATTCGGGCCAGCACGCTTCTTGGTGGCCCTCTTGCCCGGTTTCGGCCCCGGGCCGTTGCCGCCCTTGCGATGGGACTTGCGGCTGCCTTCGCTGGGCTGGTCACGACGCTGGCCGCCCTGGTCGCCCTGGCCGCCCCGATTGGGCTTGCGCTTCTTGGCTTTGGCGACGGGCTTGGCGCCCCGCTTCTGAGCCTGGCCGCTGGACCTGCGAGGACGGTCGTCGGGCGTTCGTTCGCGATCGTGTGGTGCCGTGCGTCTCTGGATCGGCGCCATGTCGGTGGCCGTCCCCTCATGAGGGAGTGGTGTGCCGTCAATGTCGGGCGGCGGAGTGATCTCCTGCGGCAGTTCGAGCCGCCGCTTCATCTTCTGGACGTCCTTGATCTGGCCGGGATCCACGAACGACACGACCGTGCCGCGAGCGCCTGCTCGGGCCGTGCGCCCGGAACGGTGGACGTAGGCGGAGTCCTCGTCGACCGGGTCGAAGTGCACGACACACTCGACTGCGTCGACATGGATGCCTCGGGCGGCGACATCGGTGGCGACCAGGGCCGCTGCCTTGCCCTGGGCGAAGTCGTCGAGGGCTCGCTGGCGCTGGTTTTGTGAGCGGTTGCCATGGATCGGCACCGCCGGCACGCCGGCCCGGGTGAGTTGGCGGGCGGCACGGTCGGCGCCGTGTCGTGTGCGGGTGAACACGATCGTTCGGCCGAATGTGGCGATAACCGATGCGCAGAGCGGAACGCGTTCCGGGCGAGGAAGCTTCCAGAAGTAGTGGGTCATCTTGTCGAGATCGGGGGTCGCTTCACCGACCTCGTGCCGTACTGGATTGGACTGGTAGGCCTTCGTAAGCTTGGCAACCTCGCCATCGAGTGTCGCCGAATAGAGCACGGTTTGTGGGTCGTCGCCGGCCTGATCGAGCAGTCGCTTCACCGCCGGCATGAACCCCATGTCGGCCATGCGGTCAGCCTCGTCGATGACGACGTACTCGACCTCGGCGAGCGACACGACCCGCTGCTGAATCAGATCCTCGAGTCGGCCGGGCGTTGCGACGAGCACGTCGACGCCGCTAGAGAGTCGGTTGATCTGGGGTTGAAGGCCGACACCGCCGTAGACGGCGAGTCCGTGGCCCCCGACAGCGGCGAGCATCGGGGCGAGTTCGTCGTGGATCTGGCCGGCGAGTTCGCGGGTCGGCGCAAGGATCAGGACCCGGGGGCGTTTTTTGCGGGCCGGGCCGCGTTCGAGCGCCATCGCAACGGCAGGGATGCCGAACGCCAGCGTCTTTCCCGATCCGGTTGGGGCCCGACCGATGACGTCGCGTCCCTCGATCAGATCGGGGATGGTCTCGGCTTGGATGGCGAACGGCTGTGTGATTCCGGAGGCGTTCAGCGCCTCGACGATGGCCGCCGGGACACCGAGCTCAGCGAACGACGTCGGGCGGGGCACCCGCCTACCGTACCGGCCGCCCCGGCGGTTTCCCTGACACCCACCGGGGCGATGGCCGCCAGGTCAGGCCTCTGCATTGCCTCGGTTGAGACGCATGGCTGCCCGGTTCATGCAATAACGCTCACCGGTCGGAGCCGCCTGCGGTCGGAGCCGCCAGACTTCGGAAGGCCCGCCGCCGAGTGCTTCAGTGGCGGGAAGCCACAGCCCAACGGAAGCTGTCGAGCGATGCGACGCCTGTTCGCACCGGGTCAGGGGAGTGAGCCCGCACGTGTTTGAGTCAATGGACCCGACACCGCCGCCTCAGCTCGAGAGCTACGGGATGTACATCCACTTTGGAGCGTTCCGCCTCACCCCGCATCTGGAGCACTCGAGGATGTTTAAACCGTCGTCTGTCTCGCCGGCGTCGCCGAAACGATGAAAACGCCGACGAGCCAAGACTGAAGTATCCGAAGAGCACCAGTTGGGGCACCCCTGCTTCTTCAGGTCTCTCACGAAAAAAGCGTAGAAAAAAAGTCCGACCGCGACGAATGCGAGCCCGACGACCCAATCCCATTCTCCCGTACCCTCTACGTCCCCGAAGATCGAACTAAAGAATCCAATGAGGCCGACAAACACGAACATTCCCACGGCGAAAATCTCTATGCGCCGCATGTTGCCCCTTCTTCAAGCTGGACCCGCAGCGTAGTCGGTTCCGGTGGTTAGCTTGATCTTGACCATGCCATCCACGCCCGCCGTAAACCCGGCGGGACCAGGGCGCCTGCTGCCTGGCCTGACCATTCCGATGTTTCCGATATCACCGAAACTCGGCAGCCATCACAAAACTCAGGTCAGAGGAGCATTCTCGACACACCACGAGCCTCACTCGGCGTTGTCTCGGTCGAGTCGCATGGCGGCGCTGTTCATGCAGTAGCGCTCACCGGTGGGAGCCGGTCCGTCGGGGAACCGGTGACCGAGGTGGGCGCCGCAGTTGGCGCACACGGCTTCTTCACGGATCATGCTGTGGCTGGTGTCGGTGCGGATCTTGATGACGTCAGGGCCGACGGCTTCGAAGAACGACGGCCAGCCTGAGCCGGACTCGTACTTGGTGTCGCTGGAGAAGAGCGGGATTTCGCAGACGACACAGTGGTAGGTGCCGTCGTCGTGGCAGTCCCAGTACTCGCCGGTGAAGGCTCGTTCGGTACCCGCTTGCTGGGTGACGACGTACTGCTCGGGCGTCAGACGCTCGCGGAGTTCGGCTTCGGTGAAGCTGCTGGTCTCAGCCATTGGGGGCCTCCTGGCCTCTTCAGTGCGTGGTGCCAAGCAAGTTTCGCATCAACGGACCCATAAGAGGAAACGCAGGAGGGGCTGGTTCTGATCTCGTTTCTGCCGAAAACCCTGCTCGGTGGAGCGATCTCGTGATTTCCTCGTGTTCGGTCCTTGACCGAACAACTGTTCGCAATTACGTTACTGTTATTCGTTCCCACTGGTCCGGGCGTGTCACACCCCCTCCGTAGGTTCGACCCCACACCCCCCAAGGCAACCAACGCCCGGTTCAGCTGGGCAGCACACAGCAGAGGAAAAACGATGGTGGATCGAGACAAGGCGCTGGATATGGCGCTCGGCCAGATCGAGAAGCAGTTCGGCAAGGGCTCCGTCATGAAGATGGGCGACAAGACGACGATGGCCATCGAGTCGGTGCCGACCGGCGCCTTGGCCCTTGACCTTGCCCTCGGTATCGGTGGCTTGCCGCGAGGCCGTATCACCGAGATCTACGGCCCGGAGTCCTCGGGCAAGAGCACCCTTGCCACCCATGTTGTGGCCGAGGCGCAGCGCAATGGCGGTACCTGTGCCTACATCGATGCCGAACACGCCATGGATCCGGTTTACGCCAAGGCTATCGGTGTCGACATCGATGAGCTGCTGATCTCGCAGCCCGACACCGGTGAACAGGCGCTCGAGATCACCGACATGCTCATCCGTTCCGGTGCGCTCGACGTCGTCGTGATCGACTCGGTGGCAGCGCTCACGCCCCGCGCCGAGATCGAAGGCGAGATGGGCGACACCCACGTCGGTCTCCAGGCCCGACTCATGTCGCAGGCGTTGCGCAAGCTCACCGGCAACCTCAACAAGTCCAAGACGATCTGTATCTTCATCAACCAGTTGCGCGAGAAGATCGGTGTCATGTTCGGCTCACCCGAAACTACGCCGGGCGGCCGTGCGCTGAAGTTCTACTCGTCGGTGCGTCTCGACATTCGCCGTATCGAGTCGATCAAGGATGGCGTCGAGGTCGTGGGCAACCGCACTCGAGTGAAGGTCGTGAAAAACAAAGTCAGCCCGCCGTTCAAGCAGGCCGAGTTCGACATCATGTACGGCACCGGTATCTCTCGTGAGGGTTCCGTCCTCGACCTTGCCGTCGAAGAGGCGATCGTGAAGAAGTCGGGTGCCTGGTACACCTACGACGGCGAGCAACTCGGCCAGGGCCGGGAGAACGCCAAGAAGTACCTCACGGAGAATCCCGAGGTCATGGTCGAGATCTCCGACCGTGTCTGGAAGGCGGTCATGCCCGACGAGGAAGAGGCGGCCGATATCGCCGACGTCGATGAGGACGAAGAGTTTTCCGACGCTGACGATATGCCGATCGCCCTCGACGACTAGCCGAGCAGCGACCCCACGGTCGGCACCATCTGGCCAACCGGTCACACGAAGGTGAACAACGATCCACCTTCATCTCCCCGCCCGGGCGTGACGCACGGTGCTGTCTGGATCCTTCCCCGATGCCGGCGGTGCCAATTGGCGAGCGCTTGGGCGTGAGAGCGGGCCACTCCTTTCGGGGTGGCCCGCTTCAGGTTTTCTGGCGGCGGTTCAGGGGTTGGCGCTGGAGTCGGTTACCGACCGCACCACGGCCTGCGTGCCGCTGTCGGTAACCTCTGAGGCGTGACCGATCAGGTGAGCGACACCGCTGTGAGCCGTCAAGGCAAGTCCTACGTCGTCAAGACGTACGGCTGTCAGATGAACGAGCACGACTCTGAGCGGATATCCGGCTTGCTCGAGGCCGACGGCATGAACCGCGTCGACGATGTCGCTGATGCCGACGTGATCGTCCTCAACACCTGCTGCATCCGTGAGAATGCCGACAACAAGCTCTACGGGGCGCTCGGCCACCTCAAGGTGCTGAAAGAACAGAACCCCGATGTTCAGATCGCCGTCGGTGGCTGTCTCGCCCAAAAAGACCGTGACACGATCATGGATCGTGCGGGCCATGTCGACGTCGTCTTCGGCACACACAACGTGCACCGCGCGCTCGAACTCCTCGATCACGCCCAAGAGCACGGCCCAATCGTCGAGATCCTCGAGGCCACCGCCCGAGACGACCAAGATGCCTTCCCGTCGGCATTGCCTACCCGGCGAGAGGTCGACCACGCCGGTTGGCTCACGATCCAGATCGGCTGCGACAACACCTGCGCGTTCTGCATCGTGCCCGCCGTTCGCGGCCCCGAAATCTCTCGTCCCTTCGGCGAACTTGTTGATGAAGCGCGTGACCTCGCCGCCGACGGAGTCAGCGAGATCACGCTCCTCGGTCAAAACGTCAACAGCTATGGCCGCGACCTTGCTCTTGCCCGGCGGGCATTCGACATCAGCGAGGGTGACGCCGATGAGGGCGATGCGTTCTGGTGCGGCGACCGTTGGATGACCGACCGTCGTGCTCGTCCGTTGTTCGGCGACCTGCTCCGCGACATCGGAGCGATCGAGGGTGTGCACCGGATCCGCTACACCTCACCGCACCCCAAAGACATGCGCACCGAGACCTTCGAGGCCATGGCCGAGACGCCCGAGGTCTGTGAGCACCTGCACTTCCCGCTGCAGGCCGGATCCGACCGAGTCCTGAAGCTGATGCATCGGGGCTACACGAGCGAGCGCTTCCTCGAAAAGCTCGCAGAGGCCCGGGCGACCATTCCCGGCCTGGCCGTCTCCACCGACATCATCGTCGGGTTCCCCGGCGAGACCGACGACGACTTCGAGCGCACCCTAGAGGTAGCGGCCGCAGCCGAGTTCGCGAGCGCCTTCACCTTCGTGTTCTCCCCCCGCCTGGGCACCGAAGCAGCCGAACTGCTCGACCAACAGCCCGAGCTCGCGGTACCCCACGAGGTCGCCGTCGAACGCTACGAACGCCTGCGCACAGTGATCGAGCGCTCGAGCCTGAAGGCCAACCAAAGCCGGGTCGGCTTGGTGGAGGAAGTGACGGTCGAAGGGCCCAGCAAGAAGGATCCGTCGGTGCTCACCGGCCGGACCCGCCGCAACACCCTTATCCATTTCCCGAGTCCGTCACCGATCAAGCCCGGGACCTACGCCACCGTTCGTGTGCTCGACGCGAAGACGAATCATCTGTTGGGTGAGCTTGTCGAGATCACGATTCCGGCCCGTCACCGCACCCGGATCCCGGTCGTTTCGGGCTGAGCCGATGGCCGGCCCTACCGACCCCGAGGGCATTCCCCTCTCGGATCCGACCGTTCCGATCGATCCCGAACAGGCCGCCCGCGCCCTCGGACGCGCCCTCGCTGCCAAGCACACGACAGCGCCGAGCACCGATGGTCGGGTCGATCTGGCGCTCTTCGCGTCTGTCGTGTGGGCTGCCACCGAGGCTGAGGACGACGCCATCTTCGACTCCGGTCCGTACCTCGACCGTTCCCACCACGAGATGGCGTGCCTCGCCGTTGAGACCGTTGCCGCCCTTCCTGAGACCAACACCGCCGAGGTAGCGATCACGCTGGGCCTCGACCTCGGCATGGTCGAGCTACAGCGTGACGGTTCGATGATCGTGATGGGAGACACCGTGGTGGGCGATCGTCACCTCGATCTTGCGCGTGCGGCCGTTGCGTTGGCGCTCCGGTTTGGGCCCGCCATCGTTGCTCCGTTTCTCGATGCATACGGGCTTGACGACATCGATGTCCGCCGTCTCGACACCTGCCAGCTCCTCGGCACGGTCGCCGAGGAGGTCGGTGTTGCCGAACCGGTCGATGCGCCATGACCGACGTTTGGGCTCCCCACCGGAACCACCCGCTGGCGATCCTCGGTTCCACTGCGTCTGGCAAGTCGGCGCTCGCGCTTGCGCTCGTTGATCGCATTCGCACGGTTGGCGGCGAGGCAGAGCTGATCTCGACCGACTCGATGCAGGTCTACTGCGGGATGAACGTCGGCACCGCCACACCCACGGCAGCGGAGCAGGCCCACGTCCGACACCACCTGATCAATCTGGTCGACCCGTCCCACGCCTTCACCGTCAGCGAGTTCCAGTCGCTCGCCCGCGACGCAATCGACAGCGTCCGCCAGCGAGGAGCGGTGCCGATCCTCGTCGGCGGCACCGGTCTCTACCTTCGGGCGGTCATCGACAACTTGGAGATCCCGGGACGGTTTCCCGACGTGGCGGCCGAGCTGGAGACCGACCCCCACACGGAGGGACTTCACGCCCGCCTTGCCGAACTCGACCCCACTGCGGCTTCACGGATTGAGCCCACGAACCGGCGCCGTGTCGTGCGGGCGCTCGAGGTCACCCTCGGCTCAGGGCGGCCGTTCTCCTCGTTCGGGCCCGGGCTCGATACCTACAGCGAGTCCGAGTTCGTGCAGGTCGCCCTGCGATGGGATCGAGCCAACCTCAACGTGCGAATCGCTGAGCGGTACGAGCAGCAGATGGCCGAAGGTTTCCTTGACGAGGTCCGATGGCTCGCCCAGCAGGCCCCGGGCCGAACGGCCAGGCAGGCGCTGGGGTACCGAGAGCTCCTCATGCACATCGCCGGCGAATGCAGCCGCGAGGAAGCCATCGACCTCGCGATCACCCGAACCCGTCAGTTCGCCCGCCGGCAGGAGCGCTGGTTCCGACGCGATCCCCGCATCCACTGGGTCGATGCTCCGCCGGACGTCGACGCGGTCGTCGAACATTGGTCGGCGGCTACCGGTCGCTGATCGCATTCGGCCGAACA
The DNA here is from genome assembly GCA_002729125.1 of Acidimicrobiaceae bacterium. Taxonomy (GTDB): domain Bacteria; phylum Actinomycetota; class Acidimicrobiia; order Acidimicrobiales; family Aldehydirespiratoraceae; genus UBA11606. The sequence continues at coordinate 24,065 of PBTQ01000008.1, read as the reverse complement.
ACCTGTCGAAGTTCACTCGTTCCCTGCGATGATAGGGCCATGGCCCCTGCGCCGACGCCAATCCGTCTCTCTAAGCACCACGGTCTTGGCAACGACTTTCTCGTTTGTCTCGCCGAACACCTTCCACTCGACGCCGTCACGCGCGCCCGCGCCTGGTGTGATCGCCGCACCGGCATCGGTGCCGACGGGTTGATCTTCGGCCTGCCGCCCGGACCCAAACATGACGATGAGGGTGAGATCGTCATGCGGCTGTTCAACAGCGATGGCAGCCCTGCCGCTCTGAGCGGTAACGGCTTACGCTGCTTTGCCCAGGCGGTTGCTCAGGCGCATGGCCTCGACGATCTCCACCTCAAGGTCTCCACCCCAGCCGGTGTGCGGGAGTGCACGGTGCAGAAAACCGGTGAGCCCCACGTCGTGACCGCCAGGGTTGACATGGGCGTGGTGCGCCCTGGGCCTGTTCCTGTCGTTGCTGACCTAATGGAGGCTGTCGGTGCGCCAGTTGCGTCGGTGAAGCGCTGGAAAACAGGTGACATCGGCAATCCGCATGTCGTCTGCGAGGTCGGCGACCCTGACGAGATCGACCTGGCCCTCGTCGGACCCGCAATCGAAGCTCACTTCGAAGACGGCGCCAATGTGCACTTCGTGACCGTGAGCGGCACCGACGAGCTCTACCATCGCGTCTGGGAGCGAGGTGCCGGTATCACCAACGCCTGCGGCACCGGCGCCACCGTCTCGGCCAACATCTTCCATCGCTGGGGCTTGGTCGGTCGCAAGGTGATTGTGCGCATGCCCGGCGGCGATGCGCTGGTCGACGTGGGTGATCCCACCACCCTCACCGGCCCGGCGACCCATGTGGCCGACCTCCTCGTCCCTGACCTCGGGGGGCCGGGTGCCTGACGAGGGCAGCAACGGCGAGCGCGAGCTCCCGAACATCTTCGATACGGACGACCTGATCGACGAGTTCGACCGGAACGACGACGTGTCCGGCCTCATCACCGACGCCGAAGAGAGCCACCGCGGCGCGTTCGGCGACTACGGCGGCGAGTCCGGCGGCCTCATCGAGCGGACCTTCCGGGAGCGCATTGTGCTCGTTGGCGTCACCCTTGGGGGCGACGATCCAGAACAGACCGATGCCTCGCTCGACGAGCTGGCGCTGCTGGTCGACACTGCCGGTGCCGACGCGCTCGACCGCGTCGTGCAGCGTCGTGGGTCACCCGATGCGGCCACCTACGTCGGTTCGGGTAAGGCCAAGGAGATCAAGGCGGCGGCCAACGCAATTGATGCCGACACGGTCGTCTTCGACGACGAGCTCACCCCGGCCCAGCAATACAACCTCGAGAAAATTCTCGGCCGGTCGGCGCTCGACCGCACCGCCGTCATCCTCGACATTTTCGCCCAGAACGCCAGCAGTCAGGAAGGCAAGGCCCAGGTGGAACTTGCCCAACTGCGCTACCGCCTGCCGCGTCTTCGCTCAAGTGGCCGCACCTTCTCCCAGCAGGGCGGCGGAATCGGCACTAGAGGCCCGGGTGAGACCCAGCTCGAGGTCGACCGTCGCCGTCTTGTGCGTCGGGTACACAAGCTCGAAGCCGACCTGCGCAAGGTCCAGGCGCATCGCGAGACGCAGTCAAAACAGCGCTCTCGCACCCGCAACCGGGCGATCGCCCTCGTCGGGTACACCAACGCCGGCAAATCGTCGCTGCTCAACCGTCTTGCTGGTGCCGATGTTCATGTCGAGGATCGACTCTTCGCCACGCTCGATGCCACCACTCGACGCCTTGCCCTGCTCGGCGGTGAGATGGTCTTTGCCACCGACACGGTCGGGTTCGTCCGCAAGCTGCCTCATCAGCTCGTCACGGCCTTCAAAACCACCCTCGACGTTGTTCGCGATGCCGACCTGCTCGTTCACGTTGTCGATGGGAATGGATACGACCCGGTCGGGTCGATGGACGCCGTACGTGAGGTGCTCGAGGAGATCGGGGCAGGTGATGTGCCTGAGCTCCTCGTCTTCAACAAGGGTGACCAAGGCGATGGTTCCGAACGCTTGGCCGAAAAGTACGAGGGCAGTGTCGCCGTTTCGGCCCATTCCGGCTTCAACCTCGAACAGCTCAGGGCGGTGATCGGTGATCGGGTTCGGTCGATGACCGCGCTCGCCGAGCTGATGATCCCCTGGGATCGCGGCGACGTGCTCGCCTCAGTACACCGCGAGGGTCAGGTTTTGTCGGAGGGCGCGGAGGAACACGGGATGCGGCTCAAGGCCCGGCTTGAGCCGGCGTCGCTCGGACACTTGCGCGAGTACGTGCTGACCGTCGATGGCGAAGTACCGTCACAGCAGCCCCACGAAGAGGTCGAATGGTGAGCGAGACGACGCATCCGTACCAGACGCCGTACGACCCACCGCCGTATCCCTACGACCTGCTCGACGAACTGCGAGCGGTCGCCCAGGACCGTTTTGGTTCGGTGATCGACTGCTCGATTGGCGCGCCGATCGATCCGCCACCAGCGTCGGTGATCGAGGCGCTGTCGTCGTCGAACGCCGAACGGGGTTATCCGCCCTCGATTGGGTCGCTCGCGTTCCGGGAGGCTGCCGCCCGATGGATGGCTCGTATCGCCGATGTCCATGTCGATCCTGTGAGACAGATCGGGGCCACCATCGGCACCAAGGAGTTCGTGGCTGGTACCCCGCACTATCTGCGGATGCGCCGGCCCGACCGCGACACCGTTCTCTACCCCGAGGTGTCGTACCCGAGCTACGAGCAAGGTGCCATCTTCTCGGGTTGTCGAGCCGTCGCCGTGCCTGTCGACGAGCAGTGGCGCATCGACCTCGCCGCCATCGATCCTGATGACGCCGCCCGGGCACTGTGCCTGTGGGTCAACACGCCCGGAAATCCGGCGGGCGGCATCGACGACCTCGCGGCTGCTGCAGCGTTCGGTCGAGAACACGACGTCACCGTGCTCTCCGACGAGTGCTATATCGAATTCACCTGGGATGGAGGGCCACAGTCGATCCTGCAGCACGGCACCGACAACGTGCTTGCGCTGCACTCGCTCTCCAAACGCTCGAACCTCGCTGGCGTCCGAGCCGGCTTCTACGCCGGGGACACCGACCTTGTGCAGTACCTGCGCGAGGTCCGTAAGCACGCAGGCTTGATGGTGCCCGGTCCGGTTCAGGCGGCAGCCGCCGCCGCCTTCGACGAACAGCAGCACGTCGACGCGCAGCGGGAGATCTATCGAGAACGTCTCGAGCTCGGCCTCGCCCTGTTGCGGGTGGCCGGCGCTGATGGCGAGCTGCCCGGTGGTGGCTTCTACCTGTGGGCCGCAGCCCCCGACGGTGATTCCTGGGCGCTCGCCCGAACCCTTGCCGAGCGAGCCGGTGTGATCGTCAGCCCGAGCGAGTTCTACGGCAGCCGCACGGACCATGTCCGGTTCGCTGCCGTTCAGCCCTCCGATGATCTCCGCACCGCAACAGATCGACTCACGGCGTAAGCGACTCGCCGACCACGGCCTATCGGGATCGCCCAGCTAGCCTGCCGCTCTATGAGTGATCTGCAATCCCGGATCGAAGCCCTGTGGGAGGGCCGCGACAGCCTCGGCGCCGACGACCCAGAGGTCGTTGCCACCGTGCACGAGGCGATAGACGCCCTCGACACCGGCATGGCCCGTGTCGCGGAGTGGAACCCCGACGGCTCGGTCACCGTGAACCAGTGGTGCAAATACGCTGTCCTGTTGCTGTTCAAGATCTCCAAGATGGAGACCATTGAGCACGCACCGTTCGAGTACGCCGACAAGATCCCCCTCAAGAGTGACTACATGGAGCGCGGTGTCCGCGTGGTGCCCGGAGCCCAGGCCCGGTGGGGTAGCTATCAAGCCCCCGGCGTGGTGATGATGCCGAGCTACACCAACATTGGCGCTTACGTCGGCGAAGGCACCATGGTCGACACGTGGGCCACCGTCGGTTCGTGCGCCCAGATCGGCAAGAACGTCCATCTGTCGGGTGGTGTCGGGATCGGTGGTGTGCTTGAGCCCGCTCAGGCCGCTCCTGTGATGATCGGTGATGAGTGCATGATCGGCAGTCGAGCCATCGTGGCCGAGGGTGCCCGGGTAGGGGAGGGCACGGTGCTCGGCGCCGGCGCGATCCTTACCGGCTCCATGCCCGTGATCGATGTCGAGACGGGTGAGGAGCTTGGTCGAGGCGAGGTGCCGTCCTGGTGCGTCGCCGTCGCCGGCACTCGTCCGAAGCGCTTCCCGGGGGGCGAGTTCGGACTTCCTGCTGTGCTCGTCCTCAAGCGTCTCGAAGAGGGACAGCGACACGACAAGTCTGCCCTCAACGGCATCCTCCGCGATCATGGTCAAGCGGTCTGATCTCGTGACCGACGTGGTCGCCCCAAGCCTGCCTACCGGCGACGTGTTCGCCCTCACGGCCGCGCTCGTCGACATTGCGTCCGAAAGCTTCAACGAGCAGGAAATCGTGGCGGTCATCGAGGCGGAGCTTCGGGCGTGCCCACATCTAACCGTCGATCGCATCGGCGACAACCTGGTCGCCCGCACCACGCTCGACCGTGATCGACGACTCGTTCTCGGTGGTCACACCGACACGGTGCCGGCCAATGGCAACGCCGGGGCCCGCATCGAGGGTGACCGGATGTACGGCGTTGGCACCAGCGACATGAAGGGCGGACTGGCGACGATGCTCGAGCTCGCCCGCGCCGTCACCGAACCGGCTGTCGACCTCACCTACGTGTTCTATGCGCGCGAGGAGGTGGCGGTGATCCACAACGGGCTGCGCGAGATCGAAGCCGAGCGACCCGATCTGCTCGATGGAGATGTCGCCTTGCTCGGCGAGCCGACCCTCGGGACGCTCGAAGCCGGTTGTCAGGGAACCCTGCGGGTCGAGGTCACCCTTCAGGGGGCCCGAGCCCACACCGCTCGCCCGTGGATGGGACGCAATGCGATTCATCGCCTGGGTGAGCTTCTTGCGATCGTCGAGGCCTACGAGGCCCGCTGTCCCGTCGTCGAAGGGTGCGTGTACCGTGAGGCACTGCAGGCGGTGCATGTCGAAGGTGGCGTTGCCGGCAATGTCGTGCCCGATTCGGCCATGGTGCGGATCAACCATCGTTTCGCCCCCGATCGATCCAGCGAGGAGGCCGTGGCCCACGTGCGTTCCGTGCTAGCACCGGCGCTGCAGGATGGCGATACCGTCGAGGTGACCGATCTCTCGCCCGCCGCCCGCCCCGGGCTCGGTGATCCGCTCATCGAGGCGCTGGTCGAACGGAACGGCCTCGAGGTGCGCGCCAAGCTTGGCTGGACCGACGTTGCGTTCTTTGCCGACCGGGGTGTGCCCGCTTCGAATTTCGGTCCTGGCGACGCCACCATCGCGCACACCGAGGGCGAATATGTCGAGCGGGCGTGGGTGGTCGACACTCACGCTGCGCTGCTCGACGTGATCACCAACGGCGTCTGATCCTCAGCCGCCCGGCCGTACAGCGGTTCGGTGGGCGGGGCGAGCATGTTGATGCCCGCTCTGCTCGAGTCAGAGCTTACGCATCACGGTGACGACCTTGCCGAAGATCTGCACCTCGGCCGGATCGAACACCATGTCGCTGAGCGATGCGTTGTGGGGGACGAGCACGATCATGCCGTCGCGCTCCTGGTACGTCTTCACCGTGGCTTCCTCACCGGGGATACCAGCGATGACGATGTCGCCTTTCGTGGCGGTGGTCTGGCTCTGGCAGACCACGAAGTCGCCGTCGAAGATCCCGATGTCAACCATCGATTCGCCTCGTACTCGCAGCATGAACAGCTCGCCCTCGCCGGTGAGGTCGGCGGGCATCGGGACGACCTCTTCGATGTTCTCGGAGGCGAGCACATCGGTGCCGGCGGCGACATCGCCGACGAGTGGAACATGGCGGACGGGGCGGCGCTCGGCGCTCGCACCGGAAAGGCCTTCGTAACGCACCTGGATGGCGCGGGGCTTGGCCGGATCGCGCAGGAGGTAGCCGGCGTCTTTGAGGTTGTCGAGGTGGGCCTTGACGGTTGCCGGTGACTTCAAGCCGACCGCCTCCCCGATCTCACGCACCGACGGGGGGTAGCCCCGGTCGTTCTGATGCTCGACGATGCAGTCGAGGATTTCTCGCTGTCGAGTGGTGAGTGTGTCGGACATGGGGACCTCCGTTGGGCTGTTTCCCCGCCTTTGGCGGGCGGCCTGTGGACAAGTTGGGGATTTCTTGTGGTCGATGGTTGACAAACGAACAGGTGTTCGGGTTGAATAGTCGAACAGTTGTTCGCCGCACACATGTTCGCCAAACATTCGTTCGGTGTCAAGTACCCGGGAACTTCGCTCCGAAATCCCTCTCGGAGGGGCCCGGGGCGGCGACAACCTTCCATCGCCTCCGGGTGTGTCACACCCCCTGAAGAGACTGACTCCCATGACTGCTGCTTTCGCTCCCGCCCCGCAGACCACCTTCCGGCCCCGCACCGTTGACGATCCCTCGCTCGCCTCGGCCCGGCGTCCGGTGTTGCAGATCGTGCCGGCACTCGATGAGGCGCCCACCGAGGTTGCGCCCCTGGCCGTGGTGTACCGCCTGCCGGTCACCGATCAGGCGAACGTCTACCGGCGTCGCCGGCTTGCAGTGGTGGCCATCGTGGTCGGACTCGTGCTCGGGGTGGTGTCGTTCATGCAGCGGGCCGACGCTACGCCGTTCCCCGAAGGTCAGCTCACCGAGTCGGTCAGCGTTGTCGTGCAGCCCGGCGACACCCTGTGGGGTATTGCGAGCGCTCTCGCACCGGAGGGCGATCCCCGGGCACTCGTCGACCAGCTCAGCGACCTTGCCGGTGGGTCCCAGATTCAGCCTGGCCAGCAGCTCGTGGTGCCGGTCCACTGGCTTGACTGAGCCTTCCGGTCACGTCCGAATGTATCGGGCGAACAGTGCATCGTCGTGTTCGAGCAAGCGATCCAGCCGCAGGTCGGCAGGGATCGTGGCTGCGCTTCCGTTGACGATGCGGCTCGAGCTTCCGCCCACCAGGTGTGGCGAGATCGAGAGGCAGATTTCGTCGATGAGGCCGCTGTCGAGCAGCTGACCATTGAACGTCGGGCCGCCTTCGGCGAGCACGACGTCCGCACCTCGTTCGCCGAGCGCAGCAAGCACACCCTCAGCGGTTGGGCGTTCCGTATCGGTGTGATGCCACTCGGCTCGTCCCGCGAGGGCCTCGACACGATCCGCCGGTGGGTTCGCGCCGGTGATCACGAGTGGCCGGGCCTCACCGTAGCGCTGGTCTGCGAAGAGCGGGAGTTCGGGGTCGAGATCGACCGAAGCGCTCACCACCGCAAGTCGCGGTGCCTCACTGCGGCCGGTGGCGACGCGCACTGCTGCGGTTTCCTCCGTGGCTCTGGGGATCCGATAGCGCTCGACCCGAATGGTGCCCGCTGCCGCCACGATCCAGTCGCAGCTCGCTCGGATCGCCCGGAAGGCCATGGAGTCACCATCGCCGCCGAGCCCACCGCTCACGCCGTCGATCGCGATCGCACCATCGACACTCGCCACCATGTTCGCCATGAGCCACGGTCGACTGGCCGGGCGGGGGCGATGATCGAAGGGATAGAGGGTGAGCGGGTCAACCGCATCGAGTGGGGTGGGAAGCAGCTGGCGCACGAGGCCCGACCGTAGTGCGACGGGGTTGTGAACGCTTGTGGACAAGCGACGCGAAATCCCCGCGCAATCCACATGAAGTTCCCTTTTCGTTCACATGCGACCTTCCCTAGGGTGAGGGTCGCTGTGGCGGTCGGGTCCATCAGGATGGTGGTGGCGAGACGTCTCGGTGTGAGTCGAACTCTGCTCCTTGGGGGCCCTACGCCAAGGGGGGTGTGGGGAAGCTGCATGTCAATGCTGCCCTCTGACCCAGGTTGACCCGCCCGCCACGGCCGTCATGCCGGCCCGAACGCGGACTCGCCCTCTGTCAGGCGTCGCCGATCTCGGTGCGGAGTCTTGCCAGGGCACGACGAAGCAGGCGCGACACCTGCATTTGGCTGACGCCGATCCGCTCCGCAATCTGACTCTGGGAGAGCTCGCCGTAGAACCGGAGGGAGACGACCGCACGCTCCTGCTCCGGCAGCCCTTCGAGCAGTTCGGGAACAACGAGGCCGGTGTCGACGACATCCCATGTCTCGTCGTGGGATGGATCGGTATCGAGTTCGCCGGCTCGGTGGGCGTTGGCTGCGTCGAGCGCAAGTGCGATCTGGTCGACCGTGACACCGAGACGGTCGGCGAGTTCTGCGGGTGACGGCACTCTTCCCAGTTCGTTGGTCAGCTCGCCGGTTGTCGAGCGGACGGCGACCGCCAGCTGTTTGATCGACCGGGGAACCCGGATGTCCCAACCGTCGTCGCGGAAGTGCTGTTTGAGCCGACCATCGATAACTCGAGCGGCGTAGGTCGAAAAGCGAACTTCTCGTTCGGGGTCGAAGCGGTTGATAGCGAGGATCAGCGCCTCGAGGGCAATTTGTTCAAGATCATTGTCGCGTGCGCTGCGGGCGTAACGGCGAGCGAACGCGATCGCAAGCCCCTGATGCTCGAGCACCAGTTCGTTGCGCAACGCCTCGTCGCCGGTTGCGGCAAAGCGGACGAAACGGTCGTCAAGCGGCGCGTCGCTCACGCCGATTTGTCGAACTCGACCGTCGTTGCGCCGGCGTCGTGGTCGATCGCTACGCTGTCGACGACGGCCGAGAGGATCGTGCGGCGAAAATCGTCAGCAGCGTCGGCAACGGGGCCGGTCTCGCTATAAAGCCGGACGCAGAGCCGCTCGTTCGAACACCAGAAGGCGGCCTCGACCCGACCGGTCGGCCCTGCGTCGAGCAGGATCGACGCCGCTTCTTCGACCCCGATCTGAGCGTCCTCGACGGCTTCGACATCAAGGAGCTCACCGGCAACCACCGCAGCGGTGAGACGAAGCACACGAAAGTAGGCGGGGTCGGCGGGCACCGAGACAACGACCGCTTCGTCGGGAACGGCTGCGGTGGGGGGCGGCGACATCATGTACCTCCAAGGGGCATTGGCCACAGCGTACCTGTCGTGAAGGGGCCGACTCTCGGCTGTTGGTTTCATTGACGTCCGGAACGGCAAGACTTCTCATTGTCATGGCTGTCGCTTCCTTCCACGCGTCGATTCCTTCGTCGCACCTCAATCTGTCGTCGCTTCGACATGAGGTGCGGGCGTGGCTCGGTGCCCGGCCCGACCATGATCGACTGCCGTCGATCGATGTCGACATCGTGGTCACCGAACTCGTTGCCAACGCGATCGACCACACTGACGCTCCGGCGATCGATCTGACTGTGGTGGCCGAGGGTCCGACCTTGCGAGTAGAGGTCGCCAACGACCGTGGGCCCGAGGAGCCCGTGCTCGCGAGCGCATGGGCTGAGTCAGGTGCTCGGGGCCGTGGTTTGCGGATCGTGGCGGCGCTCAGTGCGGATCTGCGCCTGCAGGCCGAGAACGGTCGGTCAGTGGTTGTCGCCGAGCTCGTCGGCGAGCGGCAGCCGGCCCGCAAGGCCTGACAGCTCGAGCAGTCGGACCACGGTCTCGCTCGCGCCGAGGAGGCGGAGCGAGCCGCCACCGGCTTCGAGTAGTTCTGCAGCAGCGAGCAGCACGGCGAGACCGGCCGACGAGATGAAGCTCGTACTCGTGAGGTCGATGCCGAGCGCCGTGTGTGCTGGAACGTCAGCGAGCCGCTCCGCAAGCGTCGGAGCGGTGTGGGTGTCGATCTCCCCGACTACGCGAAGAAGATCGGGGCCCAGTTCGTCGACGAGCAGCTCAGCAGCCATGAGCGGAGACTAGCGAGGTGATAGTGGTTCTTCCTCGTCGGCTGACAGGTGCCGCCGAACGGCCACCACCGCCGTATCGTCCTCCGCGTTGCGAGACGTGATCACCGAATCGATGATGTTGTCGAGTGGGCCAACGGCGCGGGCGAGCGCAGCACGGAGGCGATCGAGCCCCTCGGGGAGTGGCTCCCGTCGCCGCTCGACGAGTCCGTCGGTGAAGAAGAGCAGGCTCTCGCCATCAGAAAGCGGTGTGGTCGTGGCGGTTGGTTGTTCGCCCCGAAGATGTCCGAGCGGTGGGATCGGGGAAACCCCAACCAGCGTTGCGCCATCGGGCCCAAAGCGAACCGGCGGAAGGTGCCCGGCCGACCAGATCAGGGCTTCTTCGCTGCCGGTCGAGATCGTGGCAAGTGCCATCGTGGCCATCGTGGCGTCGTCGCGGCAGGCACGGTCGAGAACGTCGAAGACCTGATCGATCGGCCGCCCCGCTCGGATCTCAGCGGCGGTAAGGGTCTGGAGCCGCGCCATGGTGGTGGCGGCGTCGATGCCGTGGCCGCTCACGTCGCCCACGACAAGGACGATGGCGGTTGCCGTCTCGATCACGTCGAACCAATCGCCGCCGACGTAGACGCCATCGTCGGCCGGGAGGTAGCGACTGGCGATCTCGAAGCCGTCGGGCGCTGCATCGACTCGGGGGAGCATCGCCTCCTGCAGGCGAAGGGCAGTGCGTCGCTGACGCTGGTACTCGGCAAGACCGCTGATCACCGCTGCCGCCCGCCCGGCGACACGGTTGAGGCTCGGCCGATCGATCATGTTGCGCTCGTCGGCGCGGAGGTTGCCGATGGTGATACTTCCGATCGTCACGCCATCGACCCGCGTCATCGGGACTCGAACCTCGACGGCGACCTTGGAATTTGCCGGCGGTTCGGCGCTGGTGTCAACGCTCGCTCGGAGCTGTCCGAGCACCGGATCTCGCAATGCCACCTCGGCCGTTCCATAGCCGGCGACTCGTCCTGCGCCGACGGCGGCTGCGTCGAGCAGGAGCGCGAGCGCAGCCTCCGTATCCGAGGGCGAGCCGAGTGCATCGACGAGCGCAGTGTCGAGACCCTCCTCGGCGAGACGCACCCGCTCCTCAACAACCTCGGCGGTGACATCTTGCTGGGTTGCCACATAGTGGGTGGCAACACCGTGGTCGTCGAGCACCGGGTCGATGCTCCATGCGATGTGGAACGGCTCCCCGTCGGCGCGATAGTTGATCGTCTCGCCGCTGAAGGGCCGCCCGGCGGCGAGATCGTCTCGGAGACGATCGAGTACGGCACGGTCGGTGAGCGGCCCTTGCATGATCCTCGGGGATCGGCCGATCACATCGGCGCGATTGCGGCGGGTCATCTGGCTGTAGGCCGGGTTGACGTACACGATCGTGGGGCCGGGCGCATCAAGGTCGGCGGTGGTGATGCAGACCGGTGAACTGGTCTCCTCGAGTGCCGCAATGAGCACGCGGGGGAGCGCGTGGCCGTCGGCGATGGTGTCGATATTAAACAGTGGTCCACGGTCGGAGTTCACGGTCCCCCAGTCTGGCCGGACGCGCCCGACTACGTCCCGCCAGAAAATTGCATCGGATGTGTTTGACCTTGTTGTGGTCGGTCAAAACTTTCCATGAGCGTGCTTACACAGGCACCGACAAACCATCCCTCACTCCGGAGAATATAGCCATCACGACGAAGGCCACGATTTAAACGAAACTCTCGAGATCGCCGAAACGGCGCCCGAAGCCCTCCCCATACCCCCAGGCAGCGAGCGTTATCCGATCTCAAATAGGTTGCCCTGACAGTCGATGCGGTGTTGCTCCCCCCCCCAACACCGTGGCGAAGGGCTCCCTGCACCCACGCCGGCCCTCCCCCCCGGGCCGGCGTGCGGTCGTTTTGGCGCACCCGGAGGGTTCGGTTTGGCCTCACCGAAGTCGGTCACGGGCCCACGGCGTGCAGCGGAACGGTCGCCACTCCCGATCCGGTCCTTCTGCTCGAGCAGTGAGTGTCCGGCGCAGTGGAAACATCCCTGCTGACGGCGGTCGCTGTCGATCGCCTGCTCGATCTCCGAAATCTGTTCGGCACGCAGCGTGAATCGCTGGTGGACGCCGCTCTCGCCGATCTGTCGACCATGCACGACGTGCCAGCTGGATTGCGGCAAGGTCAGCTCGAGCCACTCCGCTCAGAGCTGTCCGCTGCAGTCGTCAACACCCCCGAAACACCCCTTAAGGATCTCGCTCATGACTCGTCTCTCCCCTCGGATATTCTTGTTCCTGGCCGCACTCGTGCTGGTCGTTGGCGTCATCGGCGTACGCGCCCTGCGGACGACCACAACCGAGATCAGCGTCGCTGACGTCGTCGATCGCTACGAGCGTGCTGCTGAGGACGGTGGGGCTGACGATGTCGATGCCGTCGAGTCGACGCCCGCCTCAAACGATGTCTCCGAGTCCGACGGCTCGAGCGAGCTGGCGGCCACTTCGACGACCACCACGGTGGTGACCGAACCCATAGCGGCCGGACTTCGCCTGCCGAAACACGGTGTCTACCCGGTGGCGTTGCGGGGTGGCGAGCAACTGGATCTCGCCACCGGCGCCGAGCGGACGTACCCCGACGAGGGATTCGTCACCGTCACACCGGTCGAGTGTGGCGTCGACATCCGAACCGACTTTCTCGTCGAGCGTTGGCAAAGCCTCGAGTTCTGCAAGACCGAAAACGGCATCGAACTCGGAACCGAGCGGATCTTCCACAGCTTCTTTGGGCTCGACGACCTCGCCGTTCGTTCCTGCAGCGCGAGTCCCGTGTCGGTTGATGCCACGTCATGGCGTTGTCAGAGCGAGACCTCCGTCGCCGATCGTGCCATGACCACCGAACGCGTCATGCGCGTGGTTGCTGGCGAGGAGCGTGAGGTGATCGTTTTTACTGCCGAACTCGTCGAAGGCGATCACCCCGACAATGTGGAATTCATCGAACTGTGGGTGGATGTGGCGACGGGGATGACGGTGCAGGAGCGGCGTACCTACGACTTCGTGCTCGATACCCCCCTCGGCGATGCTGGGTACACCGAAGAATACGAGTGGTGGGTGACCTCACTCGAGCCGATCGGCTGAGCGACGGCACCGGCCGAGGGGCGGTCTCGTATGCGTCTGCCCGGCATGTACTGGGCCACAATGGCGCCATGAGTGACCTTGATCCCCGCGCCGCCAAGACCGCTACTCCCCATACGGCATCGGTCAACGCCGCCTTCGCCGCGTCGCTTCGTCTGGAGGACGACTGGGAACGCGCGACACGGGGGCTGATCGCTCAGCACGAGTCGGGTGAGGTCGAGGGGCCGTTCGGTCTGTCGTGGAACACGAATGACTGGAACTTCCTGCGCGAGCAGGAGGAGTCGCCCGAGTCGGTCAACCCGAGCCTGTGGCGTCACGGTCGCCATAACGCGATCCACGGCCTGTTCGAAGTTGCCGAGAACGTCTGGCAGGCGCGGGGCTATGACATCTCTAACATCACCTTCATCAAGGGTGATGAGGGGTGGGTGATCATCGATCCACTCACCACGTCGTTCACGGCCAAGGCGTGTCTCGATCTCGCCAACGCCTCGCTCGGGGAGCGTCCCGTCACCACTGTGCTCTACACCCACAGTCATACCGATCATTACGGCGGCATTCTCGGTGTGACCAGCACCGAAGAGGTCGACAAGGGCAATGTGCGCATCCTGGCGCCCGAGGGGTTCATGCGTGAGGCGGTCGCCGAAAACCTGATCGCTGGTCCCGCAATGGGCCGCCGGGCCTTCTACCAGTTCGGCATGCTGCTGCAGCCTGGTCCCCAGGGCCATATCGATTGCGGCCTTGGCAAGTGGATTCCGCGTGCGCAGCCCGACCTGGTTGCACCCACCGAGGAGATCGCGCTCACCGGCACCGAACTCGTGCTCGACGGTGTGCGGGTCGTGTTTCAGAACACGCCGGGCACCGAGGCGCCGGCAGAGATGAACTTCATGTTCCCGGACCTCGGCGCGCTCTGCATCGCAGAGAACTGCACCCACACAATGCACAACACCTTGCCGTTCCGTGGGGCGCAGGCCCGCGACACGCTGAGCTGGAGCAAGTACATCCAGGAGGCGCTTGATCTCTTCGGTGGCGACATGGATGTGCTCTTCTCCACCCATAACTGGCCGCGATTCGGTCGCCATGATGCTGTGCGCTATCTCGAGCTTCAACGCGACATGTACCGCTGGTTGCACGACCAGACGATGCGTCGAGCGAACCACGGTATGACGATGCGTGAGATCGCCGAGGATCTCCAGCAGCCTGAGTGCTTCGCCACCCAGAGCCATACGCGGGGGTATTACGGGACGGTCAGCCACAACGCAAAGGCGGTGTACCAGCGCTACATCGGCTGGTACGACGGCAACCCGGCCAATCTAAACCCGCACACCCCTGAGGAGAGCGGGAAGCGCTACGTCGAAGCGATGGGTGGCCCCGACCAGGTGCATGCCGAAGCGAAGCGGGCCTTCGATGAGGGTGACTACCGGTGGGCGGCGGAACTGCTCAACCATCTTGTCTTCGCCGATCCGACCTATGAGCCGGGTCGGTTGTTGCAGGCCGATACGTTCGAGCAGCTTGGCTACCAGTCGGAGTCGGGTCCGTGGCGCGACTCATACCTGATGGGAGCGATGGAGTTGCGGACTGGGAACAAGGGCTTCCCGATGGGTGTGGCCCGGTCGATCACGGATCAGCTCGACGTCGACATGTTGGTGGAGCTGATCGGGATCCGCTTGCAGGCGGAGAACGTGGAGGGTGAGTCGTTCGAGTCGAACTGGTACTTCTCGGACGTCGATGAGGAGCATGCGATTGGGCTCGACAACTGTGCGATCCATCACCGCCCGGGGGTGGCGATCGAGGGAGCACCGTCGATCACCTGCACGAAGGCGGCGTTCGCCGACGCGGTGAAGGGTGCGGTCGATGTCGATGGCTTCCTTGCGATCGAGGGCGTGTCGGCGCGTGACGATGGTCCGTTGCGGATGCTGTTCGAGAACCTCGACCAGTTCAGCAGCGAGTTCGGGATTGTAGAACCGTAGGTCCGCAGGTCAGATCAGCAGGGCGGTGGCGGCGAGGCTGACGCCGGCGACTACGATCCAGGCGCTCAGACCGAGCAGGAGTGGTGCGGGTCCGAGTTTACGGAGTCGATCGATCCGGACGCCGCTGCCGAGGCCGACTAGCGCGGCGGTCAGGAGGGTCTTTTCGAGGTCGCGGGCCCAGCCGATGAGGTCGTCGGAGAGCACGTCGGCGGACCGGACGACGACCAGAACGAGGAATCCGATCACGAAGAGCGGCAGGAGCGGCGGCTTCTTGCCGTCGGTTCGTTCGCCGGCGGTGGGGCGGCGGCGGACGTTGGCCCATGCGACAATGCCGGCGAGCAGGCTGATTCGGGTGAGCTTGACGACGACGGCGACGGCGAGCGCGCCCGTGCCGGCGATCGAGCCGGCTGCTGCGACCTGCCCGACGTCGTGGATGCTGGCGCCGATCCAAGTGCCGAGCTGACGGTCGGTGAGTCCGAGGAGGTCGCCGAGCGGTGGGATCGAGATGATGGCGAGCGTGCCGCAGAGAGTGACGAGTCCGATGGAGACAGCGACCTCGTCTTCGGTGGCGTCGGTGGAGCCCTCGACGGCGGCAATCGCAGAGGCGCCGCAGATCGAGTAGCCGGTGGCGACGAGCAGCGACAGATCGGGGCTGAGGCCGAGGCTTGTGCCGAGACGCTGCGTGCCGATGAAGGTCGCGACGACGGTGGTGACGACGACGATGATCGTGACGGTGCCGAGATTGGCGACATCGGTGAGCGAGAGGCGCAGTCCTAGTAGGACGATGCCGACGCGCAGGAGTCGGCGTGCGGCGAACTGGAACCCGGGCTGGAGGCGGTCGGTAACGAGTCCGAGGTTGCCGACGAGGGCACCGAGGATCACGCCGACGAGCAGGGTGGAGACGGCTTCGTTGACGAGCGGCGCGACCGCCGTGAGGGCGGCGACGACGGCCAGGCCGGGAGCGGCGCTCTGCAAGGTCAGGACGGCTTTGGAGTTAAGGACGGATGGAAGGCGCATGGTGCTCGTATCACCCGCGACCCCACCGCTTCCGGTGTGCTGCGAAAACCCGTCGGGGGACCCCCTCAAGCTAGGGATTCACCCCTTGTCCGGACATGATCCGGGATGTGACATGTGTCCGGGGTTACGGCCGGGCCGTGAGCCCCGCGTCGGCAAGGGCCCGGTCGATCAACTGCATCGGATGGATGGTCTCGACACCGCCGGCGGCGAGGCGCATCGAGCAGCCGGGGTTGGCGCTGGCGACCACGTCGGGTGATGTGCGTTCGATTGCGTTGACCTTGCGGTCGCGGATGTCGGTTGCGAGCTCGGAGACGTCGCGCAGCACCCGGGGCTTGAACTCGATGTCGGCGATCGCCGTCATCGAACGAGCGAGGCTGCGCTCGTCCTCGGCGGCGCCGTCGATGTAATCGAACACCCCACCCGGCAGGCGACGCTTCGCGATCGCCCGCAGGTCCATGACGTTCGCCGCTCGATCGAGTTGTCGAGTCGCACGACCGAACCGGAAGCGGCGGAACCGAACCGTAGGGCGCGGGGTCTCGAACATGAGAGTCGAGTGTAGGTCCCACCCGCCGGCCACCCGGCGGTCAGCGGTAGCCCGGCACCTCGATCAGCGGGGGTCGTTCGTCGACCCGCACCTCGACCTGCGCACCATCGGGGCGCATGAGCACCCGGCCGAGGGTGGCCTCGTCGGCCCCGGCTCGAAGGAGCGCGGCGTGGAGAACTTCCATTGCCTGCGACGAGAGAGCGCTCAATGGCTGATGGCGGTGTTCCCGAACGCCGAGGTCGACCTGGGCGATGCGATCGACACCCCAGCGGCGAGCGATGTCGATCAAGAGTCCGGTCTCGACGCCGTAGCCCTTGGGGAAGGGGAGTTGTTCGAGGATCGGGCGGCGACTCGCGTACTCGCCGCCCAGCGGCTGCTCGATCACGCCAAGTTCGGGGAAGAAGGTGGCGAGCACGGGGCGAGCCATCAGTTCGGTCGTGCGCCCGCCGCCGACGCCGCCGACTGCAGGGCGGTCGAAGAAACCCTTGACGAGGGTGACCTCGGGGTCGGTGAGTAGTGGCCCGAGCAGGCCCATGACATAGTCGGGTGTGAAGCTGCGCAGGTCGGCGTCGATCCAGACGATCACGTCACCGGCACTGGCGGCGACGCTCGCCCACAACACATTGCCCTTGCCGGTGGCGGTGCCGGCCTCGGGGAGCACGTCGGGGACCGAGACGACTCGTGCTCCGGCGGCGGCTGCGACCTCGGCTGTCGCGTCCGTGCTGCGATCGTCCATCACCACGATCTCGTCGACGAGACCACGGTGCCGAAGGGTCGAGATCGTCTGCACGATCGGCCCCACGGTCTCGGCCTCGTCACGAGCCGGCACGCACACCGAAACGGTGGTGGTGCCCTTCAGTTCGCAGAGACGCGTCAGGTCGAACTCGACGGCTTCGAAGCGCCGGGGTCGGTCGCGGGCGACAAGATCGACGTCGTCGACAGGCGAGAAGGCGTGATCGGTCACGGTATGTGTACGTTTGGAATCGGCTCAACCGATGCGGATTCCGAGACGTTCCCGTCGATATCTCCCCGGCGCCAGCCGCCCGTCGGCGACATTCGGGGTTCAGAGGTCGAAGGTGAGGTGATTGGAGAGATCCCCGATCAGGTCGGCGAAGTAGCGACGCTCGACCAGGCGCCACGTACCATCGATTCGGCGCAGGGTGTCGTGGTAGCGGCCCGCGATGATCGCCTGCATCGGCAGCGTCTCGGTTTGCTGGAAGACGGTGTACATCGAGCGAATCGTCGCCTCGTCGTCGTTCGCGGCGACGATCGGGTTGGTGGTGACGTGTTTGGTTCGCCAGGTGCCATCGGGGTGGACCTTCACGATCGAACGGAAATGGGCGACCGCTGCTGCGCCGCCCTTGGCGAGCACCGAGCCGCTCGCCCCGTCGATGAGCGCTGCGTGTTCGAGCAGCGACTCGAGGGTGTCGTAGGCCGCGGCGTCCATCGCTTCGGCGATTTCAAAGAGCACGTTGGTGCATGCCGCGACGTCGTCCATCGGCGGGCACCGTACCCTTTGGGCCGTGGGCCGAGCGAGTGCGCAGCGTCGGGTCGGCGTTATCGCCAGGCGGGTAGGGCGATGGTCGTACCGGTTCGTGCGCGACATCATCGACGAGTGGTCCAAGGACCGCGTTGGTGGCCTCGCCGCCGAGATCGCGTTCTTCGCCCTGCTCGGTTTCTTCCCGGCGTTGATCGTGCTGGCCGCCGCACTGGGCTCGGCTGACGGGATTCTCGGCACAGCCGCAGCCACCGACATCGAGACCTGGCTGGTCGATCAGGTCACGGCCGTGCTCGGCGGCGACAACAACGTCGAGGGTGTTGTGCGCGATCTGTTCGCCTCCGACAACGGCAGCGCCTTTACGGTCGGTGCGGTGCTCGCAGCGTATGCGGCGTCGCGTGGTTTCACCGCCGTAGTCCGGGCACTCGATGTCGCCTACGACCACGAACAACAGCGGAACTGGCTTTCGACTCGGATCGTCGGGATCGGACTGACCGTGATGACGATCGTGGTCGCCGCGATCGTGCTCATGCTGATCGTCGTGGGTCCGCTCTTCGGCGAGGGTGCCGACCTCGCTGAGCGGCTCGGTGTCGACGGGTGGTTCACCGTGCTGTGGACGTGGTTCCGCTGGCCGGTCGTCTTTCTCGCGCTGATCGGCTGGGCCGCCTCGCTCTACAACATCGCGCCGAACCATCGGTCGCCATGGAAATACGAGCTTCCGGGTGCCCTGCTGGCATCGGTGTGGTGGACCGTCGTGTCGCTCGGCTTCGGCACCTACCTCGGGCTTGCGTCGAGTGGCGCAAACGCTATCTTCGGCTTTCTCGGCGGCGCACTGAGCCTGCTCTTCTGGCTCTACCTGATGGCCATGGGCCTGCTACTCGGTGCAGAGGTCAACTCGATCATCGCGACCCGCTGCGGCGTGATCCTCGAAGCGGTGCCGCGGGAACGGCTCGATCGGTGGGTGAAACGGGCACTGCGCCGATAGCCCGGTGGGCCAGGCGAGCCACTACCCTTTGCCACCATGAGCGACTTCCGGAGCCCCATCGAGGACATCACGTTCACCCTTCGGCACGTGGCCGATCTCGACGCGCTCGCCAAGCTCGAGGGGTACGAGCACGCCGACCCTGATCTCATCGACGGTCTCGTTGCTGAGGCGGGTCGTTTCTTCGATGAGGTGGTGGCCCCGACCAACCGCGACGGAGACACGGTCGGCACCAAGCTCAACGAGGACGGCAGCATCACCACCGCCCCCGGTTTCGCTGAGGCCTACGGCAAGCTCGTCGAGTCCGGCTGGAACGGCATCGGGTTCCCTGAGGTCTACGGCGGCGGTGGGTTTCCTCAGCTGCTCTCCACGGCCGTGGAGGAGATGACCACGACGGCCAACATGGCGTTCGCGCTGGGCCCGCTTCTCAGTCGGGGTGCCATCGAGGCGATCATGCATCACGGCGACGAGAGCCAGAAGGAGACCTACCTCCAGAAGCTTGTCAGCGGTGAGTGGACCGGCACGATGAACCTCACCGAGCCCCACGCCGGCTCGGACGTGGGTGCGCTCACCTCCAAGGCTGAGCCGGCCGACGATGGCACCTGGCGCATCTTCGGCCAAAAGATCTTCATCACCTGGGGTGAGCATGATGTCGCCGACAACATCGTGCACCTGGTGCTCGCCCGGACCCCCGGTTCCCCTCCCGGTACGAAGGGCATCAGCCTCTTCATCGTTCCGAAGTTCCTCGTCAACGACGACGGCACGCTCGGTGAGCGCAATGATCTCACGTGTGTGAGCATCGAACACAAGCTCGGCATTCACGGCAGCCCGACGTGCGTCATGCAGTACGGCGACAACGGTGGCGCGGTCGGCTACCTCCTCGGTGAGAAGCATCAAGGCATGCGTTGCATGTTCACGATGATGAACAACGCCCGTCTCGGCGTGGGCGTCGAGGGCGTTGGCATCGCCGAGCGCGCCTACCAGCAGGCGCTCGGCTACGCCCATGAGCGCACCCAGGGCCGCGCCATCGGTGCGGCGCCCGGCACCGAGTCGCCGATCATTGATCATCCTGACGTTCAGCGCATGCTGCTTGACATGAAGTCGACGATCGCGGCGATGCGAGGTTTGACCTACCGCAACGCTGAGGCGCTCGACCGTGCCCACCGCGGTGCCGACGAGGACGCGCGCACCAAGGGCGACGAGCGAGCTGCATTGCTCACCCCGCTTTCGAAGAGCTGGTGCACCGACATGGGTGTCGAGCTTGCGTCCATTGGCGTTCAGATCCACGGCGGCATGGGCTTTGTCGAGGAGACCGGCGCTGCTCAGCATTTCCGCGACGCCCGCATCGCCCCGATCTACGAGGGCACCAACGGCATCCAAGCGATCGATCTCGCTGGTCGCAAGCTCGGGATGCGGCAGGGCGGGGTCGTCCGTGACCACCTCGCTGAGATCGGCGCCACCATCGCCTCCCTTGAGGGTGTCGAGGGGCTCGAGGCGGTGCGGGAGCAGTTGTCGCTTGCGCTCGATTCGCTCAGTGCGGCAACTGAGTATCTCCTCGAGGTGTCGGGCTCGAACCCGTCCGACATGCTCGCCGGTGCGATGGCGTACCTGAACATGATGGCCATCACCACGGGCGGTCAGATCCTGGCCGATGCGGCACTTTCGGCTCGTTCGCTCGGCGCCGAAGAAGCCGAGGATCGCGCCGTGATGGCCCGCTTCTTTGCCGCCAACCGGCTCGCCGGTGTTCCCGGCCTGTTGCCAGCCGTCACCGCCGGGGTCGGCGATCTCAGCGCCGCTCGCGGTCGTCTGTTGTCGACCTGATCCGATAGCCGCTTCCGGAGTCGGGCGCGCCGTTGGAATCTGTCGGCGACGCGTAGGGTTGTCTCCGCATGCTCGCTTCGATCCCCAGCCCGTCCGAGAGCGTCATCGAACTCGGTCCGCTCACCCTTCGGGCCTACGGCGTGATGATTGCCTTCGGTGTGATGGCCGGCGTCCTGCTCTCGCAGCGGCGGTGGACGGCCCGCGGCGGCAATCCCGACGACATCTCGACCATTGCGCTGTGGGCGGTGCCCGCCGGGCTCGTCGGCGCTCGCGCCTACCACGTCCTCACCGACTGGCGCTTCGACGAGGGTTGGGCGCAGCCGTTCAAGATCTGGGAGGGCGGCCTCGGCATCCCGGGCGGTATCGCTGCCGGTGTTCTCGTCGGTCTCTGGTTGATCCGCCGCAATGGCTGGGACCAACCGACGTTGCTCGATGCGATCGTTCCCGGGCTTCCTCTGGCGCAGGCGATCGGACGCTGGGGCAACTACTTCAACCAGGAGCTTTTCGGCCGCCCGAGCGAGCTTCCGTGGGCGGTCGAGATCGGCCCTGATGCGGCGGCCTCGGCCGGTCACCGCGGGGTCGAAACGTTTCACCCGACCTTCCTCTACGAATCGCTGTGGAACCTCGGGCTCACGCTGTTCCTGGTGCGGGTCGATCGCACGGGCAAGCTGCGCCGCGGTGCGCTGCTCGCGGTCTACGTCGTCGGTTATCTGGTCGCCCGACTGTGGCTCGAGACGATTCGCGTCGATCCGGCCACCGAGATCGGTGGGGTGCGCATCAATATCTGGATGAGCATCATCGGCATTGCGATCGCCGGCGCTTGGCTCCTGTTGCGGGGTCGTCGTCCCGAGGATGATTCGGCCGACGACATCGTCGGTGCCTCGGACTCCGTCGACGGTGCGTAGCCCGTCGAGCTGATCGGTCGGGGTCGGCTGATCTAGCGTGCGGTCATGACCGAGCTCGACGACCAGCAGCGCTTGATGAACGGGATCTTTTGGTACGGGATCCCGACCCTTTTCCGATGCGAGCACGACGAGGATCCCGCCAACGCCGACATCGGTCTGGTCGGTGTCCCGCACTCGACTGGCAACGGGACGACACAACGTGACCAGCACCTCGGACCCCGTGCCGTCCGCAATGTGTCGGCGATCGGCCGCCGGGTCCACAACCACTTCGGCATCGACCCGTGGGAGATGGCCCGGGTGCGTGACCTGGGCGACGTGCCGCTTAGCGAAGGAAACAACAATGAGCGCTCAATCGAGATGATCACCGAGTACTACGCCCGACTCGACGCCGCCGGCTGTCGGCCGGTGTCTATCGGCGGTGACCATTCGATCACCGGAGGCATTCTCCAAGCGCTCGGTGGCGGCAACCTAACCGGCGGCGAGAAGGCGTGCCTCCTGCACTTCGATGCCCATACCGACGCCTTTCACAACATCCCCCATTTCATGGGAGCGGTGAAGTCGGCAGCCCATTGGGCGAGTTATCTGGTGACCGAGGGTCACGTCGACCCCCAATACTCGGTGCAGGTGGGCATTCGCGGCAACACCCGAAGTCTGGAATGGCTCGACCCGTCCTACGACCTCGGCTACACGGTCATCAAGAAGACCGACTACGACTCCATGGGTGCCGAGCAGGTGATGGCGATCATCGACGAAACGATCGGCGATCACCCGCTCTACATCACGTTCGACCTCGACTGCTTCGATCCGATGGTCGCACCCGGGGTGGCCAACATCGAGGCCGGCATCGAAGGGTTCGGCATCGATCAGGTGATGGAACTCTTGCGTTGCGTCCGCGGCAAGAACGTCATCGGCGGTGATGTCGTGTGTCTCATGCCGACCGTCGACTCGCCGAACCAGATCACCAGCTACCGCTCGATGGCGATCATGTTCGAAATGATCAGCCTCATCGCCGATCGCCACCACCAGACCTGACCGTCGACCGCCTTCGTCGATCCGGGGGTGTTGTTGTGTTGTGGAGGGTGCTCAGGTCGCCGATGCCAGCACGTCGGCACTGAACCGGGGCCACGCCTCGGTCGCCCAGCGGCCGAAAGGTTCGGTGCACAACGCCACGGCTGCGGTGCGGGCATCCGGGTCGATCCACAGCATCGTGCCCGCCTGCCCGAAGTGGCCGTAGGTGCGAGGGCTGTTGCCGGCTGCCGTCCAATGGGGTTCCTTGTGGCCACGAATCTCCGGTCCGATACCCCATGGGTTCGGGTGTTGGGCACCGAATCCGGGAAGCACGCCGTCGAGGTCGGGGAGATGGGCAGTGACGGCCTGCTGCAAGGTGGTCTCGCCGATGAGGACAGGCCGACGCCAGGCGTCGACCACCCGGACGAGATCGTCGACGGAGGCCCGTGCCCCGGCACCGGCGGATCCGCTGAGGCGGGTGGCGCGCAGACCGAGCGGGATGATCAGCGCCTCGTCGAGATAGTCCTGAAAGGCGATCCCCGAGCGTGCGGTCACGGCATTGGCAGCGAAGTCGTAGGCGGAGGTCGAGTAGATGCGGCGGGTGCGGGGTGATGCGAGCTGGTCAAGGGTGTCAGGGGCAGCCCCGGCGGTGTGGGCGAGCAGGTCGGCGGTGCTCGAGCCGCCGGGTCCGATTGGCTCGTCGAGGTCGAGAGTGCCCTCCTCGTGGGCGATCAGCACGGTCATTGCGGTCAGCAACTTGGTGACCGATGCCAGCGCAAACGGCTCGGCGGTGTCACCCCATCGCTCGATGCTGCCGTCCGGTTGAACGACGGCAGCGGCGGTTCGGCCGGGCCAGTCGGAGAGGGTGGCGAAGGGGTCCACAGAGCGATGGTACGGCGATGATTCCGGAGCCGGCCGGATCGGATCGCTACGGTTGCGCCATGGCCGATGTGTTGCACGATGCGTCCCATCCCCGGGCAACCCGGGTTGAGCGATCGTTCGCGTTCGTCGACCTGTCCGGTTTCACCCGGTTCACCGATGTGCAGGGAGACGATGAGGCGGTCGACATCTTGTCGGCGTTCCGTGCGGTCGTTCGAGGTGTTGCGTCGACCCACGGGGTTCGCATCGCGAAGTGGTTGGGCGACGGTGCGATGCTCGTCGGAGTCGAACCCGAACCGCTCTTGGAGGCACTGGTCGAGATCGAAGGGCTGATCACCGATTCCGGCTCGCCACTGCCGTTGCGTGCAGGCTTCACGACGGGGCCCGTGATCTTGATCGATGGCGACGACTATGTCGGCCATGCGGTCAACCTCGCCGCCCGGCTGTGCGCTGCGGCCGAACCTCGGCAGGTGCTCGCCATCGCCGACGACATCGTCCACCTCTACACCGACATC